>JAQBQB010000030.1 GCA_028287235.1 Gemmatimonadota bacterium | reverse complement strand
GCTGGCCGGACGCCACGCTCGCCATCGCGATCGTCCTCGCTCTCCCGATCCTCGGCGCGCTCGAGCGCGTACACCCGCAGGATGTCGTGGAGCTCGCGAAGACCCTCGTAACGCGCTTCGGCGTCGGCGGCGTTCGCCGCATGGGGAGCGTGTACGGACAGGAACCGTCGAAGTTCGACGATCACCGGAATGACACCGGGATAGACGGATGACGTCCATCCCGGGGCTCGTCGTCGACGAGCGCCGGCATTCACACGTGTTGCAGGCACCACTCGCGGCCCCTCGCGGCGGCATCATGCTGCACTACGACGACTCGTCGCGCGACGATTGGGCCGTCGAGTGGTTCTCTGACCCACGCTGCACGAACGGCTACACCTGGTTGGTGCTCGACGACGGACGCGTCGTCGAGCTAGCCGACCCGGCGCACCGAACACCGCACGCCGGCGCGTGCAAGACGCCGTTGGCGAACTCCGTCTTCTATGGAGTGGCCGCGGCTACAAACGGACTCGTACTCGCTACCGACCCACAGCTTGCTTCGATCGCCGCGACCTGTGTCGCACTCCTGCGACATCACGGGTGGACACCCGAAACGATCCCTCACGGCATCGTTGGCCACGACGAGCAAGCGGTCTGGACTCCGGCTTACACCCCGCGGCGCGCGCTGTGGGGAACGCTCGGACGCAAGGTCGACCCGACGGGCCAACGGCTCGATCGGCAACCCATCATCGGCGTGAATGACGTGCAGCGGAGGATCGCGGCGTCGTTCTGACCCAACCACCACACATCCGTTGGAGACACAATGATCCGTATGACAGCACTGAAGCTGCTCATGCTGCTCTGCCTTACGCTGGGCATCACGGTGAGGATCGAGGAAGGACGCGTGAGCGCGGAACAATCGAGGGCTGCGACCGCGGCGCTCGCAGTGACGAATCTCGCGGCGGAGCGCGATAGCACGAGAAACGTCGCACGCACGAACAAACGGGTCGCCGCGCTACTCGGCGATTCGCTGCAGCTCGTCGAGAAGCACGCCGTACAAGTGGCGCAGCGCGGTGACGCACTGGATCGCGCCCTCGGGCGCGAGCGGCGTGCCCGATACGCCCTCGACGCTAGCGTCGATTCCCTGCACCGCGCCGCGTCGACGCCGGTTGCGGTGAATCACGACGACGGCATTCGGATGGCGAGGTTCGACATCCGCGAACCGCCGTACACCGTGCAGGCGGACGTCAGCATGCCGCCGCCGCCCGACTCGGCGCACATCGCACTCCGCGTATCCATCGATGCGATTCCGATCGAAGCACGGGTTTCGTGTTCGCCCGCGAATGAGGACGGCATCCGCACGGCGACGGTGACTGCGTCGTCGCCGCCGTGGGCGAAGGTGCGGTTCGGGCACGTCGAGCAATCGCCGGAGCTGTGCACGTCGCCGGCGCTCGTTCGCAGTCGCACGCCGCGCCGTCTCGTCCGATTCACGCCGCTTGTGATCGGCGGCGGTCGAGTCGTCGCGACCGATGGGTCCAGCCGTTGGGGGCTTTTCGTCGGCGCCGGCGTTCGAATCGGGCATTGACGTTCGACCTCCGCAAGAACTCAACCAATAGCGCTTCGAGGTATCAAGTGAACATACAGGACGTATCGATCTTCAGCGGCGTCATCATTTGGACGCTGGCCGCGGTCGGCGGCGTCGTGATTTGGGCCTAGAGATCGCCTGACGAGAAGAAGCCTGGTGGCGCTATGCGCCGCCAGGCTTTTCTTCATACGCCTAGCAACGTTTTCGCCGAATGGTCGACGTCATGCATGTCGTGAGCACGGCTGCACCACGTGTCTATCTATGGGGACGTGATCTCGCTTCGGCTTGACATACCGTTGCGTGCATTCGAACCAACGACTGCGAGCTCTCGCGAAACGATGGGAAAGCTAGGGTCGATAAATTCGCGAAACCGCAATGCTCTCGGGATCTCGATTCCGAGGCGCTTGATACGTCGGTACACGGTCGCACGATGCACACCCAATCCCGCCGCTACCCGTTCGGTGTCCCAGCCCGCTCGCTCCAGTACTTGCTCAAACAGGCGGCGTTCGCCAGGAATGACATCGGCCCGAACAGGTGACCCGCCGCTCGACCGATGCGCGAGCGCAACATCAAGAGAGTCGATATCGAGTACGTCGCTGGCGAAGACCATCGCGGCATCGACAACCTGCTTTAATTCGCGCACGTTGCCCGACCATGTACGTTCTTGGAGGAGTCTGTTCGCCCTTCTTGTAACGCTCACCGGACGGTTTTGCCGCGCGCGCGCGGCGAAGTACTCGGCAAGAATGGGAATGTCGTCAACACGTTCGGCTAACGCCGGCACGGATAACACGATTCCGCTCAACCTATGCGCCAGATCGGCCCGTAACCGCCCGGCCGCGACCAAGTCAACGACCCGCTCGTTTGTCGCCGCGATCGTCCTGAAGTCGCTCTGAGCGTCGCGGGACGCTCCAATTGGACGGAATACCCCGCTCTCCAGCGCGCGCAGCAGCTTCGCTTGCATCGGTGCAGCGAGCCCCCCGATCTCATCGAAAAAAGCAGAGCCTCCGTTCGCTTCTCGCAGGAAACCAAGCGTCTCACCGACAGCGCCGGTGAAGGCACCCCGAGCATGTCCAAAGAGGGCGTCTTCGAACATCGTCTCGCCAACCGCACACACATTGAAGGCGATCAACGACCCGTCTCTGCCGCTCTCGCGATGTAGCATCGCCGCGACCAACTCCTTCCCGGTTCCGGTTTCCCCTTCGATCACTACGGGCAGCCGCGCCGGCGCCACTGCAGTGATCATCCGGCGAAGCCGGCGAATCGGCTCGGACTCGCCAATCATCATGGCTTGCGTTGGCATCATGGGATGTTTCGGTTCGCTCGGTCGTGCAATGGGTCGGTGAGTCGTTTGGCATCGTCATCGCTTCGAATGACGTGCGGCGTTAGGAAGATGAACAATTCAGTCTCCGTCGTGGCTCTCGATTGGCTGCCGAACAAACCACCGATGAACGGAATGCTCGACAATATCGGGATTCCTCGCGCTTGGGTGTCGCGCTGCTTATCGGTCAACCCTCCCAGCACGATCGTCTGCCCGTCCTTCACCAGCAGATCGGTCTTCACCGATCGTGTCGAGATCACCGGGGCATTGAACGCTGTTTCGGTCGTCGCGCTGCTCACCTCCTGAGTCACGCTCAACTGGACCGTGCCGTCGACGCTGATCGTCGGTTTTACGTTCAACTTCGTGCCGACGTCTTTGTACTGAACGACCTGATCGCGCACGGCCCCGTCCGTCGGCAAGGCACGCGATACCTGGACGAACGGACGCTGGCTGCCCACCACGACTTCAGCCTGTTCGTCGTTTGCTGCGAGAACCACCGGACGGCTGACGATCTTCACATCGCCGCGCCCAGCGGCCGCCGTTATAGTCGCACCGAGATCGAAGCCGCCGGCACCCATTATCCTGAGAGTGAAGTCGGCTAGGCCGGCGGTTCCCGGGGAAAATGATCCGCCTGCCGTCGTATTTTGCGTGTTCGTGACGTGCTGATCGGCGATCGAAGCGTCAACGCCGAGGCTGAAATTCCGGTCGCGCCTCGCTTCGACGATCAACACCTCGATGAGTACCTGTGGCGGACGCACGTCGATTTGCTGTATGGCGGCTTGAATCAGCTCGAAGTCGGCGCGGTTGGCTCGAACCAGCAAACTATTCACACGCGTGTCGGCAACGATCGTCAGTTCCCCGGAGAGCGTCGCTGCGCGCCCCCCAGTTCCGGGAACGTTTTGCGCGAGCGGCGCATCGATCGGCGGGATTTGGCTGGCGCGGAGTTCGTCGCCGAGAGTCAACCCGCGCCCCGCATTCAGTCCGTTAGGCGATCCTGGCGTCGTGCGGCCAAACAACGAATTGATGGTGGTAGCGACGTTGCTCGCCCGCGCATGTCGCAATGCGATGACGAAAAGCTCGGGTGCCAAAGCCTGTCGTCGTGCGGCATCTGCGGCGGGCTGGTTGCTCGCTGGGAATTGAATGGGCGAAGTGGGACGCGGCTGTTCCTTGAGGCGCGCGCGGTAAGTGGCGGTTGCCGTGTCCTCGATCAACTCGTAGCCCTGCGAATCCAGAAGCCCCCGGAGGAGTTTGGGCACATCGGCCCGGGGCACCGGCCGTGGGGTCTCGATGCTGACCTGTGGTCCCGCGGTCGCGCCGCTGAAGATCACGGGTTTGTCGAGATACTGCTGAATGATTTGAATCGCCGATCGCAACTCGGTCGCGACGATACGGAGCGTGACGCTATCCGGCGCGCGCGCCGTGGGCACCGAAACGCCGCGGTCCGTTGCTGTTGACGCGATGGGTTTCGCTGCCCGGGACGGTGATTGGCCCAGGGTAACCTGCGGCGCCACAGCGACCATTGCGATCACGCTGGCGACCATTGAGAGCTTCAGGGGTGCCTCCGAAAGCTGAGAACCCACGTGGTGTCCGGCCCTTGGATGACGACACTGTCACGCGTGACGCTGCGGACCGCGAGTTTGTCGAGGGTGCTCCCCGAGCGCACGACAGTGCCCGGAGGTTGTCCCGGAATGCCGTCGACGATCGCCTCCCAGGGCGGACCGCCGACTATCGCCTTGAGCGTCATCACTGGACGAAGCGGTGCTGCAATTGAACTTGGAAGACTGGAGGTGCCTTCTACGGTGGGGACATAGGGGACGGAAGCGGGAGTGTTAGCCAGACGGAATGGGTCGTTTGACACTAGGGCTTCCTCGGCTTCTGCGAGTGCAGAATCGGTCGCTGCGGCGCGCACGACGGCCGACGCTCGAACCGTGAGATCGTGCGCGACCGGTTCTGGCAGCGCAGTCCGCCACCTCTGCGCGGCGACTGCGCTGAGCACAAAGAATGCGCACGCGAGTAATACCATCGATGAACGGGTCATCATCGCACAACGCTCGGCACAATTTGAGCAAGGCCCTCGATCAACACGTCGATGCGCAGCATCTCCGGCTTCGAGTCCGGAGCTGCCGGCTCGGCTTGCGAGATGGCAAGCTCTCGAACCGCGAGGTGCCGCACTCCGCCGTCGACCGCGCGTAGAAACGCTGCCAGCCCCGCCACGTCTGCAACCGCCGTCATTCGAACCGCGACTCGTGACAGACCCGGGCGCGCCGCAGTGTCGGCGTGAATCTGCAACGCGCTGATCCTCATTGGTGCGTCGTCGGCGAAATCCTCCACCGCGGACGCCAGGTTCGCCGCGGCAGCCGCGGGCGAATTGCCTCCGATCAGCGACGAGTCTATGGCGGCAAAACGCATGCGCCTCACACGGAGACTGTCGCGAAGCGCAGGCAATTCGCGCGACGATCGATTCGCGAAGGCGATTCGATCGGTGAGCACCGAAGCCTCGGTCCGCCGCACGTCTTCCCACGCGCGATATGCTGGACCGCCTCGCGATATCAGCATGAGCGTCCCAACTGCAACCGTGCCGACGATGAGAGTGCGTCTGTCTCGCGAACGTAGCCCGAGTCCGCCGTTCATCGGTGCCCGCCTAATGGAGCGACGGACGGGCGTGATCGCCGGAACCGAAATGCCGCGCGTTCTAGGCGGACGCCAGCCACCGTTTCACGGGTGACGGAACCGACGATCCGTGCGCCGGCCACTTCCTCGACCGCGCCAATCTCAGGAAGCAAATCGGTCACATGCGGCGCGATCGCAACGAAGCTGCCTTCTATAGAGTCGACGCGGAACGTCACTATCGCCGTTGACTCAGGAATGGAGCGGCTGAGCTGTCCGAGGAGTTGAGTGATCTGTCCTCGATTTGCGTCAAAGATACGAACCGTCTCGAGGAGTTGGGTGGTACGTCGGAGCTCCGCCTCGGCTCGCGCCGCTTCCAACTCCATTTCGCGAGTGCTGACGGCCACACCTCTGGCTTGACGGACGAATACTGCTGCCCGAGCGGCCGGGGCGGTCACGGCAGCGACGCATGCAAGCCCTAGCGACACAGCGATTCCGGCGACTTGCGCCCGACGTGCCATTGCCGCATGTGCTGCTGTCACCTCAGGCCTCCAACTAAATGGAGACTTTCGTGTCGCGATCGCTGCGGCGTACGCACCGATGAACGCGCCCGCGTCGCCGTCGATTCCCCTCAGCTGAGCGGGAATCGCCGGCGCGGCGCCTTGAAGCGCCAATCGCCGAATTGACTGCGGCGCACTTCGCTCGGTCGTCAGCTCAAAGTGGTCCGCTTCGTCGGACACGCAAACGACGGCAGATGGATATAGTTGCGCGACAGCGGAGATGGTTGGAACCACCGTTGTCACGCGGAGTCGTGCGCGCTGAACTGCGAATACCGCGTCGTCCGCGATCGCGCGATCGAGGGCTGCTCCCCACAGTGTTCCGTCACCGGAACGGTAAACTTCGGGAATCACCAGAGTGCCAGCCGTGCGCAGGAATACGGCACTGGCATGCTCTCGCAGCAACTGCGTCATGACACTCAACGACTCGAGTTGCGGCAAGCCGTCTAGCCGCTTGATCTGCGTTCTCGAGGGTCCGAGTGCGATCCCGACTATCGGCGGCAAGAAGCCGTGTCGTGGAGCGGCGGCGAGAAGCGATTCCACGATGTCGCGAAGCGGAACCGCGCCCGAAATACCTACTTCCGTATGCCAAAGTACTGCTCCCGAGCGGATCATGACGGCCCGGACGGCCGTTGAGCCGATTTCGATACCGAAACGAGCCCTCACTGAATGGTCCTCGTTTGAACCACTATCGCCCGCCGACCGAGACGCGCAAGACGCCACTGCAAGACAACTTTACTCGGGCGCAATCCGGACACTGCGGTCGACCGAACGACCCACGCGTCTGGGTCCGGCGTCGTCAAGCGAACGGCGTCCGGATACCGGGAGGCCAAAGCATCCGCGGAGGCGCGGGACACGCTCCCGAGAACGTCGGACAGTTCCGCCACCGGCGCCCCCGCCTGCTGGCGTACAACGATCGCGTCTGCGAGCTCGGATGTGATTCCAGGCAAGGCCGTCAGCACGGTAGCGGACGCGGTGGCGAGCGACACGCGGCCGGGTTCAACTGAGACGAGTGAATCGAACGGCGAAAAATCTTCGAATCCGCGAACCCGCGAGAGCTCGCGCGAATCGGCGAGCGGCGCGTTTCGTGGTAGTAACCTCCGGGCCTGCTGGTACCAGGCCTGTTCTGCACCGCCTGCGCTCAGACTGTCGTCGGGGTCGATCCAGTCGTGGAGCGCAGCGGCCATTTCGGCGGCGCCAGCTCCGTACCCGAGCATTGTGGCAAGGTTCGTGATCATTTCGTCCGTCGCCGCATTGAGATCGATACGCGTGCCGGCCGCCTCGAGAGCGACATCACAGCCTGTAAGGAGCGTCGATGCGGGCACGGACGATTGCAACGTTCGCCAGGCTGCGTTGACACCCTCGATGGAGGGCGATGCGGTGAGCTCTTCGTCGATCGCGGCCTGGGCGCGGCGCGCACAACCAGTCGCTTTCCAATATGCACGCTCGAGCTCCACGCGATTGCGTCCAGCATCAACAGTGTTGCGCCCCGCTAGCGCGGCGGTCATTGCCGCCACTGAGGCAACGCTCATAATCCATAGCATCGTGAGCATCGTGAAGCCGCGGCGTTCGCGTACTCGTGTGCTACTCACGCGAGGGTCCCACCGAGAACACAAGCGTGTCGCGACCGGTGATCAGTCCGATCGCCATCGGCAGCGTAGCGCTGGTCTCCCATCGCGAGGCCCACGACGAATCTCTGGATATGGGCTCGAAATAGCGGATCGCAATCGCGCCGGCATGGCGCTCGAGAACGAACTGGTCGCCATTGTCAAATTGAGCGGTCACGGAGCTGCTATCGCGTGTTGAATCGATGGCTATGGTCACGTGGCAGACCTCTGTCCACCCTGCCGGCTTCTCACACCGTGTCATGTAATCGACGCTTCGCCCGTCGCCGCGGAAGCGCCTTGTCGAGTCGAACGACGGCTGGGCTTCGTGGAATAACTGACGGAGTGTTCGAGCGCCATTGCCTTCATTTGCGATCGCTCGACCATCTCTGGATATCCCTATGCCGCTGTCATTGACTTGATCGAGGAGTAACGCACCCCCGAGGAGCGCGATCGACGAGATTCCGAGTGCAGCGATGACTTCCAAGAGCGTCATACCGGACCGACGGCTATCGATTCGCATCGGTCGTATCGGGTCGGTAGACGGTTGTCCGCAGAAGTAACGCATTCGTGTCCGTCGGCGAGACGCCTACATCGAACAAGCTCGTGCCGACCTGTGCTACCGTCAGGCTCCAGCCTCCGAAGGACGACTGTCCTTGTCGCGCGAGTAGCTCGCCTCGGCCGAGCAACACAACCCGGTCCAGATGCAATGCTGCCTCACGTGTCAAACGTTCGGTGCTGCGGACAGTACGGATCGAATGGCGGGTTTGACCGAGCAACGTGATCAATGCCGTGCCGGTGGTCGCGAGAATCACGGTTGCTATCAGAGCTTCGATGATCGCCGCTCCCCGTCGTGGGGTACTAGCGCGCATCAAAGCGTCGACCCGTGAACCGGTCGAAGTGGAACGCCGTGTCGGCAATCACGCCTCCGTCAGGAAAGACAGTCGCAACTGCAGGCGTTCCGCCCACTGGAATGACTACTGTGATCGTTCGACTCTCTGTGATCGCAACCTTTAGCGACTCTGAGACAGCGTTGTTCGGATCGTCGCTGCGCGGCTGTTGAATTCTGCGAATGCCGAGAGTTGTCACTGCGGTGATGACTGATAACACGACGAGCGTTACGAGTAGCTCGACGAGCGTAGCTCCGCGGCGCGATTTGATCACGTCGTGGGTCGAACGCTGTAGATCGCTTGGAGGAGCGCAGCCGCAACGAGCGCAACGACCGAGGCAAATGTCAACAGAAGGGTTGGCTCGAGCATGCGAACGGCCGCGCGCACGATTCGGTCGGCCCGCTGCTGCTCGATTCTCGCGGCATGTGACAACATCGAGGGCAGCCTACCCGATTCTTCACCGGCGCGAATGAGCCGAACGGTCGTTTGCGTCGTGGCGGCGGTAGCCTCCAACGCGTGCGAAAGGCTTTGACCAGCCATCACGCTCGAGCGCGCGTCCAGAATCCGGGATTCGAGTTCTCCGTCGGCCGTCGCTCGGGCGGCGAAAAGGAGTGCGGCTGCGATCGTAATCCCGCTCTCGAGAAGTGCACCGAGGGAGTGCGCCATCCGGGCGATCGCGAACGAACGACGGACTGATCCGACTACAGGAATCGACAACAGTGTCCGATGCCACTGCCGTCGGCCGTTCGCGGTGGTTGTCCACGAGCGCCAAGCCAGCATTGCGGCGCTTCCGGCAACCAAGGTGGGGATCAACAGCGCGCGCGCGCCTGTCGACAGTTGGATCACCAAACGCGTCGAAGCAGGTAGTGTTTGACCAAGATCTAATAGAATCTTGGCGAAGCGCGGAAGCACTACCGTAATGAGCACGGTAATGGCCAGGACACCGGCCAGCGCAACCACAGCGGGGTACGCGAGAGCGGCGCGGACGGCGGCCTGAGTTTCTGCCGAGGCTTCGGTAAGATCGGCAGCGCGACGAATCGCCGGCGCGATGGCACCGCCGGCCTCACCAGCCTGGGCAATCCCAATTACCAGCGGGGAGATTTCGATTGGAGCATCGGCCAGTGCTGCAGCGAGGCCTTGGCCTTCTCGAATTGATTGCCTGATCTGTGGAAGGGCGATGCGCCAACCCTTCGGTGCGAGATCCTCGAACGCATGAAGTGCACGGCCGACTGGGAGGCCAGACTCCAGCAGATCCCCGAGTATCCGCAGGCCGAGCGCCAGATCCGCGGCAGACAGGGGCTCCCGGCGCGAACGTCGGGGTCCTTTGTCCTCGAGCGCAAGCACGTAAAGTCCTCGCGTGACCAGAATCACGCGCGCTTGCTCGCTCGTCTCGGCATCGACGAGACCTTCGTTGATACGTCCGCTCCCGTCCGCGGCGCGAAAGGCAAATACCGATTGCATGAGGCTCTGCTATTGACGGACGGGTCCGTTCCAGGAGGTGATGTCCGCATCCTCGCCATCTCCGCCAGGGCGACCGTCCTTGCCAAGCGAGTACAGGTCGTACGAGTTCGGGTTGGACAGCCCGGGCGCGACGTACACGTATGGCCTGCCCCAAGGGTCAAGCGGCACGAGTTGGCGTAGGTACGGTCCCTTCCAGTTCGGCGGCGGATTGCCGGTAATGGGCACCGTGCGCAACGACTCAATCCCTTGCTCCGTCGTCGGGAATGCCTCGTTATCGAGACGATAGGCATCCAGCGCAAGCGAGAGGATTTGAATCTGGCTCTTGGCGGTGTTGTGTCGCGCGTCTCCGATATTCCCGAACAGCGATGGGGCCACGATGGCGGCGAGAGTCGCGATGATCGCAATTGTTACGAGCAACTCGATGAGCGTGAAACCGCGCGGTATCTCTGCGCGCCTGATGCGCCGGCGATAGCTAGTTCTGGACGACACGAGCGACCTCCTCTACGGTTGTGAGGCCAGATTCCACCTTTTGCCAGCCGTCAGAGCGGAGCGGAACGAGCCCGGCCTCCACGGCCAACATTCTCAGTTGCGCCCGCGACGCTCGGGCGGCGATCGCATCGCGGAGATCATCGGTAACGGCCAGCAACTCGAAAATTCCGAGCCTCCCACGGAAGCCGGTGCCACGGCACGCCGGACATCCGGTGCCCCTCAGGAGCGTCAGGCGTCCAATCGGCCGGCCCGCCACAGCGGCAACTGTCTCCGGGCTCGGCTCGTATTCGACGCGGCAATCGTCGCAGATCCGCCGAACCAAGCGCTGAGCAAGTACGCCCTCGAGCGTCGCCGAGACGAGATAGTCGGGAATGCCTAAGTCGAGCAGTCGCGGAATGGCGCTGACGGCGTCGTTCGTATGTAGAGTGCTAAAGACTAAGTGGCCGGTCATCGCCGCTTGCACGGAAATCTCTGCCGTCTCCTGATCCCGCATTTCACCGATCATGACCACGTCGGGGTCCTGGCGCAGAATCGCTCGCAACGCACCACCGAATGTCACTCCCGCCTGACGGTGCACCGGCATCTGCGTAATACCGGGCAACTGGTACTCGATCGGATCTTCGACTGTAATGATCTTCTCGGTGTGTGCATCGCGCCGCTGAAGCGCTCCATACAGCGTTGTAGTCTTGCCGCTTCCGGTGGGGCCGGTCACGAGCAACATTCCGTCCGGGCGAGCCGACAACTGTGCCATGATATTGAGCACGCGCGCCGACATCCCGAGCTCATCGAGCGTGACGGCGCGGCCCCCATGATCGAGAAGGCGGAGTACCACGCTTTCGCCGAACATTGTTGGAATCGTTGATACGCGAAGGTCTAGCTCTCGCGCTTCGAGACGGACGCGTATCCGACCATCTTGCGGTCGGCGGCGCTCGGCAATATCCAGTTCGGCTAAGAGCTTGATCCGTGAAACGACGGCGTGGTGCAGCTGACTCGGAGGCTCAGGCGCTGGGACGAGAACTCCGTCGACTCGAAACCGCGCTGCGAGCCCAGTGCGCGTCGCCTCCAGGTGAATGTCGCTCGCTCCCGCGTCGTACGCGTCCCGCACGAGCAAATTCACGTATCTGATTACCGGCGGCTGATTTGCCAGATCGCGCACGTCAGTGGCCAGGTCGTCTATACTGGAATCGATGCGGGCCAACTCGACGGTTCGCTCTGCCCTGGTCGTCAGTCGCTCGACCAAGCGCTCGACCTCGTCGCGCGATACTACTTCTAAGGAAATCGCGCGTTGATACGCAAAGGCGACGTCGTCCGCGCCAGCGATCAGCGCATCCTCCGTAACGGCGACGATAAGCGTCCCGTCAGCGGCAAATGCTTTCGGACACACCCGATGGTGAAGAAGGAAATCGCGAGTGAGTCCCGCGGCCAACGTTACTAGCGGCTCGGCCACGAACGCGGCAGTCATCGCGCTCCCCCACTCGCAACTGCCTTCCCCTCCGTAACCAACGGCACGCTTACCCGCCGTAAGAAGCGCTCTACTTCCGCGCGCTCGGAAACCTCGTACGACTCAGCCCGATCCGTGGCCTGGGCCCGCAACCGGCGGCACAGGCGCCAAATTCGCTTCGACGTTGCTTCGTATGATACGGCGAGCCAGGCGCTGATTTCACGATGCGAGGCGCCTTGGCTAATCCACATCAGGATTGAGTGCTCCTCATCGGTGAGGCCGGCACGCAACTCTGTGGCTAGACGCTCGAGAACTGACAACTGCCGCACCGCAGACTCCTCCAGTCCTGCGCTCGAGCGCAACGCGGCCTCCGAGCACAAGGAGGTCACGACCCACTCGCCAGTCCACCTGTCGGACGCTGCCGCGTGGTGACGCTCGCGGCAGCTCGCCGCCCGCTTGACGTTGAGATATCGGTTTCGCAGAGCGCGGATGAGGTATGCCGGCAGGCTGGCTGGGATGGTGATGCCATTGTTCGCGAATCGGAGTGCTTCATCGCTGAGGATGTCTTGGATACAGCCCGTTGCGTCCCAAGGAGGAATACGGACGCGCCGCGCATAGCTCTCGAGAATCGGACGGAATCGCGTCACGAACTCGTTGCACGCGTCGCTACTTCCTTCTCGCATGGCAACAATCAGATCGGCGTCCGAGACCGGGCGCAATGCTGCGAGACTTAGCATGCCCAGTGGAACGGCGCATTGGTTTGTTTCAGCGCTGCGTTGTCGGCCAAGCAAGATGCCCGCGCGCTTTCCGACTTCAGCAAACGCGGGAGCGCGGTCTCGTCGAGCTCCTTCCCATCGGGCGCCTTGAGGATCACTACCTCAACGGCGCGGAAGTCGCCGGGCGTCGTTTCGGCCTTTGCAACGATGGCGCGGATGTGATCCATTACGATCACAGCCGATGTGCTCTTCACGATGACGTGTTCGATCTCGCCGGTGATCGCGGGCGTTTGAACACGCTTTTCGACCTCTGCACGCGCCGCATCAAATTGTTTGCCGTTGGCCGGCGTGCAAACCGATATCGACCCGCCGCCAGCATCGTCGTACCGGCGTACACCGGTCGTGACGACTCGCTTGATCGCGTACGGCTTTGCCTCGGCACGAATCACCGTGACGGCGGCATAGCACGGCTCCGGCAACACGATCGCGCCGCTTACTCGACCAGGCGATGCAGCCGCCGATATAGCGGTAAAAACCGCAAGAGGCATTTTCATTGTGCGGGAGCGTTGAGGTGGGTGCTGCCTAGCAATAGGCACTTGGTGCGGACATCGGGACCGCGCTATCGATCGCGTAACGTGTCCGTTGCGTGCGCACGCGTTGGTGACACATGCGTATCTGCATGTGTCGCCGGGATTTAAGCGTTTTCTTCTTGTGGGTTCTCGAATTACGGCGTCCGATCGAGCCCGGGGAGGGCGCCGCCGCCATCGGCTGATGGGGATTTATTAAGAGTTTCTAATAATGCTGCTGATCCGTTGGCTATGACTCAGTGCCGCCGACACCTTGTCATGTATAACGCGCGGCGTGAGCGCGGCGTGAGCGCGGGTCACGCGAAGCGTGAGCGCGGTCAGTTTGCGACTTGACTTAGCGCCCAGCGCACGGTTAGCAGCACCTTGAATTCGGGGATATTAGAGCTTAGTCGTTGCGGTCGACCGCGATGCCGGAAGCTCTGGGCCCTGTAGCCGGCCGCGTGGATGTCTCCTCCGGCGCCTCACCACTCCACCGTAGCTCTCTCCTTTGCTCACGCTGGAGTCATCTCCGCCATGCATTCCTGTTCCGCTCTATCTCAGACCTGACGAGATGCCGCGCGCCTCGGCGCCTACGTGATCCGGTGCGTGCGTCACCGCCACTTGCGCCTCACGCGAGGTACCGCAGCCGCGATCGGCGCGACGCTGAAGCCGCACACGAAACCCGAGCTCTCCAACGCCGTCCGGTCGTACTTCGGTCAGCGACGACCCCCCCGAGTGCGCCAGATTCTTTCAACACCCGGTAAGCTCCCCTGGGCCGACGAACAGTCAGAAGTAGACTTTCGGCGGTGCCTTACACGGAGGCATGCCGATGCGTAAGACCGACAAGATCCCGATGAGACGTGGGCGGCTCGATCGCCCTGATCTCGCAGTTGAAAGTCGACCCCGCCGTTGCCTCTTCTCTTCAGCGAAAAGACAAACCCGAGAGCGCGCATTGGCGTTCTCGGGTTTGAGGCGTTGGTGGAGCTCCCGCATGATCCGGAGGAGGCGTCGCCAGCCGATGACCTTCCACCTGAGAATCGAGCACACCGGCACTCCCAGCCACCTTCTCAATCCACGATACCGATATCAGCTACGCGGGTTGGCCCTCGTAGAGGCCAAATATTGTACCCAGCTTCGGCTCTGCCGCCACCACTAGCGTGACTTGGCAGAGGCTTTGAGCTTCTCTCGATCCGGCTCTCGTAACGCAGGCAAGCGTTGGTTCGTGAGGATCGCCGCCGCCAACACATGTTGGTCGATTTGCGGCGACACAATTCGGAGCTTCCCATCCGGCGAACGGATGACGGGGAATACCGTCCGTTCCGTCGTACCGCGAGAGACGAGCCGCAATCCAGTCGTCTTGTCCTGCACCACGACCTGCTCCAACTCGCCGATAACGTCGTAAACGACCGGCACCTCAAGCGTGTCACCCGTTCGACGCCCCGGCTGAACCTGGTATCGACTTATCGCAGTGAAGCTATCGTAGCCAGGCTCGTGGTCAGGCTCCGTAATCGCGTCCTTGAACCAGTCACTTGAGGCAAGACGCTCCCCACTGGCATCGCGTTGAGCATATTCCTCCACGAGGCGTACAGCGGCTGCGCTGTCTATCCCCGAAGGCGTGGCCGATACGTTCGTTTTCGGAAGCACGCTATCCGAGCCGCGAGCAGCCTGCGATGTGTCAGCGCGATCGCGACTACGAGCGCAAGCGACTGCCAACAGAAGTATTAGAAATTTTGTCTTCATGTTCTTGAACCTAGCCTTTGCGACATCGGTTATGGCGTAGACATAAGCGGGCGATAGACCTTCAGTTTGTCACCCCCAGCGAACCATCCACCTGCGGACTTCGGCCCCCACACGCTGGTTGTTCGCGCTCCATTGTCTCCCATCGCGGCACCAAGCAACCCACCTTTGGAACTCCGATCACCGAGAAAGATGCCCACGTGACCGTTACTGCGACCTCGTGGCTGCCAGAGGATGTCACCGCGCCGAGCCTCTCCAACGGAAATCGGCCTGAAGTGCGGGTTGCCCTCATAGGTGCCACTCTGTGTTAGCGGTATCTCCGTGAGGCCCGCTCGATCTTGGGCCGATTTGCAGAAATGAATGCAATCAGAGCCGCCGCTCCCTGACCCCCCGAGTACGTATGGCGTCTTCGCCAACTGGAAATCTGCTGCCTGCGCTTCCGCCGCGTTGGCGATGCGATTGCCTTCGTCAGCGGTGATATCTCGACAGTCGGGCGGACATTTGCCCTCAGGGGCTAGCCCAAACGGATCGGTATGGTTAACGGGATCTCCGCTGGCAAACCCATACAGATTCATCCCGCCGGCCAGCCCAATTGGATCTTCCTGCGTAAACCGCCCCGTCCGCGGGTCGTACTGCCGGTTCCGCATATCCAACATCCCTGTCGCATTCTCAGACTTCCCAGCCATCGTCCCCCACCAGCTCGCAGGTCCGAGTGCCGGATGCTGAATCACCATCCCGAACGTCATCTTCGCGCCCGGCCACTCAATGTCCTCACAGTCAGCCCCCGGCGCCACTAGTCCGCACTGGACCAACGCGCCGCCCAGGGTCGTCCCGATCTCGAGCGCGCCCTGCCACTGGTAGTGCAGCACCAGCCGTGTGACGTCGCCAGCGTAGTTGCGCGCGAGCTCGAGCGGGTGGTCGATTCCTTCGCCATGTACGTACCCAACCTGACCGAAGTGCTGAATCGGCCGGCCCGCGGCCTGACCGTCTGACTCGAGCACGGCCACAGAGGTGGTATCGTCGCCGGGCTGCCGGATCTCGGCGAGAACCTGATCGCCGTCGTAGATCGTGCGCTCGATGGTGCTGATGCACACTGTCGTGCTATCGCGGTCGCGGGCTCCCGGGCAATACGCGTTGCGATGGGCACGCACCCAGACGCGACGGCCCAAGGCGTCGTAGCGATACTCCTCGAGCACTCCGCGCTCGAACGGCGCGTAGACCGCGAACCCATTCGGATCGCGAACGGCGCTCGGATACCAGTTTGGACTGCCGTCGTTCGTCGTTTCTTTGGTCGCCAGCACGAGATGGCCGTCGCCGTCGTACTGGTTGAAGAGATGCGACCAGGCGATAACCCGCCGCAACTCAGGCGGACACTCCGAGAGTCCGTCGTGGTTCGCCGTGCACACCTGCGGGCCAGTGATCTGCTCGATCGATCTCGCGAGATCTCCCGCGAGGTTGTAAGACTGCGACAACGAATCCACCGTTGTTCCGTCGCCGAGTTGATGCGCGGTATAATGCAACCGCGTGGAATGCGGCTCGTACTGATAATGCTCGGTAAAATCGTCTCCCACCTTGCTTCGGAACAGCGCGTTACCCAAAGCGTCGCGCGGCGTGCCTTCGATGGTCTTGCCAGTAGTCGCGATCGCACCGCCCATCCCGTCGTAGGTGTACGACTCGTTCGAGGTGCGACCGAGGCTGCTGAGAGAGACGGACAGTCGCTTTCCGCGCTCGTCGAGCGCGACGGTGTCTGCATGCAAGTAACTGTTCAGCGCCGGGCTGAATTCGAACCGAGCGACCTCCCTGCCGTCCTCATCGTACTTGTGGCGCTCGACGCTCCCGTCCCCCTGCACCAAGGAATCGAGCAGTCCCGCAACGTTGTAGAAGTACCGATACGTCCCGCCTCCTTGAACGATGAGCTGACTAAGGTCGCCAGTGACGTTGTCGTACACGTACGAGACGGGTCCCAGGACACTCAGCCCCGGCGGTGGCGTGAGCGCGATCCGGCGCCCCTCCGCATCGTACCGATATCCATTGACGTAGACGTGCTGGTTGAACGTCGGCGTCGAGAGATCGGCGTTCGCGATCCGCAGCGTGTCGGTCAGCATGCGTCCGCCGATCGAGTAGGAACGGCCGACCTGAGCGAAGTTGTTGGTCGCGACAACCAGGCGGCCGCCGTCGTCGTACCAGAACCGCTGATCGTCCGACGCCGCCTGCGGCGTGAACGGGTTGATCGACCCCCGAACGGTGCGGTGGAAGACCCGATTGAGCACGTTGTATTCGGCGATGACAACGTCGCCACCTCGATTGGTGGTCAGTGCGTTTCCTGCCGGATCGTACTTCCACTCATGTGAAGTGGCCCGGTTTGGATCGAATTCGCTGGTCTTGCGGTGGGCCGCATCGTATTCCGCCCCGAGGACCAGATCTCCGAGATGCAACGAGTCGGGAGATGCCGTGCGCGTGACTTGAACGACATTGCCCTCCGCGTCGTACAGGTTGGCTACGCGAAGTGTTTGGGGAGTCGGATCAGCCTCCGTGGTGCGCGCGGAATCGGTGGACACCAGCACACGATCCATGAGGTCGTAGGTGGTGGTTCGATAGCGCCAGCTCGTAGCCGGCACACCGGCGATGGGCGTTTTGGAAACTGAGTCACGTCCGAGCACGTCGCGGACGATGGTCGAGATGGATCCGCGCGGGGTCGTGGTACGACTGAGATTTCCAATGGCGTCGTAGCCATACTCGGTCGGATTCACCGACTGCAATGTCGTGACCGTTTGAACAAGGCGCGTGACAGGATCGTAGGTGTACCTCACGAGGCGCGCGTGGTTCGGCCCGACATATTCCTTAGACAGGTCGCCGGTCGCGACATCGTACTCCCGATGCGTGATGACACTCTCCGGCGAGGTCACCGTGATTGCGCGATCCCACTTCGCATGCCACTCGTAGCGCGTGACGCTTGGTGGTTGGGTCGTGGTAGTGGTGCTGTTTCCGTTGACATCCGTAACGGAATCGGCGAGGCCGCGCCGCGAGTCGTACGCGGTCCGGATCTCGTGGCCAATTGGGTCGATGACCGCCGTGACGAGCGCCGGCCAGTTGGCGTCCATCCGCTCGATGCGCGTCGTGTGGCGCAGCGCGTCGACGATCGTTCGCGGAGAACCGAACCGCGTGAGATAGAACCAGGTTGTGTCGCCGTCGGCGCGCGGCCCGTCGTACCACGTGCGCAGGCTATCACTTCTGAACGGAGTGGACGCGCAGGAGGTCAAGCTCGCGGTTTCGGCGGGACAGAAGGTCCGCACGATCGAAGTAGTGGCCGTTCCCGCCATGTCGAGCGTGCTCCGACGAAAGCCTCCGGCGTCATCATACTCGTACGTCGTCTGGTGTAGGCGTCGATTCGTCCGGGACGCGAGCCGTCCGTGCAGGTCATATCCAAAGGCGACGATCGAGCTGTCGGGATCGACAATGCGAAAAAGGGCGATCTCGTTTGCTTGCGTGGTCGAATATTTCAACCACGTCTGTCGCACCTGGCCCGACGGGCCTGCGGGTGCAACGACCTGGCTCAAGCTGTTCGCCGGACCGTCGTGAATGAAATTGTAGGAGACCGTCCGTCCCGCCGACACCGGAACCGGAAGCATGATCGTCCGCAGATCGATTCCGGCCGGACCCGCGTACCCGAAGGTCGTCGAGTCCCCATGAGCGTTCACGGTCGCCGTATGCTGCAGACCGCTGTTGAATCGGACGAAACCACCGTTGCGCAACAGGCGGCGGTATTCCACTCCAGCGTTGACGATGAGAGTATCCGGCCGGTCCACGCTCGGCGTCACCGTCCAGATGGTGTCCGTCACCGAACGAGTGTACAGACGCGTGCTCCCATCTCCACCCACCCACAGCATTTGCGTTGTCGAATACGGCACCAATTGCTCCAACCCATCCAGCCACCATCCCGGCCCAAACGGACTCGTCGCGCGATTCACGATCGCGACCGTCCCGGTATCCTGCTGCGAGATCGTCGAATGCCCCGACACCGCGTCCACCGCCAACGTGTAGTGGTACGCGCCGGTCTGTAGTCCAAGGGCGCGAATGTTCACCGGCACGACGATGCGTCGCGGGTGTCCATCGCTCCACTGCGGATCCCAGGCGAAGGTGGAATCGACCGACGCCTTGCCGTCGACGATGACGTGCGCGGTCAGCGACGTTGCATCGTTTCCTCCCCCGACCGTGACATCCGCGGCAAAGAGCGCGATGCCGGAATGGTGCCGGCTGTTGTACACCAGCGTCAGCGCCCGCGACTTGTTCATCGTCGTCGTGGCGGGAAGCGGATGCACGAGCCGCAGATCGCCGCACTCGTACGCGGCAGCGTCGCCGGCGGCGATCGTCAGACACGAACCTCGATCGACGCTCGTTCCCGGATTGGTGCTGCGCGAGTCGACGGCGAGATTCACGACCGTCGCCGTTACGACGGCGACCCGGCCGGTATCCGCGACCGTGCTGTCCGTCGCTCTCACGCTGATCGCGCCGGCCTGACCGATCCCCAGCGAGGCGGCCGTGACGTTCACGAGATATCCCAGACTCGGCGGCAACTCGCCGGTCGATCCGGTGACCGTCGCGCAGGAGACTGCCGCGCCCGTACACTCGGCTGCGTAGTAGAACGTGGCCGGTATCGTACCCGTGTTCGTGATCGTGAAGCGCCGGAGGACGGTGCCCCCCGGGCGAACGGTCAGCGATTCCGCCTTTGGCGAGACGGCAACCGCGACATAGTCCCCGGCGCGCCGAATCGTGATCGTGCCGGTGTCGTGCACGGCAATCCCGGGCGCGCCGTCGGACGCGCCGTCAAAGGCGAGTTGAACGCGCCCCGGGAAACCGGCGCGCAGTTGCACGTCGACCAGGAAGGTTGCCGACTGCCCCACCCCGAGTGACACGGTGGTACCCGTATCCGATGGCGAGATCGCGCCGGGGAGCGGACTCGGATCGCAGCGTACGATGACTCCGCTGGACGCGGAGGAACAGGCGACCGTCGCCCGGCCCCCGACCCAGACGTTGCCCGTATTCGTCACGGACAACCCAACCTGCGTCGTGGTCAATCCGGCATCTACGACCTTCGTGCTCGTCTTCGGCGTCACGGCGATTCTTGGCTGCGGCGATTGCGTTTGGAGAATGGCCGTCGCCGAGCCGGACAGCGTGACGCCCGAGGTAGAGACGTAGTCGGCCGTCAGTGTGAACGACCCGAGGACCCCGTCTACGTTCGGCGCCGCGAAGGATAACGTCACGAACGCGGTCTGGCCGGCGTCGACCGTCACGCTCTGTGGCGGAGTGAACCAGTCGGGAAATGCGAAACCGCCCGTGGAGTTGGTGTGGATCGCATACGTGACCGATTCGCTTCCGGGATTCGTGATGCTGAATCCAGCCGTGCTTCGGTAAGACGGCGGGAGCACCACGGGTGTAGAGGGCGTCGTCACGTTCGGCGCCGCTTCTAGGGCCGGTACCACCACAGTCTTCTTGCCCGTATCGGCGATCACCGCACCCGTAGGCGCTGTGAATTGCGCGATGAGCTGGATCGTGTCCCGCTCGCCGGTCACGCTCGGACTTGTATAGCTGACGACGACCGGCGCACTCGCACCGGCTGCAAGCGTCAAGACGCTCGGACTGGCCACGCAGTTCGCGACTCCGCGGCACGACGGCGTGAGCGTATAGCCGGCCGCATACGAACCGGCGTTCGTCACGCTGAACGTGTCGGTCGCGGTCACATTCGGCAGGACACTGTGCGATCCGCTCTTCGGCGTTACGCTCGGCTGTTGCACACTGAGCGGCGCGACGCGTGTGATCGTCGCGGTGCTCGTGGTCGCATGCCCCCCGTCGTCGACGACGTTTACGACGGCGGTCTGTGCCCACGGGTCGATCGGGAGATTGTTCCAGATCGATTGCCCGGACGTCAAGCAACCCACAACCGTGGTCGGATGCCAGTTGTCGTCGAGAACCCGGCCCTGCCAGGTGACGGTTCGCAGCGACAATCCGTCGTCCGGGTCGCACCACGACACTACGAGGTTGATCGTCGATGATGTGACCGTGCTGCCGCCGGCGGGTGCGATCGTGACTTGCGGCGGCAACATCGAGCCGACGGTCGCGGTGAACTGCTGCGTGGCAGGCCACGTGCTTAGCGATCCGGCGTAGGTCGCAGTCAGAGCGACGTCGAGATGGTGACCCACGAACGGGTCGGTCGTGTAGGAGACCGGCACGGACACGGTCGCACCGGCGCCGACGGTGATCGTCGGCGCAGACGTGTTGGCCACGCACGCGGGCGTATGAGGAAAGTCAAATGTGCAGCCGGCGCTCACCGTATAGGCCGCGCTGTGCGATCCTTGATTCGTAACCAGGAACGTGTCGACGACCGTGCGGCCCACCGGCACCACAGGGGTGGTGTGAAGCGGCACGATGTGCGGTGCGTGCTCGATGCCGTCGTCGTAGACGTATCGCTGTTGTAGGGTCGACGTGTGTACGCCGTCGGAGACGGTGACCGTCACGTCGTTGTTGCCTGGCTGGAACGGCAGCGTGTAGACGGCCCGCTTCGAGCTGGCGTAGCTCAGGCTCGTCGCGACGACGGAATTCGGCGCGATCGTCGCGCCGGCCATCGTGAGCGTCGGGTTGCCCACGACGCCGTCGACGTCGGAGACGTCGACGGTCACCGTGGTATTGCGTACCGTGAGCGATACCGGCGCAGCGACACCCGTCGAGGGATCGGGATCGTTGGTAGGAGTGATCGCGATGGCGGGCGCGTACAGATCGGCCGCGATGATCGCGACGTGTCCGGTATCAGCCTCCACGAGCTGCGACACACGCGGCGGTGCGGTGACCACGAGGCTGACCGTGCCCGTAGTGCCGGCCGCTCCGGCCGTGAACGTCACCAGGCGTCCGTCGACCTGGCCGGGATCGATGGTGACGGTTGTTCCGCCCGACAACGTGCAGGCAGAGATGCTTCCCGCACAACTCGCGGCGACCGTGAACGTCGCAGCCGCGTTTCCATTGTTATAGATCGAGAAATACTGAGAGCCATTCCCCAATGCATCGATCGTCTGCGTCGTCTTGGGAGTGACCAGCGGCGTGTACGTCGTCTCGATGTACTGCACCGACTTCGTACCCGTGTCAGCGATCGTGGCCCCCGAGGCCGCCGTATAGCGCGCGATGACCCGAATCGTGTCCAGCTCCCCGGAGACGCTCGGCGCCGTGAAGCTCACGGTTGCAGACGCGCTCGCGCCTGGTGCCAGCGAAACCGTCCCGGGGCTGACCGCGCAGTTCGGAAGCGAACCGCAGGAACCGGTGAGCGTGTACGCTGCGGAGTACACGCCGGCGTTTTGCACGGTGAAGGTCTCGGACTCCGCCGCGCCGCGGTTCACGTTCCTGAGCGCTGACTTGGGCGTCACGGCGGGCTTGTACGCGGTCACCGGCGGTGTGAACGTCACGGTCGTCGATGCCGTTGCCGTGTGCCCGGCTGCGTCGACGACGGTTGCCACCGCGGTTTGCGCGCCCGGGTTGATCGACACGTTGTTCCATGTCGACCGTCCGGCGGTTTTGCACCCGGCCCGTGTCTCCGCGACGTAGGTGTCGGCCAACGCGCTTCCCTGCCACGTGACTGTGTGCTGCGTGAGACCGTCGTCGGGATCGCACCAGACAGCCACCAAGCTGATTGGCGACGCCGTGACCGCCGTGCCGGGAGACGCGGTCAGCGTCACCGACGGGGGAAGGAGCGCACCAACTGACGCCACGAGGCCGTTCGACGACGACACGCTCGTCATCGCGCCGGCGTACGTCGCGCTCAGCGATACTCGCGTATTCTGTCCGACGGTGCCGCCCATCGGAAAGGACACGCGCACGACGGCCGTGGCGCCAGCGCCGACGGAGATCGCCGTGCCCGACGGACTGGTCGCCGTGCAGGCGCCGGAGTCGCTCGTGCACGAGAGGCCGAGTGAGTATTGAACCGTTTTCCACCCGGGATTTCGAACGAAGAACGAATCGGTCGCGGTTGTGTTGATCGCGAACGTCGACGTTGCGTGCGCCGGCGTGATCGCGGCGTTGTGATCGGGCGCCTCGTTGTAGGTGTAGCGCTGCTCGACGTAGGTCGAGTGCACACCGTCCGACGCGGTAATCCCGAGAAGATTGTTCCCTGGCGCGAACACGAGGGTGTAGTACGCCGATTTCGAGCTATTGTAGCCCGCGTTGGTCACCACGACGGAGCTCGGCGACAGGGTCGCGCCGTTGAGCGTCACGCTTGGCGCGGCAACCGCACCGTCGGAGTCCCAGACATCCACTCTCATGTCGACTGAATGCGCCGAGACCGTGATGAACGTCCCATCGCCGGGGTCGGGAGATGCGCCCGAGCGGACGAACGCGACGCCAGGCGGATTGAGGTCAACCGACGAAATCGCGACGCGCCCGGTGTCGGCCTCGACGAGTCCCGAGGTGCGCGGCGGTGCCGTCATCACGAGCTTGATCGTACCCGTAGTGCCGGCAGCGCCCGCGGTGAAGCTCACCACACGGGATGCGCTGGCGCCGGCCGTGATCGTCTCCGTGGTGGGGCCGGTCATCGCGCAGTTGCTCACCGCGCCCGCGCATGACGCCGCGAGCGTGAACGTGCCCGTCGCGGTACCGCTGTTGACGATCGAGAAGCTCACCGATGGGCTCGAGAGCGCGCCTACCGTCTGACTCGTCTTCGGTGAAACCGACGGTGTGTACGTCGGCTGAACGGTCACGTTCATGGCCGCGGACCCGGACACCGTGGCACCCGTCGACGTGGCATATCGAGCGGTGAGCTGTATCGCATTCGTGCCGGCAAAGCCGTCCGTCGAGTACGAGACGTGCACCGGCGCGCTCTGCCCGGCTGCCACGTACATCGATCCCGCCGGCATGGAGCAGGTCGCGACGACGCTGACGCCCGAGTTGCCGCAGCTCAGCGTCAGCTGGTACAGGACGGTCGTCGTGCCCGGATTCTGAACGACGAAGTCGTCGGCGAAATTGCCGCCTGGCGAAAGGTTCTTCGATGCCGGTGCGGTGAGCCGAGGCGTGAAATCAGTCGATTCGTCATAGGCCACCGTCCACGGCGTCGACGTCGTATGAACGCCGTCGCCGATGGCGGCGGTGATGCTGTTGGAGCCGGGACGGATCGGCGCGTTTGGAAAGTCGGCCTGCGTGGCGGTGGCGCAGCCGGCCGACGAAACGGCATAGTATGCGGACGGCGCTAGAGTGCCGCCGTTCAACGTCACGGTGGGAGTTCCCAACGATCCGTCGGCATCGCAGAAACTGACGGAGAATCCCCTGGCGTACGACGTGAGGGGGCCTCCCGGTGCGAAGCCGATCGTCGGCGCGATCTGATCGGCCGTCGTGACGACGATACTTCCAGCGTCGGTGAGCGCCGCCGATGCCGTATACGTCGCGCTGAGACCGATCGTCGCGGTGCTCGCGTTCAGCGCCGGCGTTCGGTACGAGACCGTTGCGGTCGCGGAGCTGTTCGCCCCGATAGTGATCGTTGTTGGGGAGGCGGTGCATCCTGCCGCGCTGAACGCCCCGCAGCTCGGGACGAGCGAATAGCTGGCGGCCGCGTTGCCCGGATTCGCGATCGTGAACGTTTCGGTCCGCGAGGTCAATGACGGCACCGTGATCGCGGTCTGTTTCGGTGTCACCGTGGGCATCGGCGGCCGAAGGAGGACCGCGGACTGAATGTTCATGTTGATGCCCACGTAGGCCGTGTCCGGAGGCGACGCCCACGTACCGTCGAAAATCACCTTGACGGTATCCTGGCCATTCATGAAATCGGATTGCGCGAGCCGGATGTCCAACCACCCCGTTTGGCCGGCGTTGATGTTTGGACCGACCAGGGATGTGAGACAGCCGGTCGCGATCCAACCTTCATCCGCGTCGTAGACGTACGCGACGTAGCTACGGCAGTCGAAGGAGAGAACGCGTGGCCCCAACACCGCCGTGCTGTTGTTCTTGAGGCTCAGCCGCACCTGGAGGTAGGGAACCCCACGCGCGTCATTCCCATTGGTGAAGCGCGCTGCGCTGGTGGCCAGGAGCGGCTTCTGGGCATCAGCCCGTGAGTGCGCAAGCGCCAGAATGCACAGCGCAAGGACAACGACGGTGCGCGCAGAGCGGCACAGCACTGAGAGGAGACGAACGGACACGGGCGCTCTCCGGAGGGCGGGAGGAGGGGAGTTCGCCCGACGGAAAAGCAAGCCGCAGTCCAGCCGCGGCCGCGCTCGTATCTCGTTTGCTCATACCAGTTTACTAAGATCTGCGCTGGATCGGCCGGAGCCCGGTTCGCGTTCCGTTCGCGCGCATTCGCGCGAACGCCCGCGACTAACTTTGCGCGGGCCGCAGTTAGTCCGCGCCCGCCCTCACGTGTCCGCGCTGCCGCGCCGCATTCCAGTACAGCGCAAACCCCACGAGGTTCAGCCCGATCACCACTCCGGAGATCTTCGTCGAGAACGCCCACCAACTGGCGACGTCGATGATCGGAAAGATCGACAGCACCACGTACAACAGCGTCGTGAGAAACCCCGACAGCGCCACCACGCGCAGCCACCTCGGCGGCCTCGGCTCCATTCGCTGCATCCCCACGAGCGGAATGGCGAACATCACGAGGTAGGTGAGCCCGTAGAAGATGCCGGCGGCATTCTCGAGCAGTTGAAACGCTTCCTGCTCGCCGACGCCCACGATGCCGGCCGCGCCGAACGCCAGCGCGACCAGGCCCACGAACAGGATCGAGTTCACCGGCGTCTTGTAGCGCGGATGCAGCGTCGTGAACCACCGCGGCAGCAGGTTGTCCCACCCCGCCACCATCGGCATGCGCGTCGTACCCGTGAACACGATGCTCGAGTTGGCGATCGTGCGGCCGGTGATCAGCAGGATCGCGATGCCCGCGGCCGCCGCCCCCGCGCCCGTCAAGCCGAAGCCGATGCGGAACACCTGCGGAATGGGGCCGATCAGGTCGATCTTGTCCACCGGAACGAACGCCAGCACCGCGCTGGTGCCGAGGATGAACATCACCGCGATGATGGGCGCCGCGATGAGCGTCGCGCGGCCGATCGTTCGCTCCGGATCCTTCGTCTCGCCCGCCAACACCGCGACGTACTCGAAGCCGCTCAGCGCGCCCATACCCATCTTGCCGAACACGTTGAGGCTGAACAGCGACAGCGCCGGCATCGCGATGGCGAACGGGTGATAGTTGGGCAGCGTGCCGCGCGCCATGTGATAGAAGGGCAGCAGGATCAACGCGAGAAACGCCAGCATCAGCATCACGCTGCCGCCGTTGTGCAGCCACTTGCTCACGCCCAGCCCGCGCGCCGCGAGCACTGCCAGCGCCGCGAGCAGAAACGCGTTCAGGAACATGATGAACGGCTTGTTGCTCGCCATCCACGAGCCGCCCGGGCCCGCGACGTACGAGAGATTGGTGCCCACGACGAGCCCGATCGTCGCGATGTACGTCACCGCGTAGATCCAGAGATTCCACGCCACCATGAATCCCATCAATTCGCTCAAGCCCAGCCGCGCCCACTGGTACAAGCCGCCCTCGAGCGGCATGCGCCCCACCAGGTGAATCACCACCGCGGCCTGCGGGGCGTAGAAGAACAGCATCGCCGCCAGCCAGAAGATGATCTGCTGGTGCCCGAGCTTCGCCGCCGTGCCCACCCAGATCGTGCCGACCACGTACACGATCTGTTGCAGCACCAGGTCGCGCATGCCCAGCTCCTTCTTGAGGGCGGCGCTATGATCCTCGACGCGCTGCTCCTCCACGGCCGTCACCGGCGCGCCGTATCCCGAGCCGGCGAGCGCCATTCCTGCACCACGCGCGCGGTCTTGATGTAGTCGAGCTTGGGCCAGCCGGCCTTCAAGTACGCATTGCCCTTGGTGTTGATCGTATCCTGTGACGGGCCTTCGCGGCCGGGCTGCGGCCCGCTGCGCGCCGACGACTCGCCATACCCCGAATACAACGAATCCACCACCGGCATTCCCGCCACCACTTCGGCGATGGGGGGAAAGCCGAACCCGCTCAGCGTGTCGAGCTTGGGGTTGTCCTTGAGATTGACGAAGAGCTGCACCGACCGCGTGCCCGGTCCGCCGCGCGCGTACGCGATGGTGCCGCGCGTGTTCGAGTGCTTCACCGGCTCGTCGGCGATGCACCGCACCCGCCACGCATCGTTCACCGCCGGATCGCCCGACAGCCCGAACTGCGCCACGAAATCCTTCACGACGCGAAAGAACCTGGCGTCGTCGTAATGCTTGGCGCGCACGAGCGTGTAGAAGCGGTCGGTGCCGATCGGCGCCCACTGCTTGCGCGCCATGACGTCGAACCGCCCGCGCGTTGTCTCGAACGCCACGACGAAGCTGTCGGGAACCGCCGTATTGGGATTTGGCGCTTCCTGCTTGCATCCGCGCAACGCCGCGGGCAGACACGACGTGGCGCTGACGGCTGCCACTGCGATGAGGATCAACCGGCGGGCGCGTGCCATCGTTTCAGAATCCCTCACGCTAAGGCTTGGTTGCGGGTTGCGGCGGACCCGCCAGCAATGCGTCGGCCACGCGCTCGCGCTGGTGCGTGTTGATGCTCGTCAACAACCCGATCGCGTTCGACGACTCGATCAGCGTGCGCTCGCGCTTGATCGTCTGCGTCGCGGTGTCGGTCACGAGCTGCGTGCGGTCGAGCTTCTTCGCGTCGGCCGCGCGGGCCGCCGTGTCGGGATAGAGATAGAGCTCGAGCTGCGCGTTGATCCCGATCTTGATGACGAGCGGCTTGCCCGTGAGCTCCTTCTCCGACGGCTTGGCGCTCGAGTCCACGCGCGGGGCGAGCCCCGCGCGGCCGAGCCGGTAGAGCACCGAGCACACTTCCCATTGGCCGGTGGCGGGACAGCCGGGCGTCGTGGGCTGTACGGGCGCGGCGGCGGCTTGCGACGTCGCGGCGGGAGGCGGCGCATCGCGCTTGGAGCACCCCACGATCGCCGCCGCCAGCAACAATGCTGAAAGTCTCATGCTTCCACCGCCGAGTTTTCGCGCGCCAGAATCATGTTCCGCCGGCGCTTGTGCTCGCCCCTGAATCGCCGCAACCCCACCGAGAAGAGCACCATGACCGCGACGAAGGGATAGACCACGACTTCCTCTCTTCCGGGAAACAGCACGAGCGCCAGCGCCATCGCTGCGCCCAGCACCCCGGGCACCGCCGACGCGCCGTAGCGCCACATCCGCGCCTGGGTGTCGAAGATCTCGATCGGCGTGAGCTGCAGCTGCTCGCGCATGCGGTACGCATGGCGGTGCAACAGCGTGAAGACACCGAGCACCGCGGCCCAGCCGAGGGCGAGCGCGAGATACATGAGGTTGAACCCCGGCCCGCTGATCGGCTCCGCCGCCGCCGACCACCCCGCGTGGAACATCAGCCGTTCGATGATCGTGCCGATCACGAACTTGAGCGGATAGATGAAGAAGAGAATCACGAACAGCAGCACGCCCGTGAGCGCCACCGTGGTGTTGTCCTCGAGCCCGTACCGGCGAAAGAAGTTGAACTGCATGCGCCACACGCCGAACAGCGCGGCGAAGGTCACCGCGAACGCGAAGAACCCGCGCATCACGTGCAGCACTTCGGCGGCGGTGTGCGGCACGTCGAGCGAGACCACCAGCAGCGTGATCGCGAATCCGAACACCGCGTCGCTCAACCCCTCGACGCGCGAGATCTCCTTGCCCCTCAGCCGAAAGTCGCCTTCACGCATCCGCAGACAATGCGGCCTGAGGTGGCACTTCCGCAACGCCCAGCCGCGCCGTGATCACCGCCACCACCAGGTCGCCCGTCACGTTCGTCATCGTCCCCACCAGGTCGGGAATCGTGTCCACGGCGATCAACAGCGCCACGCCCTCGGGCGGAATGCCATACGTCACGAGCAGCGGTGCGAGCAGGAGCTGCGCGCCCTGCGGCACTCCGGGAATCGTGAGGCTCAACGCCACGGCGGTGATCGCGATCGTCACCAGCGACGTGATTCCGAGCGTCACCCCATACAGCTTCGCGAGAAACAACGTGCCCATGAGCCAGGTGATGGGCGTCGCCACCTTGAACGTGGACACCGACAGCGGCAACACGAAGCCGGTCACCTGCGGCGGCAGTCCCAGCGCGCGCGCACCTTCGATCAACGCCGGCAGCGACGCGAGTGAAGAGCTCGAGCTCAGCGCCACCGCCTGCGCCGGCACCGCCGCCCGCACGAACCAGCCGAGCGGAATGCGCCCGATCATCGACGCCAGCGGATACATGAGGAAGGCGAACAGCACGAGCGCCGCCGAGATGGCGAGGATGTAGTACGCCATCGCGCCGGCCAGCGCCACGCCCACGCGCGCCGCGGCCGACACCACGAGGGCGAAGATGCCGATCGGCGCCGCCGCGATGATCCACTCCACCACGCGCGTCATCGCCGCGGCGATCGCCGCGAAGAAGTCGATCAGCGCCTGCCGCAGCGCGGGCTCGATGTGCCGCGACGCGAGCGCCATCAGCAGCGTGAACACGATCAGCGGCAGCATCGCGCCGTCGGCCGCGGCCTTGATGACGTTCGCCGGCACGAGCCCCGTGAGCCACGCGCCGAACCCGGGCAACTGCGTCACCAGCGCCACGGTGCCGCTGGCGCCCGCGGTGGCCGTGGAGCGCAGCGACGCCGCGACGTCGCCCGCCAGCTTCATGTCGCCGATCAACGGAGGACCGAGCAGCAGCGCGACGACGGCGGCGAACGCGAGCAATCCGAAAAACGTCGCGACGGTCACGCCGGTCAGCGTGCCGAGTCCTTCGCCCGTCTCGCGCGACGCGATGCTCACGAACAACAGCGACACCACGAGCGGCACGATCGTCATACGGATCGCGTTCACCCACAGCTGCCCCACCGGCGCCAGCCAGGACGCCGCGCGGAGTGCCCCGGCGCTGTGCGAAGCACCGATGACACTCCCGACGATCAACCCTGCGATGAGCCCTAGGACGACACGGTGAACACGCACTCGATCAGGCCGTCACCAGAACTCGCTTGAAGATCTCGGTGGCACGCTGCATCTCGTCCATCGTTCCCACGGAGATGCGCGCGTGCGTCGTGAGCGGCGGGAACGGACGGCCGACCAACACGCCGCGGGCCTTGCAGGCCTCCTGGAACTTCGTGCTGTCCTGGCGGATGTCCACCATCATGAAGTTCGCGTCCGACGGAATCACCTTGTAGCCCGCCTTCTCGAAGAACTGCTGCGTGAACACCTTCGAGTCGTGATTGAGCTTCCGCTCGCGCTCGATGTGCGCCGTGTCGCCGAGTGCGGCCATCGCGCCCGCCACGGCGAGCATGTTCGTCGAGTTCACGATCTTCATCGGTGCCATCGCCTTGATCGTCTCGGCGCGCCCGATCGCGTAGCCGATGCGCATGCCCGCGAGGCCGTAGATCTTCGAGAACGTGCGCGCCACGAAGACGCGCGGATTCTCCATGGCGACTGGAATCGCCGTGGCGTACGACGGATCTTCCACGAACTCGTGATACGCTTCGTCCACGAGAATGGTCGTGGCGGGCGAAGTGCGGCCGAGGGTGCGAATGAAGTCGTTCACCGCCTGCGCGCCGTGCACCGTGGCGGTGGGGTTGTTCGGATTGCAGAGATACACGAGCCCCGCACCGCGCGCGGCTTCAGCCATCGCGTCGAGATCGAGCTTGAGCGCGCCGGTCACTGGCACCGAGCGCACGGGGCTGCCGATCGCTTCGGCGACGTGGGCGGGATCCTCGAACGTGGGCGACGCCACGACGAGCGCTTTCGCCGGCGACGTGAACGCGCGCACGGCGAGATGCAGAATCTCCGTGGAGCCGCAGCCCATGATCACGTTCTCGGGCGCGACGCCGCGCGCCTTCGCGATCTGCGCGACCAGCGCCGCGGTCGGACCGCCCGGATAGCGGTTCGCGACGTCGAACGCCGAGTGCACGGCGTCGAGCACTGCCTTGCCGGGACCGTTCGGATTCTCGTTGCTGTCGAGCCGAATGCCCGAGGGCGATCCGAGCGGCGCTTCGAGCGGCACCCTGCCGCGCATCGCGATCGCCGCCTCGGCGCCGCGCGCCGACAGCAGAGGCATTGCAAACGCGCCGACACCGCCGGCGCCTACGACCTTCATGAACGAACGGCGCGAAACAGACACGACGGCCTCCGAGCGAGGGAGAATGCCGCTTAACCTACCGCTTCTTGGCCGTCTTGCTACGTGCAGCTGGTTTCGAGGCGCGAGCCGGTGCCTTTTTCGCCACGGCTTTCTTCGGCGCGGGGGCCTTCGCCTTCACGGGATGCGCCGGCTTGGCGGCGACTTTCTTCTTGTCGGCGACCTTCTTTGCCGGCGCCGCCTTGGCGGAGACGACTTTGGCCGGGGCAGCTTTCGCGGCGGGCTTGGCTGGCGCGGCCTTCACTGGCGCCGCCTTCTTCGCCGACGCCGAAGCAGCCTCGGCGGCTGCAGCGTCGGCGGCGGCCTTGGCACGCGCGGCGGCGAGTGCGGCCGGGCTGGGTGCCCCAGGGTTGCTCTTGGGCCGTCCGCCCTTGCGAGCTAACTGCGCATCCGCCAACATCTTAGCGAATGCCTCCTTCGCTTCAGCCATCAGCTGCGCGTGCGAGATGCGACGTTCCTGCATCGCACGAGCCTTTTCTTCACGATAGATCGACAGCGCTGTCGAGCCGTCCATGTTTCACGGGACCGAAGTAAAAACGAGTCATTCTTCGAAGCCCTGTAATCTACCGCAATGGACGGTTACTCGGGAGCTTACGGCGCGATTCCGGCCCCTCAGGCCCCTACTTCCTCCTCGATCTCCTGCTGAGCCAGTTGAGCGCGCACGGCGTCGGCGTCGGGATCTCCCTCGTCCAACGCGCGCGCGAGCTGCTCCGCCAGCTTCTTCGTGAGGGTTGGCGGAACCGTCGGCACGTCCGCGTTGACCCACGCCTCGATCACCACCGGCCGGTCCGACGCGAGCGCCTCGTCCCACGCCGGCCCCACACCCTCGGGCGAATCCACCCTGATGCCGCGCAAGCCCAACAGCTCGGCGTACCGCGCAAAGGGGAAATCGGGGAGCCTCTGCGACTCCTCGAACTTGGGCTCGCCTTCCATGACGCGCTGCTCCCACGTCACGTAGTTGAGGTCGCGGTTGTTCAGCACGAGCACGATGAGCCGCGGGTCGCTCCACTTCCTCCAGTGCTTCACGACGTCGAGCAGCGCGCTGTTCCCGCTCATCTGCATGCACCCGTCGCCCGAGGTCGCGATCACGACGCGGTCTGGATACGCGAACTTGGCCGCGAGCGCGTACGGCACGGCCGAGCCCATCGTCGCCAAGCCGCCCGACACCGACATCTTCATGCCGCGCTTGAGCTGGAGGTGGCGCGCCGCCCACATCACCACGGAGCTCGAATCGCTCGTGATGATGCAGCCGTCGGGCAGCCGCGCGGACAGCTCGTACAACGGGAGCTGCGGATTCAGCGGCGGCGCGCTCGCGCGCGCCTTCCGCACCTCCTCGGCGCGCGATGCAATCACGCTCGCTTCGATGTGCTCCCGCCAGCTCTGGTCGCGCTCGCGCTTCGCGTTCAACAGCGGCAGCAGCTCGGTCAACGTCTCGGCGCTGTCGCCCACGAGCGCGACTTCCATGGGATGGCGAAGCGCGAGGTTTCGCGGCGCGATGTCGATTTGTACGCCGCGGGCCTGTCCTTCTTCAGGAAGAAACTCGGTGTACGGGAACGACGACCCGATCATGAACAGCGTGTCGCACTCTTTCATCATTTCATTGCTCGCGCGCGTGCCGAGCCATCCCACCGAGCCGGTGACGAACGGCAGGTCGTCGGGCACCGCGGCTTTGCCGAGCAGGCTCTTCGCCACCCCGGCACCCAGCATGTCTGCCACGGCGATCACCTCGTCGGTGGCGCCGAGCGCGCCGGCGCCCACGATAATCGCGACCTTCTTTCCCGCGTTGAGCACGTCGGCGGCACGTCGCAAGTCCTCGCGGTGCGGCACCACGCGCGGCGCCGTGTAGCCGACCGACGAATGCTGCATCGAGCTCTCGTGCTTCGGCGTCTCGTACTCCTCGCGCTGCACGTCGTGCGGAATGATGATGCACGCAACACAATGATTACCGAGCGCGATGCGGATGGCGCGGTCGATGACGTGGCGGAGTTGCTCGGGCTTCATGATCATCTCGGCGTATTCGCTGACGTCCTGCAGCAGCGGCAGGAGATTGATCTCCTGCTGTTCGCTGCCGCCCGCGCCGGCGAGTGCCTGCTGGCCGACGATCGCCAGCACCGGTTGATGGTCGAGCTTGGCGTCGTAGAGCCCATTCAATAGATGGATCGCCCCCGGTCCGCCGGTGGAGATACACACGCCGAGCTCGCCGGTGAACTTCGCGTGCGCCGTTGCCGCGAGCCCGGCGAGCTCTTCGTGCGCCACCTGGACGAACTCGATCTCGCTCTTGGCGCGGTTCATCGCGCCCATGACGCCGTTCACTCCGTCGCCGGGGAATCCATAGATGCGCGCGATGCCCCACTCGACCAGCCGCGCAACCAGCGCGTCGCTCACCGAAAATGTCATGGGCCGAGGTCGGGGCATGAATTGTTCCGAGAATTGCGCGTACCACGAATGGAGATCCGTCGGCTTCGCTCGGGATGACTAGAATTGGAAATGACCAATACAGACGTCGTCATCATCGGCGCCGGCGCCGCTGGATTGTCCGCCGCGCGCGAGCTGCAAGCTCGCGGCCTCGAGGTAATCGTCCTCGAGGCGCGCGAACGCATTGGCGGACGCGTGTTCACCCACCGCGACCGCGACACCGTAGTCCCCATCGAGCTCGGCGCCGAGTTCATTCACGGAAGTGCCCCGGAGCTCGACGAGATCCTGCGCGACGGGGCGATCGCCAGCGCCGACATCAGCGGCACGCGATGGCAGGTGATGGGCAGCCAGTTCCGGATGGCCGACGACCTCTGGGAACGCATCGACAGCGTCATGCGCCGGCTCGACGAGAAGCGCACCCCCGACCGATCGTTTGAGGATTTTCTAAAGACGAAGCCCGGCGGCCGGCGGCTGGCGCAGAACCGGACGCTCGCGCTCCAGTATGTCGAAGGTTTCCACGCCGCCGACCCGGCGCGCGTCAGCGAGCGTGCGTTGGCAGACGGCGGCAGTCCGGGCGACGACGTGCGCGAACGCCGCATCGGCCGCGTGATCGACGGCTACGACCGCGTCATCGAATGGCTCGCGGCGCCGCTCGGCGACCGCATTCGGCTGTCGGCGATTGCGACGCGCGTGCGCTGGGCGCCGGGGAACGTCGAGGTGGAGATCCGCCATCCCGACGGCCGCGCGCGCCCGTCGGTGCTTGCGCGCGCCGCCGTGATCACCGTGCCGGTCGGTGTGCTCAAGGCGCCGCCGGGCGACACCGGCGCGATCGAGTTCGACCCCGACATCCGCGCGAAGCGGCAGGTGCTCGACCACGTGGCCATGGGGTCGGTGGTCCGTATCGTGTTGAAGCTGAGCGAGGCGTTCTGGGCGTCGGAGTGGTACGCGAAACAGATCGGAAAACAGAACCTCGACACGCTGAGCTTCCTGCACACCCAGGATGAGCATTTTCCAATCTGGTGGAGCGCGTATCCCGTCCGCGCGCCGGTGCTCGTCGGCTGGCACGGCGGGCCCACGGCCGCCGCCATCGCGCAGCTTGCGCTCGAGGAGATCGAAGCGCTCGCCATCGCGTCGCTCGCACGGCAGTTCGCCATTTCGCCGAAGAAGATGCGCGACATGGTCGAAGCCGCGTGGATGCACGACTGGGAGCACGACCCGTTTTCGCGCGGCGTGTACAGCTATCAGACCGTGGGCGGCTCCGACGCGCCGGCGGCGTTGGCGCGTCCGCTGCGCGGCACGCTGTTCTTCGGCGGCGAGGCGGCCGACTCCGAAGGCCGCACCGGCACCGTCCATGGCGCCATCGCCACCGGACGCCGCGCCGCCGACGAGGTGATGCGCTCGCTTACGACTCGCTCTTCGTCCGCGCGTCGCGCCGGATCTGATTGATCCGATTGATCATCATCGCCAGCTCCGGCTGCTTCTCCGGGTTGTCGCGAATGATGTCGTCGAGCAGCACCGACGCTTCATCGTCGGTCACGACCGTGGGCTCCGCCGAAAAGCGGCGGTTGCCCATGTGCTTGAGCGGATCGACGTAGACGGGGTTCTCCAACACGATGTCGTGCTCGTCGTACTGCACGCGCACCGCGTAGAACTTCTTCCCCGACTTCTCCATGTACGCCACGCGAATGCCGTCGATCTTCTCCGGCCAGTCGGGCAGCGGCCGCTCGTCGCCTTCGGTGCTGACGTAGCTCGTATTGCCCGGGCGCAGCGCGGGATAGTTCTTCTCGAACGCGCCGTTGTACATGTAGGCGTGACGCATTGCTCCTCGTGTCTGACGTGTCTGACGTGTCTACCGCTCGACTGCATCCTGCAGAGATGCCAACTGTTGCTGCCAATAGCGCTTCATGCGTGCCGCGCTTGCGGCGCTCTTCAGCCGGCCGTGACCCACGGCCACCTGGCACTTGTTCTCGCCCTTGTCGACGAAGCCGACGTCGACCGCGCTTCCATCCTTCCACGTGATGCGGAGCGACTTGTTGGGCCGCGGCACCCGGATCACGACGTCGGAATCGGCGAGCCACCGCCGCCGTGCGCGCGCGGTGGTCCACGCACTATACACACGGCGCACCGGCGCCGCGAAGGTCTTGCTCGCCGACACCGAGAATCCGGTCGCCGTCTGGTGCTTCACGCGCAGCCCGCGCGCCCGCTCGTATTCCACCGTGACCATCTGCTGCCACCACGGGCCCACATTGGGCTCTTTGCCGACGACACCCACAATCTCGGCGTGAGACAATTTCTTGGCTCCCGCCTTGTCGAGCAGCGGAAACCACTCGTTCCACGCCTTGCCGGTAGCCTTCTTGACGGATGCGTCGCTGGTGGCTGGCATCCCTGAAACATGGCGCCTTCAGCCGCAGGGGCTAGAGCCGGCTACTCGCCGCGCGCCATGCCTCGGTCCGCGTCGGTCCACTCGCGCGGATTCCACGTGACCGGCAGCGCGCCAACGCGCTCGAACCGAATCCGCGGGTCGTCGGACTGGACGAGCGCAACGAGCCGACGTCCGGTGAGCAGAAAGCGCCGCGATGTGGACTCGATGCTGTCGAGGATCGTCTGCGCCAACTGCGGCTGCGCGTGCGCGAACACGTCGTACCTCCGAAACACGATCAGCGTGCCGCCCTCGTCGGGCACCGCCAGCTCGGCCACGCAGTCCACCCACGACGCGAGGTTCTTTCCATAGTAGTCGGGAAAGTTCAGGGCGCGCTGGGCGTCCGCGTGAAAGTCTGCGGGCGTCGTCCATTTGGCGCCGTCGAGCTCGTGGATCGCGTAGCCGTGCTGCCGGAACCACGCGACGTCCTGCGACAGAACGCTGCCCTTGTGATAGAGCGCGATGGCGCTCCGCTCGAGCAGCTTCCAGTCGAGGCGCTGCGTTTCCTCGGGAGCTTTCTCTTTTCGCTTGAAGAACGCCATGAGAGAGGGCATGAGTCGACAGTAGAGCGCGTGTCCGCAGGTGTCCGCGTTCGCTGCAGTTACAAACCCGCTCGCCTCCGCAACGCCGTGCGCACGTTGATCGCCCCGCGCAGCATGAACACGACCGCAAATGCCATGTCCAGCCAACGCGTGCCGGTGAGCACGCCGTTGTGCGTCCAGATCGGCCTCACGGCGATGAACAGCCCGAGCCCGAACAACACCACGCCCAGCACCAGCGAGATTTTCCAGCGATTCACGGTTGGTTTGGGTCGATAGTTGGAGGGAACGTGGAAGCTAGCGTCACACCGTCCGCAACGCCTCCAAGAGATGCGGCGCGACACTCCGCGTGGGTTTTTGCCTCCTCCCGCGTCATTGTAGTGTCACCCACCCGGACCGATGGCCGACAGCATCACCGAAACCGAGCTCGAACGGATCTACGATGACACCATCACCGAGCTCTATGGCTATGCCTCGAGACGGTGCGGGGGGCGGCGCGAGCTCGCCGAAGATGTCACGCAAGAGGTGTGGATGCGGGCGCTGCGCCATTGGCGCATGCACGGAGCGCCCGACAACCCCATCGGCTGGCTCACGACCGTCGCGCGCAATCTCATCGTCAGCCACTTCAGGAAGCGCGAGGGCGTCCCGCTCGACTTGATGTCGGCCGCCGAGGTGCTCGCCGCGGTCGATGCGAACGCGGTCAGCGACTCGGAGGAGGTGGCGTCGCTCGTCGGCCACGCGCTCGCGCGCATTCCGGACGCCGAAGCACGACTGCTCGAGACGTTCCACTACGATCGATTGAAGATGTCGCAACTCGCCGAGGTGTACGGAATCTCCGAGCGCGCGGTCGAAGGACGGCTCCGCCGCGCCCGCGAACGGCTCCGGCGCGAGCTCGAGATCACACTGAAGACGGACCGAGGACTCGCATGAACGACTTCAACGACCCGCACACGCCCACGCCGGAGTTTCTGGCGTCGCTCAAACACGAGGTGCGCCGCGCCTATCGCGCCGACCGCCAGTTCGAGACGCCGCGCTCCGCGCGAGCTCGCCGGCTCGGCTTGGTGATGGGCATCGCCGCCGGCGCCGTCGTCACGCTCACCATCGGGCTCGTGCTCGGCGCGAGCACCGGATACGCATCAGCCGAAGTGCTCGACGCGCGGCAACGCGAAGTGGCGGCCACGAACCTCGCGACGAAGCGCCAGCTCGCCCAGCTGCGGCTCGACCTGGCACGATCGAACTACGAAACGGTGCGGCACGAGGTCGATGCCGGCTCGGCCACTCCGGCCTCACTTCAACTCGCCAAAGCGGAGGTGGACAGCATGGAAGCAAACGTCTCACGAGTCGAATTCGATCTCGAGGCGAACGGCGCGAACGCGCCGGCAACGCCGTCGGGCTTCACGATCCTGCGGGCGTTTCCGATGCGGACCGCCATCGCCGCGCTCACGTGCGGCGCGGCGTCGCTCGCGCCCCAAAGCGCGCCCGCGCAGCAGGGCATTCCCGTCGTCAGCCTGGCGACCACCGCGGCGAGAACCGCCACGACGCTCGGCGCCGTGCTCGGTGTTCGGGAGCTTCCTGGCGGCCGCCTGCTCGTGAACGACGCGGGCCGGCGTCAGATCAGGATCTACGACTCCACGCTCGCCAACGCGACCGTGCCCATCGACTCGGCGGCAGGTTCGTCGTCGAGCTACTTCGCGACGCCGTCGACCATCACGCCGTACCTCGCCGACTCGACGCTCTTCTCCAACAACGCCGAGAGCACGGTGCTCGTGCTCGATCGCAACGGACAGGTCGCCCGCGCGCTCGCGCTCCCGACCTTTCAGGACGGCGTGACGCCGTTCGCGCGGAACTTCCCCATGCCGCACGCAGCCGACAGCAAGGGACGCCTGCTCACCGAGAGCGGGTTCAGCGTCCGCGGCGATCCGGTGACGCACGTTGCGCGGGTGGCCGACTCGACGCTGATCCTCCGCGCCGATCTCGATTCGCGCCAGGTCGACGTGATCGGCGCGAAGCACACGGCGGGAAGCGCGAATAGATCCGACCCGCCGGAAAACGGAAAACGCGTCGTCACCTCGATCATTCAGCCGGTGCCGACCGAAGACTCCTGGTCCGTGCTGTCCGATGGAACCGTCGCGTTCGTGCGCGGGCGTGACTATCACGTCGACTGGATATTCCCCGACGGCACGAAGAGCTCGACCGAAAAGCTCGCATTCGACTGGAAGCGGCTCACCGACGAGGACAAGCAGAAGCTCGTCGACTCGGCGCGGGTCGTGTACGACTCGCTGATGAGCATCAGGAACAAGCGGTACGCTGGGCCCACGACTCCCAACCGAGCTGACGTTGGCAGCGACGCCGCGGGCCGCGCCCGCTCCGGAGGCGGCGCCGATCCGGCTTCCGGCCAGCAGGGCAGCATCCAACGCATGGAGTTCGTTCCGCTGTCGGAGATTCCGGACTACTACCCTCCGATCCATCGCAACGCATCGATGCCCGATGCCGACGGCAACCTGTGGATTCTGCCGACCACGTCGGCGCAGTCACAACACGGAGAGTTGGTGTACGACGTCGTCAATCCGAAAAAGGGATTGTTCGAGCGCGTGCGCATGCCGCTCGGCCGCTCGATCGCCGGATTCGGCAAGGGCGGTGTCGTGTACCTGCAGGCCGGCGACCGGACGAACGGGTTCTATCTCGAGCGCGCGAAGATTCAGAAGTAACGCATGTCATTCCGGGCGAAGGGAGCCGATAGGCGTGTAGGGGGTGGGTGGAAGAGATCCTTCGTCACTTCGCTCCTCAGGATGACAAGAGGAGGGCTCCTCAGGATGACAAAAGGAGGGCTCCTCAGGATGACGGCGGTCGTCATCCTTGTGGTGGCGACGAAAGCATCCGCTCAAGTATCCACAGACGTCATTCGCGGACGTGTGACCGACCCGGACGCCCATCCGGTGCAGGGCGTCGAAGTCAGGGCGACCTCGTACCAAGGCCAGGTCACCAAGACGGCGACCACGGACAAGAGTGGACGGTTCACGATCATCTTCATCAACGGCGAGGGCGACTACTGGCTCGCCTTCAGGAAGCTCGGTTTCGCGCCCAAGCGGTTCGAGATCAGGAAAGTCGGCGACGAAGAAGTGATGCTCGCCGACGCGCGGTTGTCGTCCACCATCGCGGCGCTCGACGCCGTGACGACGGTGGGTGAGCGCAATCGCGCGCTGCCGAATCGCAACGGCGCCGCGGCGGACGTAGGCGGTGGGGATCGTCCGCTCGGCAACAACGGCCTGCCCACCGACCAGGCCGGAAATCTCGCGGCAATGGCCGCGGCAGTCGCCGGCTTTCAATTGATCCCAGGGCTCGGCGGAGCGCCCGACATGTACTCGGTGCTCGGACTGTCCGGCGATCAGAACAACGTCACGTTCAACGGACTCGGCTCCGGCATCAGCGCGCTGCCTCCCGACGTGTTGGCCACGACGTCGATCAATCCCTACCCGTTCGACGTGTCGAAAGGAGGATTCAGCGGCGCGCAGATCTCGATCCAGACCATTCCGGGGTCAAACTTCTCGCGCCGCTCGGTCACCAACGCCGACATCACGCCGCCGCTCGAGTGGGCCGACGCGACCGCCGCCGCGCAGGGACAGAAGTACACCAACGCGCGCATCGGCGGAAACGCCGCCGGGCCAATCACGATGGACGAGATCTTCTACAACGCGGCGTACAACGTCGGCCGGCGGTTCAACGACACGCAATCGCTTCTCAACGCGAACGCGCTGGGTCTCACGGCGGCAGGCGTGTCCGCGGATTCGGTCGCGCGCCTCGTGAACATTCTCGGGCAGCAGCGCATCCCGCTGAGTGTCGGTGGCACACCGGGCGTTCAGTCGCAGGACATCGTGCAAGGCCTGATCAACTTCGACGTCATGCCGAGCGCGTCGGGCACCGGCCACTCGTTCACGTTTGGCATCGCGGGGAACTATCAGCGCTCGCAACCCGTGGACCGCTCCGGCCTGCTCTTCTCGACGCCAAGTCACTCCGACGCGACCAGCTTCTGGGGAGCCAATGCCTCGCTCGTGCACATGAACTATTTCTGGTTTGGCGTCCTGTCGAAGACAACCGTGGGTCTCGCTGCGCAGGCGATTGCCACCGACCCATTCGAGCAGATCCCCGAAGGAATCGTCCGAGTGACGTCGCTGCTTCCCGGCGGAGGGTCGTCGGTGAAGTCCTTGTCCTTCGGTGGGAACGCGTTGCGCTCGTCGTCGGCGAACCAGACCGTGCAGATCAACAACCAGTTGAGCTGGTACAGTCTCGACAACGCGCACACCATCCGTCTGACATCCAGCCTCGCTCACGACGCATTCACGAGCGACGTGGGCCAACGCCTGTTCGGATCGTACACGTTCAACTCGCTCACCGATCTCGCGGCGGGAACGCCGGCGAGCTTTGCGCGAACGCTCTCGTCGGCGGCACAATCGGGCCACCAGCTCGCCGGCAGCATGGCGCTCGGCGACTACTGGCGTCCCTCCCCGAGCGTGCAGGTGCAATACGGCGCGCGCGTCGACGCCAACAGGTTCTTGACGGAGCCCGCGTTCAACCCGGCGGTCAGCGCTACGTTCGGCCTCCGCAACGACCGCCTGCCCGATCGGGCGTACGTGAGTCCGCGCCTCGGCGTGCAGTGGGCCTACGGCCAGTCATCACAAATTGCTTATGCCCCCGGCTCGGCGCGGCCGCCGCAAGCGGTCATTCACGCCGGCGTGGGAGTCTTTCAGAACATCGCGCCGGCGCTGTTCGTGGCGCCGAGCATGAGCGCGACCGGGTTGCCCGCTTCGACGCAGTCGATCGCCTGCGTGGGCGCCGCGGTGCCGTTTCCGCGCTGGGATTCGTTCCTGACGGATCCGGGATCGATCCCGGCGGAGTGTGCCGGCGGCGCCGCGAGCACTGCGCTCGGGACCGGAGCGCCGAGCGTGTCGTTGTTCGATTCGCGTTTCAGACAACCGCGGTCGGTCCGCGCGGCGGGAGATTGGTCCGGTCCGGTACTCGACAATCGGTTCGTGCTCGGAGTGCAGGGCATCGTGTCGTCGGGACTGGACCAGCAGGGAGCCGTGGACGTCAACGTGCAGCGTACACCCCGCTTCACGCTGCCGAAGGAAGCCGGGCGGCCAGTCTTCGCCGACCCAGGTTCCATCGTCGTCGGCACCGGCAGCATCGGCGCGGGCGCCAGCCGCGTCTCGCCGGACTTCCAGAGTGTCTGGGTGCAGCGGTCGGATCTCGCCACGCGCTCTCGCCAGCTCACCGTCAACGTCAAGCCGGTCACGGCGAACGCGAAGCTGCGGTGGGATGCGACGTACACGCTGCTCGACGTGCGCGAACAGTATTTCGGATTTACGAGCACGGCGGGCGATCCGTTCGACACGCAATGGGGGCCGCATCTACAGACGTCGCGACACGCGCTGAGCGTCCGCTGGAGCGATTTCCCCATCTTCGACGTCGTGTACGTCACGGCCGCGGTTGTTCTGGCGTCGGGCCAGAAGTACACACCGATGATCGCGACCGACGTGAACGGCGACGGCGCGGCTAACGATCGGGCGTTCATTCCCGACCCGGCCACGACGGCCGATGCCGCCGCGGCCGCGGCAATGCGGTCGCTCCTCGCGAACGGATCATCGTCGGCGCGCGCGTGCCTGGCGGGTCAATTCAATCACCTCGCGGACCGCGGAAGCTGTCAGGCGCCATGGACGGCGAACAACGTGATCGCCATCAAGTTCAACCCGCGAAAGATCGGCCTGCCAAAGCGCGCGACCGTGAGTCTACAGGTGTTGAACCCGCTCGGTCTCGCCGATCTTGCGCTGCACGGCGCCAACGGCGTGCGCGGGTGGGGACAGAACATCGCCCCCGATCAGAATCTCCTCTTCGTCCGCGGCTTCGACGCTGCGACGCGCGAGTTCAAGTACGAGGTGAACCAGCGTTTCGGGTCGACGCGGCCAAGCGAGTCGGCGACACATACGCTGCCCTACGTCAGCCTCAGCGTGAGCCTCGACGTGGGCGTTCCGCGCGAGCGACAGCTGCTCACGCAGCGACTCGACGCGGGACGCGGGCGCGCCGGCGACCGCGCGAACACGGAGACCATGAAATCGCTCGGCACGAGCGCGATCCCGAATCCGATGGCGATGCTGCTGTCGCAGGAGCACGAGCTGGAGCTGAACCGCGTGCAGGCCGACAGCCTGGCAAATCTCAGTCACAAGTTCTCGGTGTTCGCCGATTCGGTCTGGACGCCGGTGGCAACGTATTTCGCCGCGCTCCCCGCCGGCTACAACCATGGGGACGCCTACGGCCGGTACGTTTCGGCGCGAGAGCGCACCGTGGACTACCTGCTCACGCTCGTGCCCCACGCGAACGGTCTCTTGACGGCCTCGCAACGCCGCCGGCTGCCGTTGCAGATCTCGAACTTCCTCGACCGGCGCGTGCTCGAGTTTCTGCGCTCGTCGACAATGGGGGACAACGGGTCGGTCGCGGGGCGGTAGCGCCTCGCGACCGCCGCGGATGGCGTCACGCTCCCCGCAACGCCTCCAGCGGATCGATCCGCGTGGCGCGCCGCGCCGGGACATAGCTCGCGAACACCGCGATCGCGAGCAGCGCCGCGGCGACGACGCCGAACGTCACCGGGTCGTGCGGCGTGATGCCGAACACGAGATTCCGCAGCAGCCGCGCCGCCGCCAGCGACACGAGCAACCCGATCCCAACCCCCACTACCGCGAGCGCGAGCCCCTGGCGCACGACCAGCCACTGCAGTCCGCCGCTCGTGGAGCCGAGCGCGATGCGCACGCCGAATTCGTGCGTGCGCTGCGCCACGACGTAGCCGATCACGCCGTACACGCCCACCGCCGCGAGGATCAACCCCGTTGCGCCGAGCAGCGTGAGGAGCCACGTCGTGAACCGTGAATACGCCAACGAATCGTCGACCGCGTCGTCCATGGTCCCCAACCCCGACAGCGCGAGCTGCGGATCGACGCTCGACACGGCGCGGCGAACCGCCGGCACGAGCGTCGTCACCGGTACCGCGCCGCGCACGAGGATCGACTGCGCGCCGTTCACGAACTGTGTGCTCGGCTGGTACAGCTCCATGGGCGGATCTTCGCGAAGTCCGTCGGCATGCATGTCGTCCACCACGCCGACTATCTCCTTCCACTGAATTTTCGCTCCGCTGCCGTAGCCGATGCGCTTGCCGAGCGGATCGGCGTCGCCCCACAGCCGCTTCCCCAAGCCGCGCGACACGATCGCGACGCGCGGCGCATCCGCGGCGTCGCCGCTGTTGAACGCGCGGCCGCGCAGCAGCGGCAGCCGGAGCGTCGAAAAATAGTTGGGGCTCACGAAGCGCATGTCGGCCGTGACAGCGCCTTCGTCGTTGCCGTCGCTCCCTTCGCGGAACGCCGTCCAGTTGTATCCGGTGCGGACGATCGGCGCCACTTGAGTGCGGGCCGCCGACTGCACGCCGGGAATCGCCGCGATCGCGCTCTCGATCTGTTGAAACACCGCCTCCTGTCGTGCACCGCCCGGGTAGCGCGCGTCGGGAAGCGAGAGATGGACCACGAGCAGGTTGTGCGTGTCGAAGCCGGGCGGCACCGCCTGTTCCAGAAGCGAGCTCCGAATGAGCAGCCCGGCGCCGATCAACAGAATTTGTGCGACGCACAGCTCCGTCACCACGAGCGCCCGGCGCAGTTGCTCGCGCCCCGCGGCGCGCGAATCGCGGCCGCCGTCGCGCAGCGTCTGCTGCAGGTCGAGACGCGCGGCCCGCAGCGCCGGAACGAGGCCGAAGACGACGGCGCACGCGATCGCGACCAGCAGCGTGAACGCCACCACCGGCGCATTGAGACTGGCGTTCTGCAGCCGCGGAATCTGCGCCGGGCTGCTGACGAGAAACTTCACGCCCGCGGCCGCGACACCGAGCCCCAACACGCCGCCGGCCAGCGCGAGGATCAAGCTCTCGACCAACAGCTGGCCGATGATGCGCCCGCGCGTGGCGCCGAGCGCGCCGCGAATCGCGATCTCGCCGCGCCGCGCGTTGGCGCGCGCCAAGAGAAGGTTGGCGATGTTGCCGCACGCGATGAGCAGCACGAGCGCCACGGCGCCGAGCAACATGTAGAGCGTCGACCGCTGCGCGCCGGCGATTCGGTCGATGAGAGATTCGGCAATGATCCCGCCGTCATAGCGGGAATGCGGGTGCTCCTGTGCCAGCGCCGTCTCGATCTGCGTGAGCTGCCGCACTGCCGACGCCGCCGAAACGCCGGGCTTGAGCAGACCATACACGCTGAGCTCGTGATCGCTGAAGTCCGCGAGCCGCCGCGCGGACGGAGCGAGAGGAATCCACACCCGCTCCGCCGGGGCAAACACCGCATAGTCAGGAGGCGCCACGCCGACCACGGTGTACGGCTGCCCGTTCATCGTGATGACCCGTCCCACGACCGCGCGATCGCCGCTGAACCGGTTCTTCCACAGCGCGTACGAAAGCACCGTGACGAGCGGCCCGCCCTCGCGATCCTCCGCCTCGGTGAAGTAGCGGCCCGCGACCGGCGGAATGAACATCGCCTTCCAGTATCCCGCCGAGGCGACCGCCGTGGCGATCGGCACGGGGTCGCCCTGCCCCGTGAGCGTTTGCGGCGGATTTCCCCACGACGCCCCGATGGCCGCGAACCCCGTCGCCTCGCGGCGCCAGGTGTCGTAGTTGCCGAAGGGGATCGACCAGATCTTCTCGCCGCCGTTCGACTGCGACAGCGAGAGCACGCGGTCGGCGTTCGCGTACGGCAACGGTTGTAAGAGAACGCTATAGACGACGCTGAAGATCGCGCTGTTCGCGCCGATGCCGAGTGCCAGCGTCGTCACCGCGATGGCCGTGAAGGCGGGGCTCTTCCGCAGTTGGCGCAACGCGAAGACCACGTCCTGCTTGATCGTCTGCCACCGCTCTCTGCGTTCCATGGTGCGCTCCCGTTGTTGGCTCAGCGTGTACAGCGTGGCACTGATGCGGTCGACGTCGCCGAACTTACGCCGCGCCGCGGCGCGCGCGTCGTCGTAGGACATGCCGGCGGCCATCAGCTCGTCGGTCGTGGCCTCGATGTGGAACGCCAGCTCGTCGTTCACGTCGCCAGGCGGGTTGGCGCGCCAGAAGCGGAGGTACCGTCGCCAGGCTGGAAGCCGCGGGTCGTCGCCGTCGCCGCCGGAGCCGATGGGCATCGTCAGCTCACGCGGGCTGCCGCTTCGCCGTCATGATCTTCCCGATCGCGCCGCTCAACTGCGCCCACGTCTTCGACTCGGCCGCGAGCTGCCGGCGGCCGAGGGCGGTGAGCTTGTAGTACTTGGCGCGGCGGCCGTTCTCGGTGAGGGCCCACTGCGCCTTGATCCAGGCGCGGTTCTCCATGCGATAGAGCGCCGGATAGAGCGAGCCTTCCTCCACCTGCAGCACGTCTTCAGTGGTGTGCTGGATCCACCGCGCGATGCCGAAGCCGTGCATCGGTCCCCACGACAGCGTCTTGAGGACGATGAGATCGAGCGTGCCTTGCAGCAAGTCGACGGTGGTGCGCGCCACGAATCGCTCTCCCTTAGGATGACTGAGGGAGAGGATACGAGGCGCCGATCAGAATGTCAAAATAGATGTCATCCTGAACGGCCGTGAGCGCAGCGAAGGGACGTCGAAGGATCCCCGTCCCGGCGGAGTCTTATTTCAGGCTGACGCCCGCTGCTCCACCCGCAACGGCACGCGCCCCACCGTGGCCTCGTTCACCCGCACGTCGAACGTCCAGGTCCCTTCACGCGGAAACCCAACCGTGAGCGGCAGGATGAGATCGTACGCGAGCGGCAGACCCGCCCTGGCCGGCGCGTCGAAGCTCACCGGGCTGGCGCGGAGGTTCACCATCTCTCCACCGTCCTCATCCATGATGTGGACGGAGATGTTCTGGTGCACCCCGTAGTCGAGCGGCTCCACGTCGAAGCGCATCGCCAGCAGAACGTCGAGCTTGGCAGGAAGCTCCGGCGAGTAGCGACAGTTGTACACGCCGGATATGTCGAGCTTGCCGTCGTCGCGCACGGTGGCCCGCTCGGCGATGACGGCGATCGATGGGATCATCTAGTCCACCCACTCCATTTTCTTCCAGGATTGATATCCGTGCTTGGTCGGGGCCTCGAGCTCCTCGAACAGCGCCGGCCGACTTGAAGTTGAAGCACGCCTACCCCTACGCGATTGGCTTCTTATTGGGCCCAAGGGTGTATGTAAGGGTGTATGTATCGAGGTAGAAGTAGCCCGGCCGGTCGTGGACGACCTTCAATTGTGGAGCATACTCGTCCAAAATTGACCGGAGCCCATGGAAAACCGCGCCAAAATCGGTCTTTTCTGGCATTTTTCCTCGAAAACGGGGCTCTGGGATCCAACCTACAGCCCGCTATTGGCCTGGCAACAGGTTTTTGAAAGAGTTTGCATTGCACAAAAACCCAACGTGTTATACATTGGTGCAGCGACGCAGGTACCATCGCGCGAACACGTTCCGGTGTTGACCTAGGGGCCTTCGCAATCGCAGGGCCTCTTTTTTAATACCGCGTCGCGGTGACCGCAGCCGGTCATCGAGTGAACGTTCCCATCGTGAGGGTGATCACGAGTGACTGTGGGTCGGTGCGTACGGCATGTTCCGGTACTCCGACGACACAACAAACAATTAGGAGTTCCATCATGCGTACGACCGGCACTGTGAAGTGGTTCAACGACGCCAAGGGCTTTGGTTTCATCACCCCCGAAGGCGGTCAGAAGGACTGCTTCGTCCATCACTCGGCCATCCAGGGCAGCGGCTTCAAGACGCTGGCCGAAGGTGAGCGCGTTGAATTCGACATCGTCCAGGGCCAGAAGGGTCCGGCGGCTGAGAACGTCACGAAGCTCGGGCGCTAAGCTCGGTTTCTAGCGATTCACTGCCCGTAAATCGAGGAGCCGGGCCGAACCATCGGCCCGGCTCTTTCGTTCCACTACAGACATTCCCTCTTTACCGAGTTTGCAATGATTGAAGTAATTCTCGACGAAGCCGATCGCCTCGACTGGGCGCTCAAGCAGTTCAAGCGCAAAGTCCAGAAGGCCGGTGTGCTCAAGGACCTTCGCAAGAAGCGCCACTACGAGAAGCCGAGCGAAGTCCGTCAGCGCAAGGCTGCGGCGGCTCGCCGTCGCGTTACCTCGCCCCGCGGCAGCAAGCGCGACTAAGTAGCGCGAGTCACTCGCGCTACCGTCCGCGTCTCGCCACGCGGATGCGCTTCAACATCGTCGTCACGACGATGAGCGTCAGCACAACCCACGTCGCCACGTACGTCTGCTGCGTCTTGACCGGGCGGTCCGCGATGTGGAAGGCATAGTAGAGCCCAATGATGGTCGCGTCGAGCACCACCACCGACACGATCAACTGCATGAGGAGCTTTCTATGCTCCGGAGTCACGGGTGCAGGCATGCGGTGCATGGTAGCCGCTATTTTCGTGGATGGCCATGCCCGCCCCCGCGTATCCCACCGTCCTCTTCGACCTCGACGGAACGCTGCTCGATTCCATCGAGCTGATCCTCCGATCGGCGCGCTACTCCTTCGAGAAGCTGAACCGCGAGTGGATCACCGACGAAGTCTGGTCGGCGGGCATCGGCATTCCGCTCTTCACCGCCTTCGGGAAATACGCGAAGGACGAAACCGACCACGCCGCGCTCATCGCCGGCTACCGCGAGTACCAGCTCGCCAACCACGACCGGCTCATCCGCTGCTACGACGACGTCGTGGACACCGTCAAAACGCTGGCCGCCCGCGGCCATGAGATCGCGATCGTCACCAGCAAGTCCGAAGCGCTCGCCATGCGCGGCCTCGTCCACGTCGGACTCGCCCGCTACATGGACACCATCGTCGGCTGCGACGCCTCCACCCGACACAAGCCGGACCCCGAGCCCGTACGGATAGCGCTTCACCGCCTCGGCTGCCGCCCCGAAGACGCGATCTTCGTGGGCGACTCCGTGCACGACATTCTGGCGGGCAACGCCGCCGGGGTCAGGACGGTCGCGGCCCTCTGGGGCGCCGGCCGGCGCGAGGAGATGGAGCCGGGCGCGCCAAGCGCCTACGCGGCAACGATTTCGGACGTCCTGGCCCTGATCAGCGAGTAGCTCAACCCAGTTCAAACCTTCCGACCCGTGGAACCATCCAAGTAAGTGCGCGGATGGAGAACCCGGGATCTATGGCTGCTGTGGCTGTCTTTGAAGCATCTCCCCCTCATGCAGGGAATGGCGATTCGGACGTGGCGCGAGCCGCGGCCGGGGATCGGAGTGCCTTCGAGCGGCTGTACCGGCAGCACCTGAACCGGGTCTTCTCGCTCTGCGCCCGCATGGTCAACGACCGGGCGCGGGCCGAGGAGCTCACGCAGGACGTCTTTGTCCGCGCATGGGAAAAGCTGCATCTGTTCCGCGCCGAGAGCTCGTTCGCCACGTGGCTGCACCGGCTCACGGTGAACGTGGTGCTCAACGCGCGAAAGAGCGACAGCCGGCAGCGCACGCGCTTCGAAGAGAACGACGAGGACGTTGGAATGGACGCGCTGCCGGGTGTCGTCGGAATGCCGTTGGCACCCGGCGACATGCTCGACCTGGACGACGCCCTCACGCGTCTTCCGCCCGGCGCCAGGCGCGTGTTCGTTTTGCACGACGTGGAAGGGTACAAACACGAAGAGATCGCCGAGATGCTCGGCGTGACGTCTGGAGCCACGAAGGCGCAATTGCACCGGGCGCGGCTCCTTTTGCGAGAGGCACTGAACCGATGACGAATCCCATCGTGAGCTGCGAGCTGTTCGCCGATCGTCTGGCGGACTATCTCGAGCGGGACACCGACGAGTCGACGCGAGCCGGCATGGAGGCGCACGCGCTGTCGTGCGCCGACTGCGGCGCGCTCCTCGCCGACCTGCGCGCACTGCACGTGAGCGCGGCGAATCTCGAACCGCTCGTGCCGTCGCGCGATCTGTGGGCCGGCATCGCGGCGCGAATCGAAACGCCGGTGATGGAATTACCGGCCCGCGGCTCAACCGTTGCCGCGCGCCGCAACCTGCGCGGAGTGTGGATTGGACTCGCCGCGGCGGGTCTCGTCGCGATCACGGCGACCGTGACGCACGAGCTCACGAAGCGGACGCTGGTCGTGGCCGCGCCGGCGCGGGTCGCCGTGCAGCCAGTCGTACCCGTCACCGGTCCAGCGCTTCGTGACACCGTCACTTCCAAAATCGAAACGCCGGCTCGCCGCGCGGCCCCTGCTCCGACGCCCGAACGCGCGCTGGCGAGCAACCGGCCGGCGCAGCCGACCGCGCTGCAAACCTACGACGACGAGATCGCCCGCCTGCGCGTCGTCGTCAACCGCCGCCGGCCGCAGCTCGACTCGGCCACGGTGTCGGTGATCGAGCACAACCTCAAGGTCATCGACGACGCCATCGCGCAGTGCAAGCAGGCGCTCAAGAAGGATCCCGCGAGCCGATTCCTCATGGAGTCGCTCAACGACGCGATGGACAACAAGGTTCAACTGCTTCGGACGGCGGCGGTGCTGCCGACGAAGATGTGAGCAAATACTCAATGATTCGCATTCGTACGATCCGGGCGCTCGCGCTGACGGCGGCCGCCGGAATGTCCCTGGCCGCGAGCGTCGCGAGCAGCGCTCGTACCGCCGGCGCTCAGACGCGGCGATACAGCCGCAACGCCGACTACCAGTCGCGCATCGACACGACCTTCGCCTTCGACAAGAACGGCACGGTCACCGTGAACGCGACGAGCGGGGACATCATCGTCACCGGCTGGTCGCGCGACCAGGTGCACGTGCGCGCGGTGAGCGACGACGACAACATCCGCTTGAGCGCGACGTCGTCGCGCATGACCCTCGAGGTGGGCGGCAGCAATCGCGGCAGCGACACGCGCTTCGAGGTCTCGGTGCCTTACGGCGTGCGCGTGCTGGCCACGGCGCGCTCCGGCGACATCTCGGTGCGCGGAACGCGCGGGCAGGTGGAGACGCATTCGCAGAGCGGCGACATCCAGGTGGAAGACGCCACGACGCGGCTCGACGTCAACACGCTGTCGGGCGAGCTCTCGGCGACGAACATCAGCGGCGACGCCGAGGTGGTCACGGTGAGCGGCGACGTGAAGCTCACCGACGTGCGCGGCAACGTGGACGTGGGCACGGTGAGCGGCGACATCGAGATGCGCGGCGTCACCGCCAAGCTGGTGCGCGTCAAGACGACGAGCGGCGACGTCACCTACGACGGCATCGTCGACCCCGCGGGCCGCTACGAGATGGTCACGCATTCGGGCGACGTGCGGATGCACATCCCGCGCGAGGCCAGCGCGCAGCTCACCGTCTCCACCTGGAGCGGCGGCATCAACAGCGATTTCCCCATCACGCTCAAGCCGGGCGAGCACGGCATCGGCCGGTCGAGCTCGAAGCGCTTCACCTTCGAGATCGGCGCCGGTGCGGCGCGCATCACCGCCGAGACGTTCAGCGGCGACATCACGATCTCGTCGAACGGACGGGGCGCGAGCGACCGCCGGTAAGCCGCTAGGTCGGTAATCCCCTCCACCATCAGGGTGCACGAATGATTCGTCGACTGGTTCCTCTGGCGTTTCTCGCCGCGTTCGCCGCTCCGTTGGCCGCGCAGCAGCGCGGCGACTTCCGCTGGGAAAAGGCGCTCCCCGCTGGCAACGAGGTCTCGATCCACAACGTGAACGGCGACGTGAAGGTCGTGCCGTCCACCACCGGACGCGTCGAGGTCGTGGGCATCAAGCACGGCAGCGGCCGCAACATCGACCTGATCAAGGCCGACGTGCAGCAGACCTCGCGCGGCGTCGTCATCTGCGTGTTGTACGACGACTCCAACTCGTCATGCGACGACAATGGCTACCACTCGCGCGGCGACCGCTGGGGCCGGAACAACGACTGGAGCAACGCCAGCATGAATCTCGAGGTCGCCGTGCCGGCGAATCTCATCGTCTCGGCGAGCTCGGTGAGCGGCAGCGTGAGCGTGACCGGCGCGCAGGGCGACGTCACGGCCAGCAGCGTGAGTGGCGACGTGCGGCTCGACCGCATTCGCGCGACGTCGGTCAGCGCGCACAGCGTGAGCGGCAATGTCGACGTGCACGTCGACGAGCTCACCGGACGTGGCGATCTGTCGTTCCGCACGGTGAGCGGCGACGTGACGCTCGAGCTGCCCAAGCAGCTCGACGCCGACATCTCGATGTCCACGGTGAGCGGCGGCTTGGACAGCGACTATCCGATCACGCTGGGCAACGGACGCATGAGCCGCCGGCGGATCGAGGCGCGCATCGGCAACGGTGGCCGCCGCCTCGACTTGACCACCGTCAGCGGCGATGTGAGAATTCGCAAGATCAATTGAGACGAGCCTCCATGCCTTCGACTCTTCGCGCGATCGCGCTGCTCGCGACCATCGCGCTGCCCGCCGCCGGGCAGCAGCGCCAGACCGGCGACACGTTCAACTGGACGGGACGCATTCCCGCCGGCCGCTGGATTCGCATCCAGAACCTCAACGGCGCCATCACCGTGGGCCAGGCGAGCGGCGACAACGTCGAGGTCACAGCCACGAAGCACTGGCGCCGCGGCGACCCGTCGGCCGTGCGCTTCGAGACGACGAAGGTGGGACCCGGCTCCGAGAGCGTTCTGATCTGCGCGCTCTGGGGCGACACCTCGTCGTGCGACGAGCGCGGCTATCGGTCGCATGACGACCGCCGTTCGCGGAACAACAACAACGACGTGAGCGTCGAGTTCCGCGTGCTCGTGCCGAAGGGCGTGAAGGTCGCCGTGAACACAGTGAACGGCGCGGTCATGGTCGACGGCACGACGTCCGACGTCGACGCCGGAACGGTGAACGGCGAGCTCGAAGTGACCACGGGCGGCGGCCGCGTCAATGCCAGCAACGTGAACGGCGGCATCCGGGCTCGCTTGGGCCGGGTCGACACCGACGCCAACATGGAATTCACCACGGTGAACGGAAGTGTGGCGGTCGAATTCGGCGGGGACTTCAACGGCGACCTCGAGATGGCGACCGTGAACGGCTCGCTGAACACCAACTTCGAGATGACGGTCCGTGGCCGCCTGGAGCCGCACCATCTGCGGACTCACGTGGGCCGGCCGGGCGGGCCGCGCATCCGGCTGGAGACCGTCAACGGCAGCGTGGAGCTGAGAAAGCGGTAACTTTGTCGGACACTGGCTCGTATGTCCTGCAGGGACGGCTGAACCGCCCGATTCGGAGACGCTCGTGAAATACCGCTTTGCCATCGCCGCCGCCGCGCTGCTCGCCGCGGCCGCCTGCCGGGGTCCCGGCGAAGACGACGCCTTCCGTTGGACCAACGAGCTGCCCGCCGGCGCCGTGGTACACCTTCGCGACGGCTCGGGCGACATCACCGTGCGCCGGGCCACCGGACAATCGGTGGTGGTCAACGGAACGCGGCGTTGGCGCAAGGGCCGCGCGAACGACATTCGCTTCGTCGTCAACCAGGTTGGCAACGACTACTACGTCTGCGCCATGTGGAGCGGCAGCGGCAAGTGCGGCGACGGTGGGTATCGCGGCAAGCAGACCGGCGGTTTCCTCACGATGTTCAGCCTCTTCCACCGTGTCAGCGACGCGACGGCCGACCTCGTCGCCGAGGTTCCGGCGAACGTCGTGCTGGACGCGCGCACGACCAACGGCTCGCTGCAGATCGAGGGTGTCTCGGCCGGAGTCACGGCGCGCACGGCGAACGGCGGCGTCACCGCGTCGAACGTGTCGGGACCGCTCGCGCTGGTGACGACGAACGGCGACGTGCGCCTGAGCGCCGACTCGTTGTCCCAGTCGGACTCCATCCACCTCACCACGAACAACGGCTCGATCCACGCCGAGCTCCCGTCGAGTGTGGAAGGCGCCTTCGATCTGTCCACGGTGAACGGTGTCGTGCGGAGCGATTTCCCCGTGCCGCAGTCTCCGAGGGGCCGATCGGGCCGGCGCCTCACCGGGCAGATCGGTGCGTCCACTCGCGTGGTGAAGATGCGGTCGCTCAACGGAACCGTGTCTGTCGTCAGCCGCGGCGCGACGCACTAAGAAAGTTTGGCGTGCGAAGCAGGGTGTCATCCTGAGCGAAGCGAAGGATCTCTTCGAATGACAGCGATCCTTCGCTGCGCTCAGAACGACAGCCCTGCGCTCAGCACGACAACTGGCACCTGAACCACCGCCCGGGGTATACTTTACCGTAACGTTCCCCAACGGAGTTCGAGCTCACCATGGGCTTCTCATACGCACCAGCAGTTCAGGTCCGGACTGGCGCCGAGCGCGCAACGCTCGTGCGGCGCACCTACGGACTGGTCTTCGCAAGCGTCATCGTCACCATGTTCGGCGCGGCGTTCGCGTTCACGCAACCGGGGCTGATGACCGCCGTCATCCAGCACCCGTTCATCACGTTCTTCTGCATGTTCATCCCGCTGATCATGGCGCAGCGCGCCGCGCGGGATTTTCCGAGGAACTTGATCCTCACCGGTGTCTTCACGTTCATCGAAGGCATCTGGCTCGCGCCCTTCCTGCAGATGGCCGAGCGCAGCGCGCCCGGCTCCGTCAGCCAAGCGGCAATGCTCACGCTCGGTGCATTCACCGTGCTGTCGGCGTACGCCGTGTTCAGCCGCCGCGACTTCAGCGCTTGGGGCAGCTTCTTCGCCATCGGGCTCGGCGTGCTGCTCGTCGCGATGATCATCAACATGTTCGTGGCCAGCGCCGCGGGCGCGCTCTGGATCAGCGTCATCGGGTTGCTCGTGATGTCGGGGCTGCTCGTGTTCGACACCTGGCGCATCGTGCGCTCGGGAACGTACGGGCAGGACGACTACGTCATGGCCGCGGTGTCGATCTATCTCGACCTGCTCAACATGTTCATCTTCATGCTCAGCATCGTGGGCGGCGGAAACCGGCGCCGGTAGATTGACGCCGCGCAACATCGCGTGCGTCCTCGCGCACCCCGACGACGAGACGTTCTGCGTCGGCGGCATCATCGCCAAGAACGCGAGCGCGGGACACCGCATCGATCTCTTTTGTGCAACGAACGGGGACGCCGGCAAGAGTGCCGCCGTCCCCGTTTCGTCGCGCGAGGAGCTTGCCGAAATTCGGAAACGCGAGCTCGCGGCGGCGGCGCGGATCCTCGGCATTCAGTCGGTCGAGACGCCGGGCTACCCCGACGGAACCCTCCACACGATCGACCCCGCGCCGCTGATCGACGACATCATCGCGTTCTTGCGGCGACACACACCGGCGATCGTTCTGGCGTTCGGACCGGACGGCGGACCGCCGGGACATCGCGATCACCGCGCGATGTCGCGCGCCACGACCGCGGCGTTCTTTCTATCGGGGCTCCATCGCACGTCGCGGCTGTTCTACCACTCGTGGCAGTTTCCGCTTCCCGACCCGCGGTTGACCGTCGAGCCGATTCCGCCCACCGCCGGCATCGACGTTCGCGCGTGGAAGGCGACGAAGCGCGCCGCGTTCGAAGCGCACGCGACGCAACAGCTCTCGGCCGCCGCGTTCGAGACGTCGTTCGTCGACGTCGAGCGGCTCGCGTTCGCGGCCGGCGTGCCCCAGCCGCGCGCAATGATCGACGAGCTGTTCGAGGGTCTGTCATCGTGAGCGGAGCGAAGGATCTCGTACCGAGGACAGCGATCCTTCGCTGCGCTCAGGATGACAGCGCGCTCAGGATGACAGCGCGCTCAGGATGACGGTGCGCTCAGGATGACAATGCTTTTTCGATCTTCTCCGCCAGCGTGAGATCCGACTGCGTGATCCCACCCGCGTCGTGCGTCGACAGCGCGATCGCGATCTTGGTGTAGCGGATGTCGATGTCGGGATGGTGGTCCATCGCGTCGGCGGCGACGGCCACGCGATCGACGAAGGCGATGCCGTCCGCGAATTTTTCGAAGGTGTAGGTCTTGACCAACGTCTCACCACGGCGCGACCATCCGGCGAGTGAGCCGAGCGCGCGCTGAATTTCCAGGTCGGACAGTTTCTGTCGCATCGGAACAGTTTACCACGACGTGCCACTGCGAGCCATTGTGCGTTTTCTTCGAACGGTTGTTTTGCTCCTGAGTGTCAGCTCGGCAACAGCTTCAGCGCAGGATTCCACCTCGGCGCGGCTCTCGCCGAACTACTGGAAGAAGCTCGGCTACGGTGTGACGACGAGCATCCTGGCGCACGAGGCGGCGCACGTGCTGGTCAGCCTCGCGGCCGGCCACCATCCGAGCTTCGGCTTCGACGAGTACCGGCCGACCGTGTACTCGGGCATCAACTCCCATACCGAGCCGCATCTGCAGTTTCTCTTCTCGGCCGCCGGCCTCACGATGCAGTCGGCGATCGACGAAGCGATTCTGGACATCCCGCACTCGCGCGGCAGCGCGTTCGAGCGCGGGGTACTCGGCGGCGGGCTTGGCACCACGGTGTTCTATCTCACGATCGGCCGTTGGGGCAAGGTGAGCGACGTGGACTTCATGGCGCGGACGCGCGCGATGAACAAGACGCAGATCACGGCGCTGTTCGGAGGAATCGCGGCGATTCACGCGTTTCGGATGTCGCGCGATAAGCACTACGCCAACTTTTTCGCTCGGCCGCAGGCGGATGGGCGCGCCGATCTGGGGATGAGCTTCGGGCCGTTTTGATAGTCATCCCAAGGGAGTGAAACTGCCGGACGTGCCACCAGCTCGCTTGCTGTTTCGGTATATGTTCGGTATGCTCCGAGCATGGCGACGAAGTTCCAGCAAGGCGCATTGTTCGACGCGAGTGTGCTCGGCCAGCCAGTCCCGATGGTCGGCGAGCAGAAGGACATTCAGTACTTCGGCACGATCGCGCGGTCGGTACTGAACGGGCCCGAAACCACGGGCATGGGATTCTGGTCGATCAATCCCTACGTGGGATGCGCGTTCGGTTGTGCGTATTGCTATGCGCGCTACGCACACCGGTACGTCCTCGATCGGACGGCGACGGCGAATCCCGAGCACGACGAGATGCAGTCGGCGCGCGACACGATGCCCTTCTGGCTCGCCTTCGAGCGGCGGATCTTCGTCAAGCAGAACGCCGCCGACGTGCTGCGCAAAGTGCTGCGCCACGGCTCCGAGCGGCACCAGGCGCTGCTGCATGGCGACACGATCGTCATCGGCACGGCGACCGATCCCTTTCAGCCGGCCGAGCGGCGCTTTCGCATCACGCGCTCCGTGCTCGAGGTGATCGCCGAGCATCCGGGGTTGTCGATCTGCATCATCACGAAGAGTCCGTTGGTGACGCGCGACATCGACGTGCTGAAGCGCATCGCGCGAAACTCGCGGCTCACGGTTCATCTCTCGCTCATCTCGCTCGATCGCGATCTCGCGCGCCGCATAGAGCCGCGCGCTCCTACACCTGAAGCCCGGCTGCGCGCGCTCGCGCGGCTGCGCGACAACGGCATCGAGACGGGCATCAACGTCATGCCCGTGCTGCCGGCGATCACCGACTCCGACGAAGCGCTCGAGGCGCTGGTGAAGGCGGTGGCCGAGCGCGGCGCGTCGTATCTCAACACCTGCTCGTTGCGGCTGCGGGCAACGGCGCGGGCGCGCTACCTCCCGTTCATCGAGCAGGAGTTTCCGCATCTGGCCAAGCGGTACTGGTCCACGTACGGCCGCAGCGACAAGACGAGCGCCGCGTACAGCGAGCGGCTCAAGGCGCGCGTGGGCGAGATGTGCGCGCGGTACGGCGTGCCCTTTGGCCACAACGGGCGGAGCGGCGAGGAAGAAGATCAGGCCGAGGCGGTGGCGCAGCGATTTCTCGGCGACGGGCAGTTGACCCTCGAGCTGGACGCTCCGGATCGGTTGTAATCCATTTCGGGTCATTGCTTTAGCTCGTGTGGGAATTTTCCGGTGCATCACATTTGTGAGCACTTACGTCGATTCCCCTATGAAAACGGCAAGGCTTTCTTCTTGCTTTCGGTTTATGTTCGGGATACCTTCTCTCCCCCGACTGGACTGGACCCGAGCCGTTTTGGTTTTGATGTCGACCTCCGTTGCCGCGCTCCGCGCACTGATCCAACAGCGTTTTCCGGACGCGACTCCGCTCACGGGCGGGGCGCAGACCACGGAACACGTGGCAACAGGAATGGCCGAGCTGGACAAGGTGCTGCCGAACGGCGGACTGCCGCGGGGCCGGTTGTCGGTCTGGGCGCCACAGGGAGGAGCGACCGCCATCCTCCGCGCCTCCTGTCATTCGGTGGTTGCCAAGGGCGAGCGGTCGGCGTGGATCGACGGTGACAACACCGTGGCCGGCGCTTTCTGGGGCGACGGTCCGTATCTCGTTCGGCCCAAGTCGCGGCTGCACGCGCTGCGTGCCGGCGAGGAGCTGCTGCGCTCGGGCGGCTTCTCGCTGCTGGTCATCGCCGGCGCCGAGCCGCAGGGAACGGAGATGGTCCGACTCACGCGCGCGGCGCGTGAAGGAGGCACCGCCCTGGTCGCGCTCGGCACATCGGCGTCGATGGCGAGTCTGCGGCTGACGTCGCGGCTGCTGCGCTATCGCTGGCGTCGCACGCCGTTCGGCGATCCGGCGGAAGCGCAGGACGCCACCGTGCGCGTGAGCGCGCGAGCGGTCGGCTGGAGCGCACATACAGATTTTCCCATTCCGGTCATGCATCATGAGCTACGTCTGTCTCTGGAGTCCGAGCTGGCCGACCGGCGCGGACTTCCCCGCTGATCTGGTGGCCAGCCTGTTGGGGGAAGCGCCGCGCGTGGCCGTGGGCGAGCGCGGGCTCGTGTGGGGCGACGCGCGCGGGTTGCACGGCGGCCAGCTCGCCGAAGCGATGCTGCGCGTGGCGAGCGACTACGGCTTCGACGACGCGCACGCCGGCGTGGCGGCGACGCCCGTGGCCGCCGAGGTCGCGGCAACGCAGAGCGAGACGCCGCTCGTGTTCGTGAAGCCGGGGCAGGACCGCGCGTTCATCGCGCCGCACACGCTCGCCGTGCTGTCGCCGCCGGAGCATCTCGCGGCGTTGATCCACGGGCTGGGGATCGAGACGTGCGGCGCGCTCTCGGACCTGGACGCGGAGGCCATCGAGATCCGCCTCGGCATCGACGGCGTGCGGCTCTGGCAGCGCGCCCGCGCCGAAGACGAGCGTTGGTTATTTAGAGTTCCCTTACGAGCGTTGCCGAGTGGGTCGGTGGAGTGGGTGGAGTATGGGTTGAAGGATCCGGAGCGGTTGCTCTTCGTCATCAACTCGCTGGCGAGCACGGTGTGCGCGTCGCTCGTCGCGCGCGGCGAGCGCGCGCGCGAGATGGCGCTGGTCTTCGCGCTCGGCAACCGCACCCAGCGGACGCACACCATTCGTTCGTCGCGTCCGAGCTCGGAGCAGAAGCGGTGGATGCGGCTGGTGCGCGAGGCGCTCGACACGATCACGCTGCCCGATGCCGTGATGGGTGTGACGTTGCGCGTGGAGTCGGTGACGGGCAACGACGGCGCGCAGGGCGATCTGTTCGACCGCGGCTTCGCCAGCGCGCCGATGGTGGAGGACGCGATCATCCAGCTCACGGACGATCAAGGCGACGTGGTCGTGGAGCCGGTGAACTCGTTGCATCCGTTGGTGGAAGAACGAACGCGATGGGTGGCGAGCAAGGCTGCGGAACGAGAGAAGACTCTTCGCTTCGCTCAGAGTGACAAGGCGGCGCTCACGTTGCAGCTCCTGCCGTCGCCCAAGGTGGTGACGGTGTCCACCGAGCCGCGCCGCGACCACGACGTGCCGGTGCGCTATCTCGACGGCAACGAGTGGCACGACATCGTCGAAGCGGCGGGGCCGGACCGGGTGTCGGGCGGGAAATGGCAGTCGCAGTACGAGCGCGAGTATTTCCGCTGCGTTCGGGAGGACGGAATGATGATGTGGTTGTTTCGCGAGGGGCAGCAGCAGACGACGGACTGGTTTCTCCACGGCTGGTGGGACTAACGCGAGAGGATTGGGAGCAATGACACAGTTGACTGGCACGTTCGACGTCATGGGCTGGGACGAGAAGCCGTATGACGAAGCGAAGGGATTACCGAAGCTCACACACGCCGAAGTGTGCCAGGAGCTGCACGGAGACATCGAGGGCGAAGCGTCGATCACGTACTTGATGGGCTATCGCCCCGACGAGACGGCGGTGTTCGTCGGACTCGTGCGCGTGGTCGGGAGAATCGGCGATCGCGACGGCAGCTTCGTGATGCAGGACGTCGGGACGTTCGAGAACGGCATCGCCAGGGGACGCTGGACGATCGTACCGCGGCTCGGCACGGGTGACCTGAGCAACATTCGCGGCGAAGGACATTTCGCCGCGGCGAGCGACAGCGCGACGTATCTGCTGGACGTGTCTTTTTGAGCCGTGAGTACGTAGAGCTCCGCGCGCACAGCTGCTACTCGTTTTCCGACGGTGCCGTCGCGGCCGACGCGCTGGCGAAGCGCGCGCGCGAGCTCGGCTACACGCATTTAGGGATTACTGATACCGCCGACCTGGGCGGCATCGCGAAGTTCGCCGTCGAGGCGATGTCGGTGGAAGATGGAGGAGCGCCTGTACGGCCGATCGTCGGCGCGGAGATCGTGGTCGACGGGCATCCGGCCGCGTTTCTCGCGCGGACGCGGGAGGGATACGAGCATCTCGCCGCGCTGGTGACGTTGGCGCGCGTGGGACAGTGGGACGATTGGGATCAGAAAGCGCAGGGCAAGCGTCGTGGCCGGCCAAAGGTGACGTGGGCACACGTTGCCGCGCATGCGGGTGGATTGCATGCGTTGACCGGCCCGGCGTCGGGAGAGCTCGCGTCGCTCGTTCGAGCGGGCAAGAACAGCGAAGCGAAGCGGAAGCTCGATCGGTGGCGCGAGGTCTTCTCGCCCGGCACGCTTTCGATAGAAGTGCAGTTGCACTACACCGGCGGGCACGAGGCCGTGCTCGCCGCGGAATTGATTCGGCTCGCCGAGGAGCAGGGCGTGCCGTGGGTGGCGACGCAGGATCCGCGATATGTGGACGAGCGCGGGCGGCTCGTGCACGACATGCTCACCGCGCTGCGATACGGGTTGACGATCGACACCGCGGCGGAGCGCGGGCTGTTGCATCCGAACAACGAGTGGATGCTGCTCGGACCCGACGCGATGGCTCGGCGGTGGAAGGGACGCGAGGAGGGACTGCGCGAAAGCGTGCGCATTGCCGAAGAGTGTACGGGGTTCATGCTCGATTGGATGCGCCCTCCCCTGCCCGACTTTCGCAAGGCAAAGCTGGGCGCGGGCATGAGCGACGTCGAGGACATCCAGGCGTTGCGGACCTGGACCGAGGACGGCGCGATCGTGCGGTGGGGGAGCATCTCGCCGAAGCAACAGGCGCAGATCGACCACGAGCTCGAGTTGATCGGCCGCCTGGGCTTCGCCGGATTCTTTCTCGTCATGGCCGACGCCGTGCGGTTCGCCAAGCACAAGAACATTCTCTGTCAGGGCCGCGGCAGCGCCGCGAACTCGGTGGTCGCCTACTGCACGGGCATCACGGCGGTCGATCCGGTGGAGCACGGGTTGCTCTTCGAGCGCTTTCTGTCCGCTGCGCGCGTGGGCGGGCAGACCGAGCCGCCCGACATCGACGTCGACTTCGAGCACAACCGGCGCGAGGAAGTGCTCGACTACATGTACGAGAACTACGCGCGCAAGCACGCGGCGATCACGGGGGTCACGCAGTGCTTCCACGCGCCCACCGCCGTACAGGATGCCATGCGCGCGCTCGGCTATCCCGCCGTTACGGCATTAGAGATCTCGAAGCGCGTGCATGGCGACGATCCCTCCGGATGTGTCGAGCAGATTCGCGAGGTGGCCGAGGCGCGCGCGATCGACTTGGGCGGCAAGCGCGGCGATGCGTTGCTCTACGCCCTGCCCGGCTTCGACGGCATGGCGCGTTTGCGCTCGACGCACGTGGGCGGATTCGTGCTGTCGGGGCAGCCGTTGGGGAACTACCTCCCCGTCGAGCAGACCACGATGGGCCGGACGATCGTGCAATTCGACAAGGACGACCTCGACATGATCAGCGTGCCGAAGTTCGACTTTCTCGGACTCGGCGCGCTGTCGATGGTGCGGATCGCCTACGACGTGATCGAGCAGCGGACGGGCATGCGGCCGAACATGTACGAGGTGAAGGATTGCGACGCCAAGGCGTACGATCTCATTCAGCGCGGCGAGACGATCGGCATGTTCCAGATCGAGAGCCGCGCGCAGATCAACTCGATCCTGCACACGAAGCCCGACCATCTCTACGACATCGTGGTGCAGGTGGCGCTCATCCGGCCGGGGCCGATCCAGGCGAGCTTCGTGAATCCGTACACCAACCGGCGGTTGGGGAAAGAACCGGTGACGTATCCGCATCCCGATCTCGAGGACATTCTAAAGCGCACGCAGGGCATTCCGATCTTCCAGGAGCAGGCAATGGCGATCGCCATGAAGCTCGGCGGATATGATGCGACCGAGGCGGACCTGCTGCGGCGCACGATGGGAAACATTCGCAAGAAGGGCCGGCTCGAGGCGGCGCTGGTCAAGCTCAAGAGGGCGATGCTCGATCGCGCGGCGAAGAATGAGATTCAAGGCCTGACCGAGGAAACCGCCGACAAGATCTGTCATGACCTCGTGAGCTTCGCGAACTATGGGTTTCCGGAGTCGCATGCGTGGAGCTTCGCGCTGATCGCCTACGTGACGGCCTATCTCAAGGCGCATCATCCCACGGAGTTCACGATCGGCCTGCTCAACGCGCAGCCGATGGGCTTCTATCCCGTGTCGACGTTGATCCACGACGCCAAGCGGCACGGTGTCGAGGTGCGGCCGCCCTGTCTCGCGACGGGCAGTTGGGAGTGCACGCTCGAGGACTCCGCGATGCGCGTGGGTTGGCAGTTCGTGCGCGGCGCCGGCAGCAAGGTGATCGCCGCGCTCAAGGCGGCGTATGCAGAGGCGCCGTTCACGTCCATTGCCGACGTCGTCAAGCGTGCGTCACTCACCCGCGGCGACGTGCTCGCGTTCGCGCAGGCCGGCGCGTTCGAGGCCTGGGCGCCCGACCGCCGGCACGCGGCGTGGGAGGGACTGCGCGCGAGCGGCGATGTGCTGCCGTTGGCGCCGGCCACGGTGAGCACGCACGATCCGGTGCCGGTGAGCCGCGAAGAGTTGGTCTTTCTCGATTATCATGCCGTGGGGATGAGCATCTACGGTCATCCCATGGAGTCGGTGCGCGAGCAGCTTCGGCACGGCGGCGCGATCGACAGCAAGCAGCTGATGGAGATGCCGAACGGGCGTGTAGTGACCGTGGGGGGATTGGTGACCGTGCGGCAACGTCCGACGACGGCGGGCGGAACGATCTTTCTATTGTTGGAGGACGAGTACGGCTACATGAACATCGTGGTGCCGATGCCGTTGGTGGCGCCGAATGAGGAAGTCGTGAAGCGAGTGCCGTTCGTGCTCGTGCAGGGGCGCGTGGAGAACGATGGGGCGTCGATATCGATCCTTGGCAAGCGGTTCAAGGAGTTGGAGGTGGGTGTGGGGACGTTGACGCATCGGGCGCATGAGTTCCGGTGATGGTGGGTGCGGCGGCGATGGCGAAGCGTGCCACCGGCCATTCGTGCCGCCATTCGTTCACCACGCATCTGCTCGAGCAGGGTGCGGACTTTCGGACGGTTCAGGAGCTCCTTGGGCACACAGATGTTCGGACGACGATGATTTGCGCTCCTGTATTGAACCGAGCTAACCGATGCGGGTTGAGACAGTTAGCCATTTTTCGACAACGAGCGTGTTAGCAGACTCATATATGCGTATGGATTGTCTTTGTTCTGCAAGTCGCGTAAGATCGCTGTCTACTCTGCGTTAGGCGGACACGCAACTCCGATGAACAGCTCTTCGGCCGGCTCAACCCTCGCGACCCGCCTGCGTCGAACGATCGCGCGACGACAGCTGCGGGCGCGCTGGAGCAAATGGCTCGCGCTGCCCACACTCCTTGCCGCGTTCTACGCAGGCCGTTGGGGACAGTGGTTCTTCTACCTTGGCTTCGCGCTTTTCATCGTGGAGGCCTCCGCCATCGTGGTTGGCGAAGCACAGCGCTGTCCCCTCTGCGACGCCCGCCTACTGACTGGTCGAGGCTGGGCCGAGGAATTTGAGCCCACCTGTCCGGAGTGCGGGTTTCTGATCGATTGATTTTGGCATCGCAAAGATTGCTCGCTTCGCTTGCCGCTTGGCTGTTGTGTCATACCGCCATCAACCCACTAAGACCCGTGAGCTTTCTCGGCATCCTTGTCGCGCTTCCATGGTTAGCGCTTCTTCCGGCGTTCACATTCGCGGTGTTCGGCTATCGAAGCCGTCGCGCGCTTCCGTGGATAGCCGCAGTGACGTGGCTGCTCTATGCGGCGTACGAGCTGGCGATGGCTCGGCGGATTCTGTGCTCGGGCGAGTGCAATATCCGCGTCGACCTGCTCTTGATTTACCCTGTGCTAGTGGTGCTCTCTCTAGCCGCCGCCATTACCGCGCTTCGAGCTCGTCGCGCCGCGGTCTGACGGGAGCTGAGGCGCTAGACAGCACTCACGTACTCATTTCACATCCACGTCATGTACCGCGGTCCAGCACTCGACGACCCCGAACTCCTGTTATCGCGGCCGAGCGAATGTCTCATCTACTCCGGCGCACGAATGGATGCGTCGCGTACGAGGGCGGCCTCGATATTCGTGGCTCATGTCGCGAGCCGGCATGGCACTCACTTCGCGATGCGTGGCATGGCCCGTCGGCAATACATCGCCTCTTTTCCGGCGGCCACTCCATCGGACATACCGTTTGGCCAGGATGCCCTCGGCCATCAATTCGTCCTCTGCGAGTCGGCGAACGGGGTGTCGCTTCGGGCAATTCCGGCCTCGGCCCGCCTCTCCTTCCTGTCCGAGCTAGCGTCGCGCATTCGAGGCACCCTCGATGCTACGACGATCGTCATTTCGCCGTCGCCACCGGTGCCGTCTAACGAACGCTGACACTGACGAGGGCCAACCGCGTCGAGTCGTGGCGCCTGTTGCGATCTCGAAGTAGTCTTTGGGTAATGAGCCCGTACGGCTCGCCGCTTAACTCGAGCATTGGCCGAACACATGTCGTCACTAAACGACGTTCGCATCCTGCCGCCGCTTCTGCGGTTCACCGGAGCAGTCGAACGATCTCCCACGATCAGCACCTGGCTCGACGCGCAGCCCAACGAACTTGGCTCCCTTGCGCGGACATGGTTCGCGCTCGTGCGCCGTTGCGGCTCCGAGGTTCGAGAGCTCATGCACGATGGGTATGCCACAGTGTGCGTCGACGACGCACCGTTTGCGTATGTCGGCGTCTTCAAGGATCATGTCAACGTCGGGTTTTTTCACGGCACTGCCCTGCCCGATCCCTCGGGATTGCTACAGGGGACGGGCAAATACATGCGGCACGTGAAAGTCAAACCGGGGCTTGCCCTCGACACGCCCTCGCTCGAGGCGCTGATCGCCTCCGCGTACCGAGATATTCTCACGCGGCTGACGCTGGCCGAATGAGCCAACCGGATTCAGGAGCTCGTCGCGCGGTGGGCCGGTGGGGATTCCTGCATGGCTGTGTCACGAGCAGTGCCTTCAGGATTTCGCGTCCCGTGCCCGCCGCGTGGTCCGCGCGCGCCGTGCCTTCTCGGACTTGACATAGAGCTCGATTCCGTCCAGCACGCGTTGCAGCCCGAAGTCGAAGGACTCCTCCATGGTTCGCGGCCGCCCGTCGGACGGCGAGGTGAGCACAGCCGCAAACGCCGGGAATCGCGGGTCGCCGATGGCGCGCCCGAGGTCCGCGCCGACCGCCGCTGCCCATTCCCGCTCCGAGATGCCGCGGGCGCGGGCCCTCGCGAGTGAGATCGAGGTGTCGGACGCGCCGCGCGTGTAGCCGTCGATGATGCTGATCATTTGGCCCAGGTCGGCGGCCGCAAGGCCCGTGCGCGAGAGCGGCAGCGCGACGGCCTCCAGCCAACTGAGCCAATTCGGCCCGTGCGGGGTGGCAACGAACGGCAGCTCAGCCAGCCATGGACGCGCGCATAACATCGCCCGCTCGGCGTGCGCCCATCGCGCCACCTCGGTGCGCCAGCTGCCGCGCGGCTCGGCCGGGTGCGGCGGGCGCCCTATCCCGGCGTCGACGATCGCGTCGAAGAGCGTTTCTTTATTAGGGAAGTATCGATAGATCGCCATCGTGGTGAACCCGAGTCGTGCCGCCACGGCATGCATCGTCACCGCCGCGAGGCCGTCTTCGTCGGCGATCTGCATGGCCGCCTGCACGACGTCGTGGGGGCTCAGCCCCGGCTTCGGGCCGCGAGTCGGCTGCGAGCGGTCGTCCCAGAGGAGCTGACTTCGGCGCCGAAGGTCCGGATCGATCCGGACGGACGCCTGCATGACGTCGTCGTGGGTCAGTGGCCGCGAGGCCTTCTTGGGGCCCTCCGGCCGAGGCCGAGGCGCCGGCTTCTTTTTTCCAGCCATATCGTTCCGTCGAAGAAAATTGTTGACGGCGTTGAAACTGTGTATATGATACACGCGTACTGTGTACGTGATACACTAATACACGTGCGTCATCCGCGAAAGGATTTTCGCCACACATCCCACAAGGTACCCACCATGTCCATCACGTCCGCCGTCTCCGTCACCCGCGCCGCGCTCGCCGCCGTTGGCGCGCTTGGTTTGCTCGTCTCGTCCCCGCACACGTCGGCCGCGCAGACGCAGGCCCCGCAGGCGAGCGCGTGGGAGTTCCGCGTCACCAGCGGCGCGTTCGTTCCCACGGGAAACCAGCGACACTTCCTCAAGGACGCGCAGGTGACCGCGGCGCAGATCTCCTGGGTCGTACGCCCCTCGCTCGCCATCACGGGTACGTTCGGATGGGCGCGCAGCCGAGACGTCGCCTCCGTTGACACCCCCAAGCTCGATGTCTTCACGTCGGACTTGGGCATCGAAGCCCGTCCCATTCAGTGGTTTGCTGACCGCGCAGTAACGTTCAGCCCCTTCGCGGGCTTCGGCGCCGGCGCGCGAAGCTACAACTATCGCGCGTTGAACGTGGACGCCACGAACAACCTCGCCGGCTACGGCACTGTCGGCGGCGAGCTCGGCATGGGCCGTGTCGGCCTGCGCCTCGAGGTGCGGGATTACGCGACCGGCTTCAAGCCGCTCGTCGGCGGCGGCAAGTCCGATACGCGGAACGACGTCGTCATGATGGTGGGGTTGAGGTTCAATAAATCATGAACTCGGCAAAGTCGGACTGGCTCATTCCCGCCGGCCTCATTGCGTTGAGCATCGTGCCGGCGGTTGCCGGCACGGTGCGGCTGGCCCAGTTGGCCGGCGGCGCGGCCATCACGCCGGAGAACGCGCGGTTCTTCGCGGCGCCGCTGCCGGTTGTGCTGCACATTCCCGCCGTCATCGTATACAGCATCCTCGGGGCATTCCAGTTCTCCGCGGGCTTCCGCCGCCGGCGGCGCGGGTGGCACCGTGCCGCCGGCCGGATCCTGGTTCCGTGCGGATTGCTGGCCGCGCTGTCGGGTCTCTGGATGGCGCATTTCTATTCGTGGCCCGAAGGCGACGGTCAGCTCCTCTACGTGGAACGTCTCGTGTTCGGCTCGGCGATGGTCGTATCCATCGTCCTCGCCGTGAACGCGATTCGCCTGCGAAACTTTGCGTCGCACGGTGAATGGATGATCCGCGCGTACGCCATCGGGCTGGGCGCAGGCACGCAGGTGCTCACGCATCTGCCCTGGTTTCTGCTCGTTGGCGGTAAGCCGGGCGAACTTCCCAGGGCAGTGCTGATGGGGGCCGGCTGGGCCATCAACATCGTCGTGGCAGAGTGGATCATCCGCACGAGAGCAGCTCGGCCGAGTGCTGTTGATTTGTTGCAACCGCGCCGCCAGCGTGGGATCACCATATCGCGTTGACGATGTCGAGATCGCAACGACACGACACCTAGGGCGCCGACGTCAACGTCAACGTGACGAGCCCGGATTTCGGTGCGAACGCCGACAACTGCGACGCCGGCCACCTGACGAACGGCCCGGTGCAGCGCGATTCGTCGCGGTACGCTCGCAACTCCGTGCCGGCCAGCAGCCGGTAGTAGCCAATCTTCGTAAACCCGGCCACGCCCGCCGTCGCGGCGCGGAGCACCGACACGCACGCCACCGTCGATCCCTCGTACACTCCGATCGATACCCGGGCGTTCGTGGGGTTGAACATCTCCGCGGTCACGTACGTCGTGTCGTTGATCACGTTGGTGATCTCGAGGGCGGAGCCGATTCCCGCCACGCGGATTCTCACCTGGTTGATGTCGTCGGAAATCGCCGTTCCGGTGGTGTCCGCCGCCTTCGCGGACGTCCACGTGAGCCACTGCGCCGCGGGCGAGACGGCGAGACCGCTGCTGGCACCGCTCGCCAGGATTGCCAAGACGGTGTCATCGACCGCGATCGTCACGGGCGCCGCGAGCTGATTGCTCACGATGAACCGCACGACGGCGGCGCCGGGATGATCCGACACGCCGACTGCGTCGCCACAACCGGCCACGAGGGCCAGCAGGATCGCGCGCGTGAGACCGTGATTCGCTCTCAGCAGAAGTGTCCTCTCGCGGGAGCCGCCGGTGTAACATATCCTCCACGGCGGGCGTGAGTGCCGCCGAAGTTTCAAGTCCGCTACAGCATAGGTTGGACGTTCAGGCAAAGCATCGACCATCACATCAGGAGAGATTCTGTGGCTGATTCCGTTGATTGCCTTCGTTGCCATACACCGATGGAGCCTGGCTACGTCTTGGATCGGCGGTATGGTGGCTGGACCGAGGAGAAGTGGACGCCCGGCGAGCTGCAACCTCACTGGTGGGGCATCCAGAAACCGAAGGCGGCCATTCCGGTGACCACCATGCGGTGTCCACGTTGCGGTGCGCTCGAGTCATACGCAAAGCCCGGCTGAGCTTCGAGCGGCATGGGCGGACACGGTTGCCTGGTCTCACCGCAAACGTATGGCCCCATCCGGAGTAGCCGTGCTTGCCACGGCGGGAACGTGTTCGCCGTCACGCGAACTGTCGCCATTCCGGCCGGCGGGCGGACCAGCGCGCTGAAGCGCGATCAACTCCGGACGCGCCGCGAATTCGCCGCAGATGGTAACGTCAAACTCGTACCGTCCGCCCGTTTCGGCGTCGATCCACGGAAAGCCGCGGCATACGGCCGGGTAGTACGATCGGTCATGAATGGTGCAGCCCCCGTCGCGAAACAGTGCGCAGCGCTTGTTCCGGACTCGGGTCCGCCATTCCCCCCAGCGCGTCTTGTAGACCAAACCCGGGCCGTGATTCGCTTCGATCGCCGCCGCCTCTTCGTCCGACACCGTCGCGCCGTAGGCGCAGCAGGACGCGTCGTACGGGCAGGGGTAGCAAGGCAATGCCGGTAACGTCATGTGATTGTCTGCGCTCAACTGGTTGGACAAAGTAGTACGCGTCCACGCTGACGCGTACAAGGCGTTTGTCGAATTCTCGGGAGTTCGCCGGCAACACGAACTTACTATGACCGGTGATGCATCCGCTCCTGCTCTTTCTCATTCCGCCGCCGACCCAACAATCACCATCGGCCAATCCAACGCCATGCGCACACCACGACCGACCGCTGCGCCCGCGACGCCCGAACAACTCTTCATCACGCCCTGGCGCACCAACTGTCGCGTGACGAGGGAGCTCGTCGCGAATCTTCCCGCCGCGATTTGGACGCAGTCAATTCCAGGCATGCCACGACGGACCATTCGGATGCTCGCGGCCCATCTACACAATGCGCGAAGCCGATGGATCAAGACGCTCGGAGTTCCGTGGGGCATTCCTCGGCCGCCTCTCGTGAATCTGCGCACGGTCACCCGACGATCGCTCCTGGGAGCTCTTCGTCAGAGCGACAAGAGCATGGAATCACTCATCCGCCTCGGCGTACGACAGGGCGGTCAGGTGCCGCCAACCGCGGCCTACGTGTGGCGGAACCTGCCGTTGGATGTGGGCCACGTGTTGAGCTACTTCGTCGCGCACGAGGCACACCATCGTGGCCAGCTGGTTCTTGCCGCACGTCAGCTAGGCTCGCCTGTGCCCAGAGAAGTAATTATTGGGCTGTGGCAATGGCAGCTGAAGAAACCGTAGAACATGACAATACGCGTACGCGCAACTTGGCGAAGCAGGCACTGACGCCGTTGGGAGGCTTGCCCGAGAAGCATTTGCTCGATATTGTCGCGAGCAGATCGATTGACGGTAGTCTCCCTGGCGCGAGGACGACATCATGGGAACGGTCCGGCTGTGTTGTGGCGTCCTCACGCTGCTGGGATGTGCCGCCTTTCCGACGCGCGTTTCCGGCCAACGCGCCGCCCCGCCCGCCAGGAAGACGGTGCTGTTCGTATGCGAGCACGGCACCGTGAAGAGTTTGTTGGCGAAAGTCCTGTTCGAGGAGTATGCGCAGGAGGTTGGCCTCAACGTGCAGGCGGTCTCGCGCGGCACGCGTCCCGACACGGCCGTTCCTCCCTGGATGCTCAGCGGCCTCGCGCTCGATCACATCGCCCTCGGCTCGTGGCGTCCGCAGCTGCTCGGCGCGCAGGACCTCGCCGCCGCATCGTACGTGGTGTCGTTCGATGTGCCGTCCAACGCCACCGCCGCGGCGCGCGTACCGCGAACGCAATGGGACAGCTTGCCCTCGGTGACGCAGAATTACGCCAAGGGCCGCAACGCCATCAAAGCTCGGGTACACCAGCTCGTCGATTCGTTGAAACGCGCCGAGCAGGCGCGGCGTCCTGAGCCCGTCTGACGACACCGGAGGACCACGCCATGGTCTCGAGCAAGGAAACGACGCCTGCCGCATATCTCGCGAGTCTTCCGCCCGAGCGGCGCAAGGTAATTGCCGCCGTCCGCGCGGTGGTGAGAAAGCACCTGCCCAAGGGATATGTAGAAACGATGAACTGGGGCATGCTCTCGTACGAGATTCCGCTCAGCCGGTATCCGGACACGTACAACAAGCAGCCCTTGATGTACCTTGCGCTCGCGGCACAGAAGAACAATTACGCGCTGTACATCACGTGTCTGTCGGGCGACAAGGTGCTGATGGGCAGGCTCGCCGCGGCATACAAGGCCATCGGCAAGAAGCTCGACATGGGCAAGAGTTGCCTGCGCTTCAATGCGCTCGAGGATCTTCCGCTCGATGTGATCGGCGACATCGTGGGATCGGTCTCGGTCGAGCGCAGGATCGAAGCCGCCGAGGCAGCGCGGAGTCGTTGAGGCTGTCGCACGCCTGGATCGGGTCGCCCGCTCGCAAGAGTTGGCATACCATCCGCCGCCGAACGCCGACCAACACGCATTCCGAGAGCAACTGACATTGGCATTGCACGTCGTACTCGTACATCCCGAAATTCACTGGAACACCGGCAACGCCGGCCGAACCTGCCTCGCCGTCGGCGCCACCCTGCATCTCATCGAGCCCCTGGGGTTCTCGCTCGACGAACGCGAAGTCAAACGCGCGGGCCTCGACTACTGGGAGCACGTCGACTTGCGCGTGTGGCCGACCTGGGATGCGTTCGAGCGCGAGCTGCCGGCCCTCGGCGAGCCGTACTTCTTCTCGACCAAGTCGACACGGCTCCTGTGGGACGCGCCGCTCGGTGCTTCGGACGACGCCGTGCTCATCTTCGGCCGAGAGACCGGCGGCCTGCCGGCGGAGCTTCATGCGCGATACAGCGATCGGTTTGTGGCGATGCCGATCGCGTCGCCGCTGGTGCGGTCGCTCAACCTGTCGACGAGCGTGGCCATCGCGGTCTACGAGGTGCTTCGGCAACGCCGAGCTGGACAAAACCCGGTACGGCCGCAAGCGTAGTGCAGTGATGGGAGGAATGGAACAGAAGATGGCCGACCGTGAGGAAGCGATGACATCGCGAGCTCGAGCAGCACGGCCAGAGTATCAGAGTCCGCGGCCGTGTCGTCGACGAACGTGCAATTTCTCGACGTGTCGCAGGCAGCGGTGTCCGTGCCCGCGGGTCTGCGGTAGCGACGGGTCATGACAGACGCGGAAACGCAGCTCAAGAGCTTCGTCGACAAGTTCGACCCGGCGCACCGAACGATCATCCGGGCCGTGCGCAAAGCGCTGCGCACCCGCTTCCCGACGGCGATCGAGCTGGCGTACGACAACTACAATTTTTTCGTCATCGGCTACTCGCCGACCGAGCGCCCGTCGGACGCCATCGTCTCCATCGCCGCTGGTGCGAGCGGCGTGGGGCTCTGCTTCATTCACGGCGCGCGTCTCGCCGATCCGAAGAAGATCCTGCTCGGCTCCGGCAAGCAGACGCGGTTCATTCGCATCGAGTCGGCGGCCGTTCTCCAGCGTCCCGAGGTCGACACACTCCTCACTGCGGCAGTGGCCGGCGCGAAGACACCGTTTCAGGCGAGCGGACGAGGCACACTGTTGATCCGCTCAGTGTCGGCGAAGCAACGGCCGCGCAGGAGTCACTCGGCTCAGGAGTGATTGCCCGAAGGAGTTGCGCCTGTGTCGCGGGTGCTTCCTATTTCGCCCGCGTGCCGCCGCACTCGAGCATTCGGCAGCTGTCATCACTTCGTTTCCGGAACGGTTGATGGAGTTTGATCTCGAACGTGGCGTCGCAGTCCTCGAACGCACGCCGCAGGTGCTACGCGCGATGCTGGGCACGCTCGACCCCGCGTGGACCGACGCCACGGAGGGGCCGGAGACGTGGAGCCCCTACGCCATCGTCGGGCATCTCATCCACGGCGAGCGCACCGATTGGATCGCGCGTGCGCAGATCATCGTCGCGCAAGGAACGACCCGGCGCTTTACGCCCTTCGACCGCTTTGCCCAATTCCACGAGAGCCAGGGAAGAACGCTCGTCGAGCTGCTCGACGAATTTGCCCGGTTGCGCACAGAGAGCCTGGCTACGCTCGCCGCGTGGCGCCTGACTGAGGCTCAGCTCGCGCTCACGGGTGAGCACCCGGAATTCGGGGCGGTTACGCTGCGGCAGCTGCTGGCCACGTGGGTCGCACACGATCTCGGACACCTCGCGCAGATCGCTCGCGTGATGGCGAAACAGTATCGCGAGGCCGTCGGCCCGTGGCGCGCGTATCTGCCCGTGATGGACCGCTGATGGACCGGTGACGCCGAGCAACGGCTCACCACCGTCGGCGGACAGGGTCCGGCCCCGCGCGGGTGGCTGGTGCGCGGCATGCGCGCCTGACAGACAGGTCCACTCGTCCGCCAGTGAAAACTTCAGGAGAGAATCATGAACGATCGTCATAGCCGCAGGGAGTTCATGGGCTTCGGCGCCGCGGGCGTCGCCGGGTTGCTCGCACCGCCGTGGCTGCGCGACGAACGCACCGCGCGCGGCGCGCGAGCTGCGGATCCTGATCTCGTGGTGTTCAACGCCAAGGTCTACACCGTTGACCCAGCCGTGCCGCGCGCCGAGGCGTTCGCCGTGAGCGGTGGGCGGTTCGTGGCCGTTGGGCGTACGGCGGACATCAAAGCGCTCGCCGGCAAACGCACGCAGACATTCGACGCGAAGCAGATGACGATCGTGCCGGGCTTCATCGACTGCCACAACCACGCGGGCGGAACGACCCTGCTCTACGACGTGCTGGTCGGGAATCCTTTCGAGGTGGAATTCGTCACGATCGGCAGCATCGTCGACAAGCTCCGCGCCAAAGCGCGCGCGACGCCCGCGGGCACCTGGGTCGAGGGATATTTCTTCGACGATACGAAGCTCAAGGACAAGCGTGCCCTCAACCGCCACGACCTCGACCTGGTGTCGACCGAACATCCGGTCGCGGTGCAGCACCGCGGCGGCCACACGTCGTTCTACAACAGCAAAGCGCTCGAGCTCGCGGGTATCACGCGGGACACGCCGAATCCTCCGGGCGGTACGTTCGATCGCGACGCGTCGGGCGACCTCACGGGCCGGGTGACCGATCGGGCGCGCAACGCCGTGAGCCGGGTGGGACAACGCTCGACATATACGGCCGAGCAGTTGGCGCAGCGCGATCGCGACGGGATCTCACACATCTCGAAACAATTCGTTCGTTATGGTCTCACGAGCGTGCATCACGAGGGCGGCGACCTGTCGGCGCTCCAGCAGGTCCGCGCGAGCGGCGGCCTGTTGCACCGCGTGAGCTACGAGGCCAGCGGCAGGGCGCTCGACTCGATGATCGCGAGCGGCATCATGACCGGCTTCGGCGACGAGTGGATCAAGCTGGGCGCGACATCCGAGCACACCGTCGACGGATCGTTCTCCGAGCGCACGATGGCGCTCAGCACGCCCTACCCGGGCGTGCAGCCGGCCTATCAGGGCAACGTCACCGAGACACAGGACGATCTCGACGCCTGGGTCGAGCGCGTGCACCGCGCGGGAATCCAGGTGAACTGCCACGCGAACGGCGACGTCGCCATCGACATGTATCTCACGGCATTCGAGCGCGCGCAACGACTCTTTCCGCGCGCCGACTCACGGCCCAAGATCACGCACTGCACGCTGATCAACGATGACCTCGTGCGTCGCATCAAGGCGGCGGGCGCCGTTCCCGCGATGTTCACGACCTACGCGTACTACAACAGCGACAAGTTCGTGTTCTACGGCGAGGAGATGATGAAGCGGTGCATGGCGTACCGCACGTTGCTCGACGCCGGCGTTCCCGCGGCCGCCGGGTCGGACTTCTCACCCGGGCCGTTCGCGCCGCTGATGGGCATTCAGGGCATGGTGACGCGCACCGGATGGGACGGCAAAACGTGGGGCGCGAACCAGCGGATCAGCGTCGACGAGGCGATCAAGGTCAACACGCTCAACGGCGCGTACGCCTCGCGCGAAGAGTCGCTCAAAGGGTCGATCACCGAAGGGAAGCTGGCGGACTTCGTTCTGCTGGCCGACGACCCGCACGCCGTGAGTCCGGACAAGATCAAGGACATCCAGATCGTACGCACGGTGGCTGGTGGGTCGACGGTCTATCAGGCGTAAACGCCGCGCCGATGTGCCGCGGCTCCTTCATCCTCAGCGGAGGAACCGCCTGGCCAGCTGCTCCAGTCGATCGTCCTTCGTGCGCTCGGCCTCGATCAGAATCTTCTCCACGTGCGGACGGAGACGCGGCTCGCCCCAGTAGAAGCCGGTGGCACGCTCGGCGAGCTGGGTTTCGTTGACGCGCGCCGCGTCGAGCAGTGCGCGCGCGGCGGCCGGCTCGAACTCCGGATCGTCGCGTTCGGGAAGGGCGTAGTTGCGGCGGGGCATCTCCCCTTCCGCGTCGTCTCTCAGAAATGCACGTGACATGCTCGCCTCTTTCCCGTCGCCAATCTCCAAGCACCCATGAGAACAAGCTATCACCCAGATCTCGCGGCGTGCTCGTAGCAGCCGTACCACCTCGAGTCGGCCCCATGCTCGGCCCAGCCTATCGCGTCGCTGTCGTGCTTGCTGTCGCGGAACTTCGGGTCGGCGCCACCTCCAGGAGTCGGCTCGGACATAGGCACCGTCCTTCTTGAAGAAAAGGGGCGAGCGCGGCAAGGGAACCGCGATCGAGCTTGGCCGCGCCTATTGCGCATTTGACCATCGACTCGACATTGATCGAGCACAGACAGAGCCCTCGAGCAGCAGCGTGCAGCCATACCAGAATCTCAATGGCAACTCGGGCGTCGCATCCTACGAGAGCGGCCCCGACTCCATCACCGTGCAATTCCGTGACGGCGACACCTACGTGTACGACGACACGCAGCCGGGCGCGGATCACGTCCAGCGCATGAAGGAGCTGGCCGAAGCCGGCCGGGGGTTGAGCACCTACATCAGTAAGTATGTGCGAGATCGGTATGCTCGGAAGGTGCGATGAATCCCCGGCTGATCGTCGCCGTGTCACCGACATTCCATGTGGGCGTCGCGCATTTTCTCCACGCCCTTTCTCCCACAACCGCGACATGCTCACGTCCCTCGGCCGCACCACCCTCCTCGTTCGCGACTATGATGCAGCATTCGCATTCTATCGCGACCAACTCGGCTTTCGCGCGCTGCACGACGAAACGCTCGCGAACGGCCAACGCTATCTCCACATCGGCCTCGAGCCGCAGACCGGTGAACCTCCCGTGGGGTTGTGGCTGATGCGGGCCGATGCGGCCGACGACGCGTTGATCGGGCGGCAGGCGGGCGTTCACCCTTTTCTGGTGCTCTACACGTCCGACTGCGGCGCGACCACGGCGCGGCTGCGCGCCAACGGCGTGACCATTCGGCGCGATCCGGAAACGGCCGGCGGCGCCACGTTCTCGCACATCGCCGATCTGTATGGCAATGAGCTCCTCGTGGTGCAGCTGCAACGCGCGCAGGCGTAATGGGAGGGCCGTCCGCGGCGGAGATCGAACGCGCCAATTGACACGCCCAGGCGCCGACCAATGATTGTGGCCGACTAACCCCTACGTCCATCTGGGAGGCGACCATGCTTGGAAGCGCAGACGTCGTGGCCTTCGTTCCAACGCGCGACCCGGCGCGGGCACGCGCCTTCTATGAACGCACCCTGGGACTCGCATTCATCAGCGACGATCCGTTCGCGCTCGTGTTCAGCGCGAACGGCGTGACGGTGCGCATCGCGAACGTATCGACCGTCGAGGACTTCATCCCGGCGCCGTTCACCATTCTCGGCTGGCGCGTGCCCAGCGCCGAGGCGGCGGTGCGCGAGCTCGGTAGCAAGGGCGTCGCGTTCGAGCGATTCCCGGGCATGCAACAGAGTCCGGCCGGCGCGTGGACCTCGCCTGCCGGCGCGAAGGTGGCCTGGTTCAAAGACCCCGACGGGAATATTCTATCGGTCACAGAGATCTGAAACCCGCCCAATTCGCGCGCACTCATTCCACTCGGGGACCGACGCATGAAGGCCTTCCTGCCCTACCTCAACTTCGACGGCAACACCGCCGAGGCGATGAAGTTCTACCAGAAGTGCACCGGCGGTGAGCTCGACATCCAGACGTTCGCCGACGTCAAGGCCCCTACGCCGCCGGGCGCGGAGAACCGCGTGATGCACGCCCGGCTCACGAAGGGCTCCGCCGTGCTGATGGCGTCGGACACGCCGCCGGGCAAAACCTGGACTCCGGGCGACAACATCTGGGTGAATTGCGACTGCGACAGCGTCGACGAGATCGAGAAGGTCTTCGCGGCGTTCACCGAAGGCGGTACAGTCGTGATGCCCCTTGAAGATCAGTTCTGGGGCGCGCGCTTCGGAATGATCAGTGACAAGTTCGGCGTCAACTGGATGTTCAACTGCGAGCTGCCGAAGAAATCCTGACCCCGTTCACCACAAGGAACGTCAATGCCGCCGACCTACGCGAACGGAAAGATCTGTTACATCGAGCTGCCCGCCGTCGACATCGCACGCTCGGCGGACTTTTATGCCAAGGTGTTCAACTGGCAGATTCGTACGCGTGGCGACGGACGCACAGCCTTCGACGATGCGGTCGGCCAAGTGAGCGGCGCATGGGTGACCGGGCGGCCGGCGTCGGCGCCCGGCCTGCTCGTGTACATCATGGTCGACGACGCGGCAGCGACGGTGGATGCGGTCGTTGCGCACGGCGGTGAGCTCGTGCAGCCCATCGGTGCCGATGCGCCGGAGATCACGGCGAGGTTTCGCGACCCCGCGGGAAACATCATCGGTCTCTACCAGCAGCCGACCGCGACGTGACGCGTCGCCCGAAAAAAGACGGCCACGGCGATCTTCCGCCGTGGCCGTTTTCGTTTTCACGTCCTCCGAGCACGCACCCGGCAAGCAACCCATGAAGTACGGTTTGTTCCGGTCGACCAACGGCGAGGGAAGATTGCCGGGCGGGAACGACCGGCGGTCCGCTTGCGCGATGCTGTGGCGGAGTTACCGGCGCATCATGCTACTGTCTTATGTGAAGGAAGCGGTCGGGATGATCACGATTGCGCGAGACTGTGCCGTACGAAATCGACGGTCAATCCGACGAGGAGACGAATCGACGTGAAAAAAACGGAGCGCCTCGGCGAGGCGACGGCGCCGGACGGCACCGTCCTGACATTCTTGCGGCACGATGGTGCATACAGCATTCGCGTGCACGGCGTGGAGCTCATGTCCACGCGGCGGCATCACTCGGAAGAGAGATTCGGAGAGCTCGTCTGCGAACCCTTGCGGCAGGTCGCCGGCGCGCGCGTGCTCATCGGCGGGCTGGGCCTTGGTTTTACGCTCGAGGCCGCGCTCCGCTCGCTCGCGGCCGACGCGCGCGTCACGGTCGTGGAGATCGTGCAGGAGGTGATCGACTGGAATCTCGATCCCGAATACCCGCTTGGCGCCGCGGCATTGCGCGACGCGCGGGTAGACTTGCGCCACGACGACGTTGCGAACGTACTGAAGTCCAACCCGCGAACATTCGACGCGATTCTCCTCGACGTCGACAACGGTGCCGATCCGTTGACCACGCGCGGTAATGCGGCGCTCTATCGAACGGCTGGAATCGAGATGGCCGCCGCTGCGCTGCGCCCAGGCGGGTGGCTCGCCTACTGGTTGGCCGATCGCGATCCGGCATTCGAGAAGAGCCTCCGGCGCGCCGGCCTCACGGTGGAGGAGACGAAGGTCCGCGCCCACGTCACCTCCGGAGCGTGGCACTACCTCCTCGTGGCGCGCGCCGGGGGGTGAACTGTTTTTGCCGCCCGTGAGTAACTCTCTTCCCGGCACTGCGCCGGCGCTCTATTCTCTAGCACGTGGCGTCGCCAACCGCGGCCGGCGCCATCTCACGTTTTGTCGATCGGAGCTCTCCATGTCCTTCCTTCGCGTTCTCGCCGGAAGTTGTGTCGTCGCCGGCGTCGTCTCGGCGTGTCATCACCCAATGCCGGCCGACGAGCACATGTCACACATGTCGGCGGGCGATCTCGCCGCTCCGTCCGCAGCGGTTGGCGGTAACCAGGGCGCGCCGAACCTGCCGGCGAGCAACAACAACGCGCCCGCCCGGCTCAAGGCGAGCCCGCGCCACTCGGAGTGGGTGAAGATCGCGTGGGAGCCGGGCTCGAAGGATTCGCTGATGGCGTGGGTCGTCTATCCGACCACGTCGCGCGCAAAGACGCCGGTCGTTGTCGTGGTGCACGAGATCTTCGGGCTCTCGACGTGGGTGCGAGGCGTGGCCGATCAGGTTGCGGCCGACGGGTTCATCGCCATCGCGCCCGATCTGGAGTCGCGCGTCCGAGGTGGTCCGAGCACCGACGAGCTGCCGGGTGATTCGGCGCAGAAGCTCATTCGTGGCGTTTCCTCCGCGGAGCGCAATCGCGGCATCACCGCGGCAGCCACGTACGCCATGTCACAGGCGTCGGCGGCGCCCAAGTACGCGGTGATCGGGTATTGTTGGGGTGGACAGACCGTGTTCATGCACGCCACGAATGGCGGCGCACCAGGGTTTGTCGGCGGCGTCGGCTTCTACGGCACGCCATACATGAATGGCGCGGTGCCGATCGCCGATTCCCTGGCGAAGATCAAGACACCGACGATGTTGCTGAGCGGCTCGAAGGACGCCCGCATCGGCGCGGCGATGCCCGCGATCGACTCCGCGATGAAGGCGATGGGCAAGAGCTACCTGGGGATCAACTATGAAGGCGCGACGCACGGCTTCCTTCGCGCCCAGGATGATCCGAAGGCAACGCGCGATCCTGCCGAAGAAGCGGCCAACCTCGCCGCGACGAAGGACGCCTGGCCGCGCACCGTGGAATTCCTGAAGAAGAATCTCGGAGTGAAGTGATGCGATCGCTGCTGCTTGCCGCGTTGGTTGCGCTGCCGGCGGCGGCGCTCGCGCAACGCTCGACGCTCACCTCCGCCGACTCGGCGCTCGTCGGACGCATTCTGCTCGCCGAAGATCGGCGAGACGCGTCCGACGGTGCGCTGGCGGATGGATTGCGCCACCCCGACACGAGAATTCGCGTCCTCGCGCAGCGTGCGCGAGGACGCATCGCCGATTCGGGTTTCGCGGCGCGCAACTCCCTGCCGGCGCTTCCCGCTCCCACCGTGTGGCCCGAAGCCGCGTGGCAATTGCGCTTTCGCGCGCTCACGGCACAGCGCGCCAACTGCGGCGCGCTGCAGACCGCGCTTTCCGACATGACGTGGGCCGTACGGCTGCGCGCCGCCGACTTGCTCGACGCTTCTTGCGCCGCCGACGAGCCAATCGTCGCGACGCTTCGCGGGTGGATCGATGCTCTGCCGGTCCACGCGTCCAATCGCGCCGCGGACGGTGTCTCATGGCACGCCGCGGCCCATGCGCTGGTCGCGCTGGCGCGCCTGCACCCCGCCGACGCCCGCGCACCCACCGCAAAGCTCGCGACGCACGAGCAATGGCAGGTGCGCATGTACGCGGCGCGCGCCGCCGCCGCGCTGTCCGACACCGCGACACTTCGCACGCTCGCGCGCGACGCGGACGACAACGTGAAGGAAGCGGCGATCGGCGGACTGTCCAAGCTCGCGGGCCACACCGACGACGCCGTCTTCATCGCTGCGCTGTCCGCCACCGGCGCACAGGCCGTGCGAGCCGCCGCGATCGCGCTCAAGGGTTCGCCGCGCTCCGATGCCCGCGCCGCCGCCAGCGCCGCCTTTGACCGATGGGTCGCGCGGCAGAACGCGCCGGCGCGCGACGCGCGCGTGGCGCTGTTGGAGGCGGCGGGTCGTCCGGCGAGCGAAGATCGCCCGCCGCCGGTTCGCAGCGAGCTTCCACCGCGCGCCGTTGCACTCGCGCTGGGAAGCGACGTGCGGTTGCGCGTCACCTTGTCGCCGGCAAGCGGCGGCGGGTCGTTCGTGGTCCGCCTGCGCGGCGACGTCGCGCCGATGATGGCGGCGCGCGTGCTCGCCCTTGCGCGCGCCGGCTACTACGACGGCCTGGCGTGGCATCGCGTCGAGCCGGACTTCTTGATTCAGGGCGGAGGCCCCGGGGCGAACGAGTTCATCGGACTACCGCAGTTCTTTCGCGACGAGCTCGGAACGGTGCCGCACGTGCGAGGCACCGTCGGCATGAGCACGCGCGGCCACGACACCGGCGACGCGCAGTGGTTCGTGAACCTCCGCGACAATCTGCGATTGAACGGCGAATACAGCCTATTCGGCGAGATCGTCGAGGGCATCGGCGTCGCCGACGGAATTCTCGAGGGCGACACGATCGCCTCGATCGCCGAGCTTCGCGCCGGCCGGGAGTGAAGCCGGTGCGGCAGCTCGTCGCCTGCGTCGCGGCGGCACTCGCCTTCATGGCGTGCGGCCACGACGATGCCGAGAGCTCCGACGGCAAGGCGCCTGCGCTGCTGCCGGGCATGATGCCGCCGAAACAGACGAACGCCGACGCGCAGCCGCCAGCCATTCCATTCAACGCCGCCACGCCTCGCGCGGCCGCGTACGCAATCAGGAGCTGGCCGCACGACACCGGCGCCTACACGCAGGGACTCGTGCTCGATCGCGGCCGCCTGCTCGAGAGCGTGGGCCGCGAGGGCTCCTCCGACGTACGCAACGTCGACGCCGCGACCGGAGTGGTCCGTCACCGAACACCGTTGGGGCTCACCGAGTTCGGCGAAGGGATCGCCGTGATCGGCTCGCGCCTGTATCTACTCACCTGGAAAGCTGGGCTCGGCCACGTGTACGACGCGGCGACGCTCGCGCCCGTGGACAGCTTTCACTACGCGGGCGAAGGATGGGGGCTCGCGACCGATGGACGTACGCTGTATCTGAGCGACGGCACGAGCCGCATTCGCGTAATCGACCCAGCGAGCTTTCACGTTGAACGAACCATTCAGGTGAGCGAGGCCGGCTCGCCGGTGTGGATGCTCAATGAGTTGGAGTGGGTCCGCGGCGAGCTGTGGGCGAACGTGTACGAGACCGACTTCGTCGCGCGTATCGATCCAACGAGCGGACGAGTGGTCGGGTGGATCGACGTCGGGACGCTGCTCACGCCGGCGGAGCGAAAGGATGTGGCCGCCCGCGGAGGAGTCGCGAACGGCATCGCGTACGATTCGACGAGCGATCGGTTGTTGATGACGGGCAAGCTGTGGCCGCGGCTGTTCCAGGTGAATCGAGAAAAAGCCGTGGGCGTTGCGAACGCGGGGCGAAGGTAACGCCGCCCTTGTCGCCGGGCGCGAGCGACTTCGCCCCTGCAGGCTGCCGTTTTCCGTTTTGAGTTGTCCGTTGAGCGTTTTCCGTTGCTCGCCAGGTTCTTCGCTTGGCCCGGGGACGGTGTGTCAAGCAGTTTGCCCCACGGACAACGGACAACGGAAAACGGACAACGCAGAACGGCAGCCCGCAACAACGCGGGCCCAGGCAGTTGCCTGGGCCCGCGCTTTCTTAGGTCAGGCGAAGCCCGACACTACATCTTCGCCAGATCGCCCACCGAGAACGCCAGCTTGTGCGCTCTGGGTGCGTCCGCCGCGCCCTGCGCGTCGGTGTGGAGCTGAGTCGCCAGCGCCGCCAGCGCATCCTTCCGCGCCTGACCGGAGAGCTTCTCGGCGTTCGCGAGCCCGGTGCGAGCAGCCGCGATCTTGTCCGGCGTCTGACCGTTGTTGCGGGCGAGCTGGTCGAGGTAGGCGCGGGAGAGCGAGAAGCTCGCCGGCCACACCATCTTCTGCTGGCCCTGCACGTTCAGGTAGTCGAAGTGCACCGTCTTCGCCGCGTCGATCTCGTTCTGCGAGATGAACGCGCTCGGCGTGATCTCGAAGATGTCGAGGCCGCGGCCGATCTCGGAGCTCACGATGACGCCGTTGTACCAGTACGCCGACCACGAACCGGCGCTCGCGCCGACCGTTATCGTGTCGATCGGACCGCGGTCGAAGAACGCGATCTCCTTCGGGTGCGCCGTGTTGCTCCAATCGAAGATCGACAGGCCGCCCTGATACCACGCCTGCACCATCACTTCGCGTCCCGGGATCGGAATCAGCGAGCCGTTGTGGGCGACGCAATTCTCGAACTGCGTCTGCGCGGCGGGCATCTTGTAGTAGCTCTGGAAGACCGTCTGCTTGTTGACGATCGTGAAGAGCGCGTCGGCGCCCCACTCGTACTTGTCGGTCGAGCGGCAACGCGGAGCCGAACCACCGCCCCACTCGTCGCTGAACAGAACCTTCGAGCCGTCGTTGCTGAACGTGGCCGAATGCCAGAAGGACATGTTCGAATCGGCCGCCGCGTAGAGACGCTTCGGGTTCTTCACGTCGCTGATGTCGAGCAGGAGTCCGTAACCGCCGCACGCGCCGCCGGCCAGGCCCACCGCCGGATAGACCGTGATGTCGTGGCACTGCACCGGTCCGCGCGGAGGAGCGTTGCCCCGTCCACGACCGCCGCCCGGCGGGCCACCGCGTCCACCTGCACCACCGCGCGCAGCCGCCTGCGCCGCACGGTCGATCGAATCCTGTGCCGTACGCGAGTTGTTGCGCGGTGCCGGTGCGAGGTCCGTGAGGATGCCCGGCTTCGTGATCACGTGCGCCTGCTCCGGGTGCGCGAGCGGCACCTGGATCACTTCAATGCGGAACTGCTCGCCGTTCGGATCCTGATCGGGCGCGAGATCCACGCACCCCGCGAGCTCGGCGGCCGGACGAACGCCCGACGAGCCCGAGATGTAGACGTAGACGTTGTTCTTGTCGTTCGGATCTTCGACAACGGTATGCGTGTGCGAGCCGCGGCAGGTCTGCACGCTGGCGATGTACTTCGGATGCTTGAGATCCGTGGCGTCGAAGATACGGATGCCGCGGAACCGCTCTTTGCTGATCGAGTCCTGGATGCCCTGCAGGCCGCAATCGAGACGGCCGCTCGTGGCTTCACCCGACACGAAGATCAGGTTCTGATAGACGGACACGTCGCTCTGCGAGCCGCGGCACACGTATTCGTCGTACAGCGACGGCTTTCTCGGATTCGAGATGTCGAAGATCTGGTAGCCGTCGTAGTTGCCCTGGATGGCGTACGGGCCCTTGAAGGCGAGATCCGAGTGCGTCACGCCCATGAACGTCTCATTGGGCGGGGTGTTCGACAGGAGGCGCATGTTCCACGACGCTTCGGCGGCGCGCGTCGCCAACGTCTTCTTCGTGGTGTCCTTCGACCACTTGACCATGGAGCCGGCGCGGAGTCCCACGCGCGGGTCGGGGCTCGGCGGCGACATCGACATGTCGGGAGCCGACATGTTCGACGACGACGACGCCGAAGTCGACGTCGACGCGCACGCCGCGGCATACAACAAGCCGGCGGCGAGCGAGATGGAAAGGAGCGGGGGGGCGAGTTTCACGTCTAGAACTCCGGTGAGGGATCAGGGAAACGAGAATCGGAGCGGGACACGGTCAGGGGATCAGGGGGCGCGTCCCGCGGGTGGTGGTACGGTGGCGAGCATCTTTCCCATGCGCTCGATCTCGGTTGTCTGATCGGCGTATACGTCAGAGGACATTCTGTAGACGACGTCGTCTTGTGCGGCGCCCGGCGAGGCCAGGAGCTCGTTGACCATCGTGATCGCGCCCTGGTGATGCGCGATCATCGCCTGCAGGAACAGGCGGTCGAAATCGGAGCCTCTCGCCTTGTCCAATTCGGCGAGCTGCTCGTCGTTCAACATGCCCGGCATCAACATGTCGTGCTGCATGCCGTCCATCTTCATCGTCATGTGCGTGGACTTGGCGTCGGGAACCGGCTGGCCGTGCTCCTTGAGCCAATACTGCATCAAGCCGATCTCGTCGCGTTGGCCCACGACGATCCGCTCGCAGAGTACCGCAACGTCCTTGCGGGCCCCGTGCGACGCCGCCCACCCGGCGATGAGCACCGCCTGGGCGTGGTGGGGAATCATGCCGGACATGAAGGCCACGTCGGCCGGGTTGACGTCCGCCCCGGCGGCCGGGCTCCCGGCTTGGGCCCCTCGCGAGGTCAGGCGCTGGACTGTGGCACTGTGCGCTGGCACGGCGGTGGCGGCGAGCAGGCCGGCCACGACCGTCAACCGAGACGATCTGTTCATTGGATTCGCTCTCCCGGTGTCTCTAGCGGAGGGGGCGCGTCGGTGATGGCGTGGCGTGCAGCACCACCTCCGCGGGCGTTCCGGAGACACCTCAGCTGTCGTCCTGACAACGTACGGCCTGGCCAAGCCGTTGAACAGCCGGGCGGGCCCCCCAATCTCCCGGGCCGCCAGCCCGGAACGTCGGCCCAGCTGTGACGGCACCGTTGCCGTCCGGGGTCCAGTTGTCATCGCGCCGTCAGGTTCGGGCCGTACTATTCACGCTGCCGGTCCCCGCGATTCCCATTCCCTATTGAGGTTGGTATGAGTCTGACTCGAGCAGGCATTCAGGCCGTTCTCGCTGCCGCCGTCATGGCGCTGCCGAGCGCGATGGCCGCCCAGACGTTCAAGACCGAGAAGTACAACATCGGCGGCGAGGGTGGCACTGACTATCTCACCGCCGATCCGTCGTCGGGCCGCGTGTACATCTCCCGCGCCACGCACGTGATGGTGGTCGACGGCGCCACGGGCAAGGTCGTGGGCGACATCCCGAACACGCCGCGCGTGCACGGCATCGCCTTCGCGCCCAAGTCGGGCCACGGCTTCACGACGAACGCCGGCGACTCGACGTCGACCATGTTCGACATGAAGACCCTCGCGGTCATCAAGCGGATCCCGGCCGGCAAGGACGGCCTGGACGGCATCATGTATGACGACGCGACCGACAAGATCCTGACCATCAACCACAGCAAGCCGGAAGGCACTGCCGTGGTCATCGACGCCAAGACGGGCGACGTCGTGAAGACGATCACGCTCAGCAGCGGCGCGCCGGAAGGCGGCGTGAGCGACGGCAAGGGCCGGATCTTCATCAACATGGAAGACAAGAATTCGATCGACGTCATCGACACGAAGACCTGGAAGGTCGTGGCGACGTGGCCGATCGAAGCCTGCGACGGACCGACGGGCATCGCCATGGACCGCACGACGAACCGCATCTTCTCCGGCTGCGGCAAGACGTCGGTCGTCGTCGACGCGAAGACGGGCAAGATCGTCGCGAAGATCGCCAACGGCGACGGCGTGGACGCGCTCGGATGGGATCAGGCGCAGAAGCTGATGTACATCCCCGGCGGCCGCGAAGGCAACATCACGGTCGTGCACGAGGATTCGCCGGACAAGTACACCGTGGTCTCGACCGTTTCCACCATGGCCGGCGCCAAGACGATTGCCGTGGACGACACGAAGCACGCAGCGTTCGTCTTCACGCCGGAGTACGGACCGGCGCCCGCCAGCGCGACGCCGCCCGCCGGTGGACGCGGACGCGCTCCGCGCGGCCCGATCGTCGGCGCGTGGTTCATCTCGGTCGTGCACTAGGTCCTGCTGGTTCGTTCGGCAGGTTGAACAAAAAACGTCCGGGCCTCCTGGTCCGGACGTTTTTGTTTTCCGTTCGACAGTGGCGAGCGGCGCTCCGTCACTCCATAGTGGGGAAGCATGGAGTGATCCCCAACCGCCGCACTTCAGGGCACCGGTTGGTGACGACGGCCGGGACCAGCTTCTAGCAGGCGCGGAGGCAACGATGATCGAACGCCACGAAGTTCGTACGACGCAGGAATCGACGATCTTCGACGTGCTCGCGGCGCAGGCCAGCACGCGATCCGCCTGGCAGCTCGGCGCCACGGCCGTCGGAGCAACGATCAACGCCGGCTTCTTTTTGCGTCACGCCGGAACGCAGTGGCTCGGGCTGGCCTTCGTCGCCGTCGGCATTTACGGGGCTTGGGGGCTGGTCGAAGCCGAGGCGGCGCGCCGCAACCGGATTGCACCGCGCAGTCTGATCGTCTCTGGAGCACTCGGCGTCGGCCGCGCGGTCGCGATCGGCGTGGGCGTCACCGCCGTTCTGGCGAGCGCGGCGATGTTCATGGCCGCGGCCATCGGCAACTGGAATCACTAGCCGCGCGTAACCCGGCTCGGTGGACCGGCCGGCCACCCATCTGTTGGGTGCAGTGCTGGTGCTCGCCTGCGCTGACCATCAACGACTTTGGTCGCAGCTCGGCGCAGCGATCGCCATGCTCGAGAATGCCATGGCCGCCTGTCCCGACGCGCTCTGGGGCGATCGCGCGCAGACGCCGCAGTTCTGGTACGTCGTGTACCACACGCTCTTCTATCTCGACCTCTACGCATCCGACTCGCCAAACGGCTTCGCGCCGCCGCCACCTTTTACACTTTCCGAACTGGACGCGGCCAGTGAATTGCCCGAGCGGGTGTACACGAAAGACGAGCTGTTCGCGTATCTCGAGCACGGCCGCAACAAGAGCAGAGCCGCGGTCGAGGCGCTCACCGACGAGTCAACGCGTCGACTCCGCTCCCGGCTAGGTCTTCCGCGCGAACGATCGCAACAGGGACAACTGACGGTTCATTCCGAATGATCGAACAGCCTACCATGCCGCGACGAATTGCGGGCTATCATCGCGATCACGAAGGGCAGTGGGTCGCCGATCTCGAGTGCGGCCACACCCAACATGTCCGGCACGAGCCTCCGTGGCAGGTACGCGAGTGGGTCACCACTCCCGAGGGACGCGCCGAGCACCTTGGCACCACACTCAACTGCCCGGCGTGTGCGCGGGTCTAATACTCGGACGGCGTTCGTGCCGGGTCATGCGTAGCGGAGAGCTCCCAATGTTCGGAATCAATCGAAAAGCGCGCGTGTTCTGGCCGGTGTGTCTGCTGATCGTCCTCGTGGATTGCAGCTCGAAAAGCATCGTCGTCGAGAAGCTGGGCGCGCCCGACTTCCCGGAGGCCGTCGCGGACAACGTGGTTCGCTTCACGCTGTCGTACAATCCCGACGCGGCGATGGGCCTCTCGCTCGGCCCATTCTCGCGAATCGGATTCGCGCTCGCGGCGCTCTTCGCGCTGCAGGTCATGCGATCGCTCTATCGGCGAGCGAAGGAGCACGACACCTGGCAGCTCATCGCGCTTGCACTGGTGAGCGGAGGCGCCACCGGCAACCTCATCGACCGCATACGCTCGGCGCGCGGCGTGGTCGACTTCATCGACGTCGGCCTGGGTCCACACCGGTTCTGGTGGGTGTTCAACCTGGCCGACGTCGGCGTCACGGTGGGAGCGGCGCTCCTCGCGCTCGCCATCTGGCGAGCGGACCAGCAGGCCGCGCCGTCGAGCGGCGCGGCGGACTTCGGTCAGTCGCGGTAAGGCGACTCGTCGTCGAGATCGGCGAGCGTGGCCCAGCCGCTGCTCGCACCATTCGTCGCCTTGACGGTCCTCGACTCGTCCACGGCGTCGAGGTCTTCGGCGGGCACGAGTGAACGGGCGAGGTCGACGAGCATGGGGCTCAGGTGCGCGCCGTATTTCACGAGGTTGACCGCGCGGATGCGCGAGCCGAGCAGAAACGCGAGCGGCGCCTGATCGCGCTTGATCATGTTGCAGCCGGGACAGGCCAGGACGAGATTGTCGCGCCGGTCGTAGGCGGTCTGGCCGCGTCGCGGAGCGACGTGGTCGAGCGTCATCACGGCGGGAGTAAAGCGGACGCCGCAATAGGCGCAGACAGGCCCGTGCTCGGCCAGCAGCCAGGCGCGTGTCGCGACGTAGGCGTTGCGGCTCGTGGGGACCGACGTGAGCTCGGGGACGGCGGTTGCGGAGCCGCCGCGACGGCGCCGGCTGCGAGTGCGCGAGCGAATCGGCTTCGTGGTCGCGGCGTCGTGCGGAACGTGAGCCTGTCGCTGGCTGCGTGGAGCGGCGACGGCGGGCTTCGCGGGCTTCCGAGGGGCGGATCGATCCGCCTGAGGAGCATTGCGCGACTTTACGGGCGCAGCTGGTGAAGCCGACGGGGCGTCGCGGTACGGTGAATCGTGTGGCGGTTGAGACAAAACGAGTAGTTTGACGGTTGTTGTACGAAAGACGGGGCGCGGGTACTGCGCGTCACATCCTTCTCTAAGTACCCCGGTCACGCACGATGCGGTCCGGGATCTTTGGTGGGTCTCGACCCTGCAGTAAGCTACACCCGACAATCTTCCAGGAGACAGCTGTGCCCGCCGACGTGATGCCTGCCCTGAGCCGGGCGGAATGGGCTGGTGTGCTCGCCAACCGTGCCCAGCTCGACGCCATCCGCGAGCAATTTCTCGACACCCCGTTCGACGGCCACGCCGTGGCTGCCCTGCTGCTGTTCGAGCAGTCGTTCGGGTTCTCGGCTCAGGACGTGGAGGACGAGGTTCAGGTGGCAGCTTACTGCGCCGCGATGGCCAAGGAGCAGGGTACCATGGGCAACGCGCCCGCCGCGGCCATCTTCCGCGAGCTTGGCGACCGGCACAAGGAGCGCGCGGCGAAGATCGCGGCTCTGCTTCCGCCCGTCGCGACCGACCCGGCACCGGCCAACGAGGCGCCGATCATTTAGCGGCCCGTAACGCGCGCGTGAGAATCCGGTCGAGGGCCGACGCGAACGCCTGCTTGTCGCGCGCGCTGTAGCCTTTGGGTCCTCCCGTTTCCACGCCCGCGCCGCGAAGCCCTTCCATGAAGTCGCGCACAGTGAGCCGCTCGCCGATGTTCTCGGTGGTGTACTCCGTGCCGCGCGGATCGAGCACGAGCACGCCCTTGCCCACGAGGATCGACGCGAGCGGAATGTCCGCCGTCACCGCGACGTCTCCGGCGAGCGACGTCTCAGCGATGTGGCGGTCGGCCACGTCGGGCCCGCCGTCTACGCGCACGGCCGAGAGAAAAGTGTAGCCGAGCGGAAGTTGAACTCGCTGGTTGGCGACGAGCACCGTCTCGAGCTTTAGTCGTTCCGACACGCGAAAGACGATCTCCTTCACGTCGCGGGGCGCGGCGTCGGCGTCGATCCAGAGTTTCACCGTGCGACCTCGAGTGCGGGAAAATGGCGCTGTCCACGTCGCACGCTAACGGCGCTCCGAGCGTCCCGATAGCTTGCATGCATGATTGATCGTGGACGGATTGTCGTTGTGGCGGCGGGGTTCGGGCTCTGGCAAGACGGGCGGTGTCTCGCCGCCGGAAAGTGGAGCGACGTCGCGCGTGTTCGCGCCTACACGCGCGCGCTTCCCGACCGAGAGCCGATCTGCGTGGCGATCGAGCTCCGCGACGGCTCCGAGGTCGAGGTACGCGAGGACGCACCCGGCTGGGCGACCTTCGTCAACGCGGCTCCCGAGAAGCTGCCAGGGATGCCGGCGGCCGAGAGCTGGATCACGGAGCTGCGCGCGGCGCCTGCGGGCGCGGCCGACATGGCCCTGTTCGAGCGCCGCGCGCTCGGCGCATAGGCGAGCGTCGATCGTGGCGCGCCGTCACCGGTACATCGCGTTGCTGCGCGCCATCAACGTCGGCGGCCACGTCGTGAAGATGGACCGCCTGTGCGAGCTGTTCGAGGCGCTCGGCTTCGCCAACGTCTCCACGTTCATCGCCAGCGGCAACGTCATCTTCGAGTCGCCCGCGATCGACACGCAGAAGCTCGAGCGGCGGATCGAGAAGCAATTGTCCGACGCGCTCGGCTACGAGGTGGCGACGTTCATCCGTACTCCGGCGGAGCTCGAGGCGGCGATTCGGTATCAGGCCTTTCCGGGCGTGCCCGAGTCGTGCCCTCTCGCCATCGGCTTCCTGGGCGATGCGCCGGATGCCGCGGTGTGCGAGGCTGTCGCCGCGCTTCGTACGGAGGTCGACGAGTTTCACGTTCACGGCCGCGAGCTCTATTGGCTGTGCCGCGCGGGGATGGGCGGGAGTCTCGTGCCGGGAAAAGTGCTGTCCCGGGCGCTCGGCGGAAAACCGGTCACCACGCGCAACGTGACGACAGTGCGCAAGCTGGCGACGAAATACGGCGCCGAGGCGCGTTGACGGTTGTCATCCCGCACGAGCGAGCGCAGCGAGCGAGTGTCGGGATCTACGCTCGACGCGCCTGAAGCCGCCACTCGACCGGCGCGGCGGATCCCATTGCCGCGGTTCAACGCCGTTCCCGTATCCCGCGTACTGTCGGCAAGTGCGCGCGCCGGAATTTGCCGGCGGTCCGGCGTATTCCGTTATTCGGCCACGACGTCGAGCGTGACTTCGTCCGACCACTGACGCGTGAGCTGCGCGAGCGTGGTCGACTGCGACTCGCCCGTCACGATGTTGTGCGGGTCGCTGAGAAGCCGGGCGGGGTGGTTGAGCACGCACTGCTCGAGCGTTCGCTGGATCGCGTCGCGCGGCATGCCGGACTGCAGCATCTGGTGCGTGGTGAGCCGGACGATCGTGCGAAGGCCCGTGCGCGCGCCGTAGGTGCCGCGGAACGCGCGCGCGATCTGGTTGTTGAGCCGGCGCGCGGTCGCCGCGGGCGGAATGTCGGTCGCGGCGTCGGCGCGGGAAGTCAGTGCGGTATTCACGACAGAAAGTTAGTCGGTCCTGGAAGCACGCACGCCTTTTTCGCATTTCGGCCGCTAGAAAAACCGAACATTTCCTGAGAACTTGGCATGGATTCTGTGACTGGGCTCGCGAACCACATCGAGCGCACGCTCGACGGCCCGATGTGGCATGGGCCGGCGCTATTAGAGATTCTGAACGGCGTGTCGCCCGACGCCGCGGCGGCCCGGCCGGTGCCCGGTGGACACACGATTTGGGAACTGGTGCTGCACACGGCCGTCTGGGCCGAGATCGCGCGCGCGCGCCTGCGCGGGGACGCGGTCGAGTCGCCGCCGCCAGCCGAGGACTTCCCCGCGCCCGCCGAGCCGACGGCCGAACAGTGGGCCGCGGCGATCGGCCGGCTCGACCAGAGCTATCGCGATCTGGCGCGCGCGGTGAGCCGGCTCTCCGACGGCGACCTGGCACTCCCCATCCCCACCGCGGGCGCGCCACACACCGCCGAACACATGATTCGCGGCGTGATCGAGCACGGTACTTATCACGGCGGCCAGATCGCGCTCCTGAAGCGCGCGCGCCCCTGACGGACGTCTCGCTTCGACCGGCCGCCGAGGCGGACCTTCCGGCGCTGATCGATCTCGGCCGGCGGTCCTGGCTCAGCGCCTTCGAGCTCGCAGGTCCGCCGGCGCTCGTGGAATTTTGGCGTACGCTGGATCGTGAGCCTACATGGTACGCGCAATACTGGCCGGCGATGACCGTGGCCGAGCGTGACGGAACGATCGTGGGCGTAGTGCAGCCGCTCGACGACGAAGTCAACGGGCTCTGGGTCGACCCCACGGCGCAGCGCACGGGCGTGGGCCCCGTGTTGCTCCGATCCGCCGAGCGGCAGATTACGGCTGCAGGCTATTGTCGGGCGTGGATCACCTGCTCCGGATTCAACCCCGGCGCGCTGCGCTTCTACCTCCGCGAAGGTTACCGCGAGACGCGCCGGTTGAACAAGGAGATCGCCTCCGGCTTGCTCGATGAGCTGATCATTCTGGAACGCTCATTTGACAACTAATAATTCATCCTGGGCGCGTCTCGCCGTCATGGCGTCCTCGAGGACCGTCCGGTAGGCCACCGGCGCGTCTAGCTACGGAAGCGCCCGGTTGACGGGTAGCGCCGAAGTGCATTAGCTCTGAGCTCATGCCAACCAACGACTGGCGCCACATCGTTGCTTCCGCGCTCGACTGGGAGCAGGCGCACGCGAAGTTCGATTCGGCCATCGCCAACCTTCCGGGCAACCTGCGCGGACGGCGCCCCGAGAATTTTCCGCACTCGGCGTGGGAGCTCGTCGAGCACATCCGCCGCACGCAGCACGACCTCCTCGAGTTCTGTACGAATGAGAACTATCACGAGCCCAAATGGCCCGACGACTACTGGCCGCCCACGCCGGCGCCGGAAAGCGACGCGGCCTGGAACGAGTGCATCGAAGCGTACCATCGCGACAACGCCGCCCTCGCCAAGTTCACCGTCGACGAGTCGCGCGACCTGACGGCGAAGATTCCGCACGGCACCGGGCAGACGTATCTGCGCACCGTTCTCGTCGCCGTCGACCACACCTCGTACCACGTGGGACAGATCATCGCCGTGCGCCGCCTGCTGGGCGCGTGGCCGGCGAGCTGACGAGTCGTCCTGAATGGCCTCGCTGCTCGCCGTCGACGTCGGCGTGCGCACCGGGCTCGCGTCCTTCGACGACGACGGCCGGCTTCGATGGTACCGATCGCAGAATTTCGGGAGCGCCGCGCGCTTGCGGCGCGCGCTCCCCGCGCTGCTCACCGCCGACGCGGATCTCTCGCACGTCGTGCTCGAAGGCGGCGGTGCGATCGCCGACAGTTGGGAGTCCGAGGCGACCAAACGCCACCTCGAGGTGACGCGTGTGACCGCGGAGGAATGGCGCTCCACCTTTTTGCTGCCGCGCGAACAGCGCTCGGGCGCTCAGGCGAAGGAGACGGCCGGCCGCCTCGCGCGCGCGATCATCGACTGGTCGGACGCGCGCCGTCCCACGTCTCTCCGGCACGACGCCGCCGAGGCGATCATGATCGGCCTGTGGGGTGCGCTGCACCTCCGCTGGCTGCGGCGCCTTCCGCCGGGATTGCTCCGCTAAGAGAGGGACGAACGGCAGCTTGCAGGCTCGTCGGAATGCTCGCCCTTGCTGCACCCGCCGAACATCGGGCATTGTAGTGGCCCCGCCACGACCCACGACAGGAACCACCATGGCCACCACCCAGCAGTCCCACAAATCGCGCTTTCTCGATGCATATCAGCGCGAACATGCGACCACGCAACGCGTGCTCGACGCACTGCCGAAGCATCAGTCCAACTTCAAGCCGCACGATAGATCGAGCTCCGCCGCGACGCTCGCGTGGACCTTCGTCGTCGAGCAGTTGCCGATCGTCAAGGCGCTGCGCGGCGAGCCGTTCGGCGGCGGGTTCCCCAAGGCGCCGGACTCGTTCGACGCGATCCTCGCCGAGTTCAAGAAAGGGCACGACGACGTGGTTGAAGCGCTCCACCACTCGACGAACGAGTCGCTCGAGGGGACCGTGAAATTCTTCACCGGCCCGAAGCAGATGGGCGACATCCCCCTCGAGTCGTTCGTCTGGTTCATGCTGCACGACCAGATTCACCACCGTGGCCAGCTCTCGGTGTACGTGCGCATGGCAGGTGGCCAGGTGCCGTCGATCTACGGTCCGTCGGCCGACGAGCCCTGGTAACGAACCAGCAAACCGCGATCACCCGCGCGGCAGCGGACAGTTGGCGATGCGGATCGGCTGTTCCTGGCCCTCGCTCGTGAACACCAGCCGTCCGCCGTTGTCCGCCCACGTCACGCCCTCACCTTGCGGCTCGCCGAGCGACACGATGTTGCAAACGCTCGGCGGCACGGCGCGAAGCACGCGTCCGGTAAGTGGATCGGTGGCGTAGACGTAGACTTGCATGTAGGTGCGAACCGCGAGGTGCCGCGCGTCTGGCGACAGCGACGCGTCGGTGATCACGCGAAGGGGCGCCGACCCCGGCACCAGAGAGAGGCTGTCGACGAGCTGTGCGACAACCTGCCGGTGAGCGCTCCACTCCGCGGCGCTCAGCTTGAAGACGAGCGCGGGGCGCAACGCGCCAGCGCCGTTCTTGAGGCGCCGCTTGGTGATGAAGAACATGTCGCCATTTCGCGCCACGTACATCGCCTCGACGTCGTGCGGTCCGTCGGCATACACGTACGAAAGCTTTTCCGCGACAATGGAGTCGGTCGAGCCGTTCGCCGCGGGCTCGGCCACGCGATACACGGCGCGGGACCGGTGATGCGCCAGGTTGTCTCCGGTGTCGCCGATGTACACGCACTCGGCGACGCCCGGCGGCGCGCACGGACCGATCGCCGCCGATTCCCAATCGACGTTCGTCGCGCCGCGCACCGGCCACGCACCGCGGTCGGCGCCGGTCGTGTCCATCGCGAACAGAACGGGATCGTTTCCCGAGTCGTTGATCGTGAAGAACACGCCGGGCTGGCGGTGGCTCATCGCGGCAGTGGAATTCTCCAACAGCTCCGGCCGGGCACGGGTCCGCACCACGGAGACGTGCGTCGGCGCCGCGCCCATCGAATCGGGAAGTGCGGGTCCACGCCGGGCGGGCTGGTTCGCACCGGCCGTCCGGTCGCAGCTCGCGATGATCGAGAGCATGATCACCGCCGTCGCGCGCATCGCCAGCTGCTTCAATAGATTCTCCCCTATGTCCATTTCCTCATCCTTGCTCCGCTCCCTCGGCGCGGCGCTGTCACTCTCGATCGCGACGCCCGCGCTGTCCCAGTCGACGACGGCCTTGACCGCCACCGAGCGTGCCATTGCCGGCGCGGTCGACGCACACAACGCCGACGCGCTGGCGCTGCTCGAGCGCATCGTCAACATCAACAGCGGCACCATGAACTTCGCCGGAGTGCGTCAGGTCGCGGACGTGCTGCGTCCGCAGCTCGACGCGCTCGGATTCAAGACCCGGTGGGTCGATGGTGCTTCGTTCAACCGGGCCGGCCATCTCGTCGCCGAGCATGCGGGGCCTGGGTCGAAGATAGTTCTGATCGGGCATCTCGATACGGTCTTCGAGCCCAGCAGTCCCTTTCAACGCTTCGAGCGCTTGAACGACTCGACGGCGCGCGGACCGGGGGTCATCGACATGAAAGGTGGCGACGTGATCATCCTCCATGCGCTGCGCGCCCTGAAGGATGCGGGCGTACTCGACCGCATGAACGTCACGGTCGTGTTCAATGGCGACGAGGAGGAGGCAGGGACTCCAGTGTCGGCCGCGAGACAGACACTCGTCGACGCCGCGAAGGGCGCGAGCCTGGCGCTCGGCTTCGAGGACGGCGCGGGCGATCCGCGCACGGCCGTGGTCTCGCGCCGCAGCGCCGGGTCGTGGACGCTGCGCACGACGGGCATTCCGGCGCATTCGTCGCAGATATTCAAGCCGGAGTTCGGCGCCGGCGCGGTGTACGAGGCATCGCGCATCCTGCACGAGTTCTACACGCGGCTGTCGAACGAGCCGTATCTCACGTTCAACCCCGGCCTCGCGCTCGGCGGCACGCTGGTCAAGATCGATACGACCGGCACCGAAGGCTCGGCGTCGGGCAAGCGCAACGTGGACGCCGAGCACATGGTCGTCACTGGCGACCTGCGCACGCTGTCGCCCGAGCAGCACGCCAAGGCGCAGCGGACGATGCGCGAGATCGTGTCGCACCATCTGCCCAAGACCCAGGCCGAGATCACCTTCGACGACGGCTATCCACCCATGGCGCCAACGGCCGGCAACCGCCGTCTGCTCGCGATGTACGACAAGGCCAGCCGCGATCTCGGCTACGGTCCCGTGGTGGCGGTCGACCCATCGCGCGCCGGCGCTGCGGACGTCTCGTTCATCGCGAGCACCGTTCCAATGATCATCGATGCGCTCGGGCTATCGGGGCACGACGATCACACCGAGAAGGAGACTGCCGATCTGAGCAAGCTTCCGTCGCAGACCAAACGCGCGGCGCTCCTCATTTATCGAGCAACGCAGAGCGCGGTGCGGCCATAAACAGGGGATAGGGCCGCTCTCGCTCACGACGGTTGGCTCATCAACGCGCGAAGCGTCGCGATCGTGTCGGCGTCCTCCGCGCGCTTGTCCGTTCGCCAGCGCAGAATGCGCGGAAAGCGTACCGCGACTCCGGACTTGTGTCGTGGTGACGCCTGAATGCCCTCGAAGCCGAGCTCGAAGACGTGCTCCGGCTTTACGTGACGCACGGGCCCGAACTTCTCGACGGTGTTTCGACGAATCCATCCGTCGAGCTCGCGAATCTCCGCGTCGGTGAGCCCCGAGTACGCCTTGGCGAACGGCACGAGCTTGCCGTCGTCCCACACGGCGAAGGTGTAGTCGGTATGCAGCGACGCGCGACGCCCGTGGCCGGCCTGCGCGTAGATCATCACAGCGTCCACCGTGTACGGTTGCACCTTCCACTTCCACCAGCCACCCTTTCGCCGCCCCACGCCGTACACGCCGTCGCGCCGCTTCAGCATCAGTCCCTCGGCGCTCATCTCACGCGCGCGGGCGTGCGCGTCGCGCGCACCGCTCCACGCCGACAACGCGATGAGCGGCGATGGGACCAACACCGTGCTGCGCGCGCCGGCGATGACTTCGTCGAGCCGCTCGCGCCGCCACGACAACGGCTCGCCGCGCGCGTCGCGCCCGTCGAGCTCCAGGAGATCGTAGACGATCAGGACCACCGGCACTTCGTTCAGGATCTTGGCCCCCAGCACTTTGCGTCCGATTCGCCGCTGCAGCTGCGCGAACGGCAGCGGCGCGCCGTTCTTCCACGGCATGATCTCACCGTCGAGCACCGTGCCGTCGGGAAGAAACGCCGCGGCCGACGCAATCTCCGGGAAGCGATCGGTGACGAGCTCCTCGCCGCGCGACCAGACGAACGTCTGTCCGTTGCGACGAATCACCTGCGCGCGAATGCCGTCCCACTTCCACTCGGCCTGCCACTCCGCCGGGTCGCCCAGGTCGTCGAGCTCGTCCTCGATCGCGTAGGCGAGATAGAACGGGTAGGGCTTCGACACGTCGGCGTCACCGGTCTCCGCGGCGAGGAGTGCGGCGAATGCCTCGGGCCGCGGCTCCCAGTGCCCGCTCAACCGGTGCGCGATCGCACCTTCGTCGATCCCGCTTGCCTTCGCCAGCGCACGGACGACGAGCTGCTGCGACACGCCGACTCTGAATCCGCCCGTGATCAGCTTGTTCCAGATGAACCGCTCCGCGCCGGCGAGCTCGCGCCACGACTCCACGATCACCGCCCGCTGCGCCCCTTCCGACTGCTTCGCGAGCGGCAGCACGCGCTCCTCGATCCACCAGTGCAACGGCAGGTCCGACGTCGATTCCGCATCGGGCAGCAGCAGCGACATCGTCTCGGCGAGATCTCCGATGGCTTCATAACAGTCCTCGAATAACCATTCTGGAATGCCCGCTTCTTCCATTGCCCACGCCGCGAGCCGCCGGACGGGGATGAGCCGCTTCGGCCGGCCGCCGCTGAGGAAGTAGACGGCCCACGCGGCGTCCGCCGGATCGGCGGTCGAGAAGTAGGCAGCCATCGCGTCGACCTTCTCATTCGTCCGCATCGTCTCGTCCAGCTCCGTGAGCAGCCGCGCGAAGCGCTTCACGCCGGGATCTCCTCGCCCGCGACTTCCACCGGATCGGCGTCCTCCTCGCCCTTCCACTGCGCGCGGAGCGCCATCGCCTCGAGCCCGCGTTCGGTGAGCCAGCGAACGAGCGGCTCGCGGGTGCCATGCGTCACCCAGACGCGTTGCGCGCCGGTTCCCTCCACCGCCGCGAGCAACGACGGCCAGTCGACGTGGTCGGACAGCACGAACCCACGGTCCAACGCGCGACGCCGGCGCGCGCCGCGGATCCGCATCCACCCCGACGCGAACCCCGTCGACACGTTCCCAAAGCGGCGCAGCCACGTGCTCCCCGCGGCCGACGGCGGCGCTACGATCATGCTTCCCGAGAAATCGTACCCCTTGGGCAGATCGCTCGCATAGCGCGTGTCGGCCAGCCGAACGCCTGCCGCGCGGTAGTCGCGGTTCAGTCGCTCGACTGCCCCGTGAGTGTAGATCGGCCCGATGTCGGCACCGGCCAATCCCGCGAGCAGCCGCTGCGCCTTGCCGAGCGCATAGCCGAACAGCACCGACGCTCGTCCGGCGTGGCGGTTCGCGGTCCACCACGCGCGAATGTCGTCGAACACCTGCCACTCCGGACACCAGCGGTAGATCGGCAGCCCGAAGGTGCTCTCGGTGATGAAGGTGTGGCACCGCACGAGCTCGAACGGCGTGCACGTGGGATCGGGGTCGGTCTTGTAGTCGCCCGACGCAACCCACACCTCCCCGCGATGCTCCACCCGAATTTGCGCCGAGCCAAGGATGTGCCCCGCCGGGTGCAGCGACACCCGCACGCCGTTGATGTCGACCGGCTCCGCCCAATCCACAGATTGGATCGACGCGTCCGTCCCCAAACGCGTGCGCAACACGCCCTGCCCTTCTCGGGAACACAGATACGTCCCCGATCCCCACCGCGCGTGATCGCCGTGAGCGTGGGTGATGACCGCCCGCTCCACCGGCTGCCAGGGGTCGATATGGAAATCCCCCACCTCACAGTAGAGTCCGCGATCGCCGAGACGCAGCAGGGTTGTCACAGAATCGGGTCGAAGGTTTTCGGGTCGGTACGTCGCGCCTTCGGCGCGATTCGATGAGAAGGCCTTTCGGCATCCCCATATCAAGCGGCGCGCCCACGGCGCGCCGCACAGCTTCCCTATACCCTTTACCCCAGCCCCTAAACCCTGCGGTTTGGAATCCATCGCTCGCGTTCGGTGTCTATTCCTTGATGACCGACGGCCCGTCCGACGCTGAGCTTCTCGATCGCGCCCGCACCGGCGACGACCAAGCCTTCGGCGCGCTCGTGAGCCGCTACGAGCGCGCGGTCGCCGCGACGGTCATCGGCATGCTCGGCCCCGGCGACGATGCCGACGACGTGGGGCAGGAGACCTTCGTCCGATTCCATCGCTCGCTTCACCGCTTTCGCGGCGAATCGTCGCTCGAGACCTACCTCGTCCACATCGCGATGAACCTGTCGATCAATGCTCTGCGCAGCCGGCGGCGCTCGCTGCTGCGCTTCGTCAGCCGCGACGAAGCCGACCGCACCGACTTTCCCGAGCCGCGCGCGGGTCCCGACGGTGAGATCGACACGGCCGAGTTGAACGAGCACGTCCGTGCGGCGGTCGCGCGGCTCGGCGAGAAGCACCGAGCCGTCGTCGTTCTCCGGCTCTTTCACGAATGCTCGACGCGTGAGACGGCCGAGATCCTCGGCATCGCCGAGGGCACCGTGCTGTCGCGACTGTCGCGCGCCATGAAAGAGCTGCAGGCGCAGCTCACGCCGTACGTCCGCGGCGACGGTGCCGCGCTTCCGGAGCACATCCGATGACCCATCACGATCCTCCGCTCGACCCAGCCATCGCCGCGCTGCTACGCGGTGCGGCGCCCGCGCGCTTCGGCGACGGGTTCTCTGCGCGGGTACTCGCCCGGGTCCATGCGCAGCGCGACTCGTCGCTCGTCCACGCCCTCGAGCGGCAATTCGTTCGCATCGTGCCGCTCGCCGCCGCGGCGACCGTGCTGCTCGCCGCGTATAACTGGTGGGGCGCGCGCGCTACCGCGGCATCGGCGCTCGATGCGGCGCTCAATCTCCCGCAGGTGACGCTCTCATCGGCGTACTCACCGGCAACGCTGTTCGGCGTGGCGAATACTCTGACGGACACTCCATGACCGCCAATACCAAATCGATCGTGCTGCTCGCCGCGACGCTCGTCGTTGGCTTCGCGCTGGGGCTCTTCGCCGATTCCACGCTGGTGCGGCGCCGCCGTGACCGCATCGGACAGCTCCGGCGGCCGCCCGGCTTCGTGGCCCACATGGAACGGGTCATCGAGCCGCGCAACGATGCGCAGCGCGACTCCATCCGGCCGCTGCTCGAGCACGTGGCGCAGCAAAACGGCCAGGCCATTCGCGACGCGAACGTGCGCCTTCGCGCGGTGCTCGACTCCATGCGCGTCTCGCTCGCGCCCATGCTGGACAGCGCGCAGCGCGGCCGTCTCGCGACGGAGCTCGACCGCATGCCCGAACCGTTCCGGCCCGGCGGTCCGGGACGCGGGGGTCGCGGCGGACGCGGCGGGCCGCCGCCCTGACGGCTCTATGTCTGGCGCCGCGGCGGTTCGATCCTCAGAATCTCTCACGATCAGGGCGCAACGCCCCGGCGGTCCGGGGCGTTAGCCTTACAGTCAGTTCGCGTCGACTGACCTCGACTCACCTCTGAGGCTCTCAATGTCCCAGCTCCGCGCTTCCCTCGCCGCGGCGACAATCGCTGTCGCCGCGATGCCCCTCGGCGCACAGCTCAATCCGACCAACCGCTCGAAGATGCCGATGTCCGCCGTCTCCAGGCCGGCGACGACATATACGATCGACCAGTTCCTCTCGCCCGCGTCGCCGCTCGAGGTGAGCGCGGCCAAGAAGACCGACAAGGTGGCGTGGGTGTCGTACGAGCGCGGCATGCGCAACGTCTACGTCGCGTCGGCCCCCGACTTCAAGCCGGTGCGGATCACGAAGTTCATGGACGACGACGGCGTCGACGTCAGCTCGGTGAAGCTGTCCGACGACGGCGCGATGGCCGTGTTCATTCGCGGCTCCGGGCCCAATCGCGCGGGTTGGGTCGCCAACCCGTCGCACGATCCGAACGGCGGCGAGCGGGCCGTGTGGGCCGCGCGCACCGACGGCAGCGGCGCGTGGCGTCTCGCGGTGCTCACGGGCACCGAGCTTCCCGGATTCGGCGGACGCGGCGGCGGCCCCGAGCTCTCGCCCGACGGCAAGTACGTGGTGTTCGCCAAGGACGGCCAGTTGTTCCGCGCGCGGACCGCGCGGGGAAGCAACGCCCCCGTCGACACCGGCGGCGTTCCGTTCATCAAGGAGTGGGGACGCCAGAGCAGCGCGCAGTGGTCGCCCGACGGCACCAAGCTCGCCTTCGTGAGCACGCGCGACAATCACGCGTTCATCGGTATCTACGACATGAAGTCGCGCAAAGTCGACTTCGTGGCGCCGAGCGTCGATTTCGACGGCAGCCCGGTGTGGTCGCCCGACGGCAAGCAGATCGCGTTCACGCGCCGTCCCGGCACGCCCTTCGGCCAACAGACGCAGCAGGGCCAGGGCGGCATCGGTAATCCCGCGGGTCCGGCAGCAGGCCGTGGCAACGGCGGCGGTGGTGGCGGCGGCGGTGGTGGCGGTGGACGCGGTGGCCGGGGCGGGGCGGCCAACGACACGACGCCGGGCCGCATCGACGGATTGCATCGCACGGCGTTTCCCGGCGGCTACACGGTGTCCTTCATGGTTGCCGACGTGGCGACCGGCAAGGCGCACGAGTTCTGGCACAACAAGCCGAACGACCGCGTGTTCGCCGCGGTGAACAGCATTCAGTGGGCGGGCGATCGCGTGGTATTCGCGGGCCAGGTGCCGAACGACGAGTGGGACCGCTTCTACTCGGTGAGCGTAACGAACCCGCAGACCGAGCCCACACTGCTCACGACGACCGACGGCTTGATCAACGACAGCGTCGCCGACCGCACCTTCGTGACGACCGCGTTCTCGCGCGACGGCAGCACGTTCTACTACTGCACCAACGCCAAGGACATCGAGAAGCGGCACATCTGGGCCGTGCCGACGTCCGGCGGAACTCCGCGGCAGGTCTCGACCGACGACGGCGTCGAGGTGTCGCCGACGCCGCTCTCATCGGGAAAGAGCCTCGCGGTACTCTACTTCAACGCGAAGCAGCCGGCGTCGATCGGCATCGTGCCGGCCAACGGCGGCACGACCAAGGTCGTGTTCCCCACGCTGCCGAAGGATTTCCCGCAGGCGGCGCACGTGACACCCGAGATCGTCATCACCCACGCCGCGGACGGACTGGAGATTCACAACCAGCTCTTCCTTCCGAAGGACATCAAGCCGGGCGAGCGCCGTCCGGCGATCGTGTTCGTGCACGGCGGCCCGTCGCGCGAGATGATGCCGGCGTACCACTACATGCAGTTCTATCACTGGGCGTACGGTTACAACCAGTGGCTGCAGACGCAGGGCTACGTCGTGCTGTCGATCAACTACCGCAGCGGCATCGGCTACGGCCGTTCGTTCCAGCGCGCACCGAACACCGAAGGCCGCGGCAACTCCGAGTATCAGGACGTCGTCGCGGGTGCCAAGTATCTCCAGGGCCGCGCGGACGTCGACCCGGCGCGCGTCGGGATCTGGGGACTGTCGTACGGCGGCCTGCTCACCGCCGAAGCGCTGGCGCGCAACTCCGACATCTTCGTGGCCGGTGTCGATCTCGCGGGCGTACATCTCTACGGCAACTCGCTCGACTCGACCAACCTCGCGTACCAATCGTCGGCCGCCGCGCACGTCGACACCTGGAAGTCGCCCGTCTTCCTCGAACAAGGCGACGACGACCGCAACGTGGACTTCGCGCAGATGGTCGGACTCGTCGGGCTGCTGCGCGCGCACAACGTGTACTTCGACCTCACGGTCATTCCCGACGATGTGCACGAATCGCTGATCCACAGCCGGTGGATCGACATCTTCGGCCGCAGCAGCGACTTCCTCCATCGCTTCGTCTGGGAAAAGCAGACGCCGCCGGTGATGACGTCGAATAGCGGCAAATGAAGAATCGCTCGACCGACTGGTCGCTCCAGCTCGCGCTGCTGGTCGTTACGAGCGTTCTGGTATTACAGAACACGAAATTAGCGTTCCTGCCGGCCAAGGAAACGCCCGTGCTCTGGACCGCCGAGGGGCTGGTCATCGCCGCCGTTCTCATCCTGCGCTCGGGATGGGGGCGCGACGCGCGCTGGGCCGAGGAGCAGGGCGAGCTCGGCACGCTGGCGAACAACTATTACGAGCCGCGGCGCGAGGCGCTCGTGAACGGCGGCGCCATCGCGCTCGGTGTGTTCGCCGCGCTCTGGTGGGCTACCACCACCTGGAGCGTGATGTTCTACGGCATGCGCCGCGGCGTGCCGGCGCGCGGCACCGTGGACTTCGTCGTGGCGGCGCTCATGGGGGCGATCACGGGTGGGCTGGTGGGCGCCGTGCTCGGACTCGCCGGCGGACACTTCTGGGAGCGGCGGCACCGGCGCCGGCGGCTCACGCGCCACGCGAGCCATGCCTGATCTCGTCATTCGGATCAAGAAGAAACCGGACGGCTCGGCCGCCCTCGCCTGCACTCGCGCCGACGGCACCGCGACCTGGCAGCAGCAGAACGGACAGCTCGGACGCTTCTTCCCGCTGCACGACCTCACGCACTACGCCGTCGAGACGGTACTCGGTTTGCGCGACGCGTTTTACGGATTGGTCGCCGAGGGTTGGGGCTTCACCGATTTCGGCGCCGGCGGCACGAAAGGGCCGATTCCCGAGCAAGCGCGCTTCGCGGAATTGATCATCGGCTATTTCGACCTGGAACGCAGGATGGGCACGCTTGCGACCGCCGACGAGCTCAATGCTCGAACCGCACAACGGTACGCGGACGACAAGCTCCCGCCGCCGTCGATCGCGCTCACCGACGATCAGGTGAGCCGGATCCAGCAGCTACGCGGCGAGCTGTTTGCACGATGGGACGCGATTCCGCCCGGTGAGGCGCTCGAGTTGGAATTCAATCGCGATGCCGAGTCGGCCGTCGGACACAAACCGCGGAATCAGCCCGTAGGGTAACCCATGGAAGACGCCACGCCTCCTACCGAGCCCTCGGGCGCGCTCACTCCGCCCCCAAAGCCGCCGGCCACCGCGGTCGCCACCGCTTCGCCCGAGCCGACTCCTCCGCAACAGGTTCGATCCGCGGTCGGCCGACCGCGTACCTTCCGCGCGCTCGTCAACAACACACTCGACGCCGTCGACGAGATCGCTGATGCGCTCGCCGAAGGACTCGGCCTCCGCCGCGGGTGAAGGCGGCGACGGTCAGCGCCGGCCTGCTGCTCTTCCGTCGGTCGGCGCACGGGCTCGAGGTCTTGCTCGCACATCCCGGCGGTCCATTCTGGGCCGCGCGCGACGCCAGCGCGTGGACCATCCCGAAAGGCCTGGTCGACGACGGCGAAGATCTGCTCGACGCCGCGCGCCGCGAGTTCCATGAGGAAACTGGAATGACGCCCGCGGGCCCTTTCATTCCGTTGGGCGCCGTGACGCAGAAGGCGGGAAAGACGGTGCACGCGTGGGCCTGGGAGGGCGACGCCGATCCGGAAGCGGCCACGAGCAACACCGTCCGCATGGAATGGCCGCGCGGATCGGGCAAAATGCTGACCTTTCCGGAAATCGATCGCTGCGGCTGGTTCGACGCCGCCACCGCGCGCAAGAAGCTGAACCCCGCTCAGGCGGAATTCATCACTCGGCTGGAGACGGCGATGCAGTCCGCCGCGCCCAGTACGCGTCGTCCTTGATCAACACGTCGAGCTCCAACGCGGCGGGCCCCTCTTCCACGGTATAGTCGGCGATGTGCACGGCCGACATGTGGATCGGGTGTCCCTCCGCGTCGAACAACGCGAGCGCGAGCGCGTCGCGAGATTTGTGGTAGCGCGCGAGCATCGCGTCGTCGGTGGGCGAGCCGCTGCGCGGCACCGCGTCCGCGAACAACCGGAACACCGGCTGCACCAACTCGTACCCGAGCCCGGGGCGAAACGCGCCCCACGCGCGTCCGAGTCCCATGTCGGTGTGCTCGAGCTCGGAATGGCCAACGATCACGCCGTGTAGCCGAACAGTGTGGCGCATCCGCGGAAATTACGCCGCTTCGTTACGGCCGGCCACCGCCTACGGCGTCGGCTTCCGCGTTTGCACCGCCGACGTGTCGTTGATTTTGAAGCTGAACATCTGCTCGACGAGCTGCCGCACTTTCATCGCGCCGATCTTCGCCGGCTTGAAGCGCATGTACGGCAGCGCGGTGCGCACCGCGACCTCGAATTCCGCATGCGTCGCCTTCAACACCTCGAACGAGCTGGAGTCGGCGAAGCCGGTGGTGTCCACGACGTACCGCGCCGTGACGTAGCCCATCACGTGCGCGGTGAGCAGCTTGAGCGGGTAGGCTGGTGCCGCGCTGTTGCCCGAACGCACCACCGCCGAATCCACGTCGAGCACCGTGAACACGGAGTCGGGCGGTCCGGGCACGGCCACCGTGGCCGCGGCCGGCGACGAGTCGACTGGTGCGCGGCCCACGCTCTCGTCCGCGGTCACGGGACGCGCCTCGCCCATCATGCGCGGACCGTCGCCGTTGCCGGTGCCCTCGTCGCGCGCCACGGTGACGTAGTGCACCGACTCGCGCGACCCGCTCTGCCCAGGCACGTGGTCGGGCGGCGGTATGTAGGCGGGATACAGCCGGTTCGCCAGACTGTCCGACGGCACGCCGGTGGCCGGCAACGTGACGTATACCCACGCCGCGACGATGAGCGCGTGCAGCCCCAGGCTGATCGTCGCGCTCGAGACGGCGGGCGCCGCCTTTGCGTACGAGTCACTCCACGAGCGCATCATGGGCCCCCCTTTGAAGCGTCGATGCGCGACCCTTCGAACTGGCCGAACGGCCTACTGCGACCTACTGCGACCTACTGCGGCAAGTAGCGCTCGCGAAGCAGATCGGCATGATGCCGCTCGTGCCCCGCGATGATGTAGAACAGCGCACGCACGCTGACCTCCTGTCCGTTCGCGCTCCCGCGGCGGGCGAGTGCGTCGGCGCTCAGATGCTTGGCGAGATGAATCGTCGACGACCGCACGACCTGAAACTCCTCGAGCAGATCGCCCAGCGTCCGGCTGGCGGCGTCGGAGTTCACTGCCCACGTATTCTCGTCGAAGCCGGGAAGTTCCGTCCGGTCGTTGCGCGCAAAGCGCAGGGCGCGATAGGCCATCACGCGCTCCGTGTCCACCAGATGTCCCACCACTTCTTTGATCGTCCACTTTCCGGGGCCGTATGCGAAGTCGGCTCGGTCGGGCGACACCCCGCGAAGCAGGGCGACGGTATCCATCAACTGCTCGCGGAGAAGCGAGACCAGGTCTCCGTCGGGAACGCGTGCGATGTACTTGCCGTAATACGGCGCATGCTCGTCGGCGTGCGGCCGTTCGATCGTGGCGGCGCTCATGGGTCGAGAGATAAGGGTGACACGAGGGTCGGCCCGGCCTCGGGTCCAATTGAGATAACCCTCCTGGACCGGAGGATGTCAACAGGGCTCCGGTTCGTATACAAATACCTTGCGCCGCGCCCGGCTACGCCGGCCATGACCGGCTATGACCGACGGTCGCCCGCCAGCACGGATTGCTTGTGCCCGAGCCAGAGGCCGATAAACAGCCACACGGCAGACAGCGGAACCGCGACGAACGAAATCCCCGCGAGACTCAGGCCAAGCACCGTGAGGCCGGCATAAAACCAGGCGCCAATCTGATCGCCGCCGCGATAGACGAACGTTTCGATGACGTTCTTCGCCTTGTACTTGTCCTCGCGCGGCACGACCGTGAACAGCACTTCCATCGACGGATTCGTGATCGCGAAGTTGCTGGCGCGCCGCAGCACCTGAAACACGGCGAGCGTCGCGAACACGGGCATGGCGCCCAACGCGCCAAACCCGACGATGCTCAGCACCGGCAACAGCGCGAGCGCCGCGGCGAGTCCCAGCCAGCGGATGATCCGGCCGGTGAAGAAGATCTGCGTGACCACCGTGAGGATCTGCGTGGCCAGCTCGAGCTGCGCGAGCACCGCCGTGCGCGCGGTTCGATCCGCATAGAATCGGCCCACGATGTCCGACTGCGCGAAGTACAACACCGTCGATCCAACCGTATAGAGAATCATGAACGCGCAAATGCCGAGCAGATACGGCGACTTGACGACGCTCGTGAATCCCGCCCACACGCTGCCGCCGATCACGTCGCGATCGGTGCCGTCGCGATGCTTCCTGCCGACGTCCCCCGTACCATGCGGCTGCAGCGGGAAGCGCACGATCGTGAAGATCGCGAGCTCGACGAGCACCGCCGACACCAACAGCATGTTCACCGCACCGAGCTTCGGGGCTAGCGCCGCCGTGGCCGCCGATCCAAGGATCGACCCCAGCGTTCCCCCAACGCCGATGAAACCGAACATCCGCTTCGCCTGCTCGCTGCGGAACACGTCGGCCATCAGCGACCAGAAGATCGACGTGTTGAACAGCGCGAACACCGTCGTCCAGATGAAAAACGCGCGCCCCATCAACACGTCGACGCGCGATCCCTCACCCGCCGCCAGGAAGCGGAGCACCGCATAGAATGTGAGAAAGGTGACGACGAAGAAGTGGTACGAGATCGGGATCACCTTCCGCACGGGAAAGCGCGCGATGAGGCCCGAGAACAACGGATTGCAGATCAGCGTCACGGCAAGCGTGCCCGCGAACAGCCAGGGCAGCTTCGTCACGCCGGAGGCGGCGGCCACGGCGTCGCGAATCGGACGCAGGACGAAGTAGCTGCTCAGCAGAAAGAAAAAGAAGGCGAACGACGTGAGCATCGCGCGCACTTCGCCCGCGCGAACGTCGACGACGCGGCGCAGCAGTGCGTGAAGCGGGCTATCGGATTCCTCGGAGCCTTCCGGAGCCGTCACGTGTCCCGCGGCATCTTGGCGGCGATCCCGAACCGCTTGCCTTCAGCGAGCGGACGAAACGTCACTCCGGCGGCAAACGTCACGAGTGACGCTCACCCGGATTCGCTTGTTTCGCCTTCCACGCCGCGAGCACTTCGGCCTCACGCTCCAGCGAGATCCCACCGACCGCGCCGTTGGCGAGCGCCGTGAGCGCTTCAGGTGAGCGCGTCTTGTTCCAGGCGAGCGTGTCGCGCGCCGTCACGGCGAGCGGACGGAACGTGAGACCAGCCGCCAGCGCCTTCGCGATGCTCCGCTGCGAGAATCCCGCGGTGCGGCCGATGGGCGCCAGCCACACGGTCATGTGTCGCCACCCCGAAATCTTCTGTTCGGCGAGAAAGTCCGCCGGCACCCAGGTGAACGTGGCGTTCGAGCCGATCGCCTTCTTGATCCCGTCGAGCATCTCTCCCATGCCCATCTTCTTGGCGGGACCGGTCGCGTTGTACGTGCCGGTCTTCTTGTTCTCCGCCATGCGTACCGTCCACTCCGCCAGGTCGCGCGAGTCGATGAACTGCACCGGATCCGACGGCGTTCCCGGCGCGAGCACCTCGCCGCCCTTGTCGATGCGATACGGCCAGTACGTGAAGCGGTCGGTGACGTCGAGCGGACCCACGATCAATCCGGGACGAATGATCGTGAAGCTCGGATAGGTCCTCGCGACTTCACCCTCCGAGAACGTCTTGAGCGCGCCATAGTATTTGCGCGCGTCGGCCGGAGGAACGTTGTACGGGTCGATGCCTTCAGGCATCGGCGTGAGACCGTCCGTCTCATCGGCTCCCGGGTGGGAGTTGTCGGGATAGACGGAGATCGTCGAGATGAACACGTAGTGGCCGACGTTGCCCTTGAGATACTGCCCCGCGTTCTTCACCCACGCGGGCAGCGTCGTCGGGTTGTCGAGCACGACGTCGAACTTGCGGCCCTTGAGCGCGCTCATGTCGCCGTTGAAGTCGCCGATCAACTGTTCGACCCGGCCCTTGAAGAAATCCGGGCGCGTGCGGTTGCGGTTGATCAGCGTTACCGAATGGCCGCGGGCGATTGCGTACTCCACCTGCTCCGGGCCCGTGAAGCCCGTACCGCCAAGAATGAGAATGCTGAGCGGCTTCCGCGCCCGCTCAATGGAAGCGGCGGCGTTCGCGAGTCCGACGTTCGGCAACACGCCGAGTCCAATGGCACCGCCGGCGGCGGCTGAGGCCTTGATGAAGGTGCGGCGGCTGATCGGCACGAAGGACTCTCCTGACCCGGTTGGTGGGACGAAACGTGACGAAAACATGACCTGCGAACGCGAGCCGCGACAGTCCGGCTCGCGCTCTCCTGTTGTACGGATTCTGTCGACCGATTGCTGGCGCGCGGCAGTGAACGCGGTAGCTTTTCCCATGACGGGCAATCCGTCGCAGCCCTCACCGAGGTCGTTCCGAGGTCGTCATGAATCGAATCCGCCCGCTGGTCGCGATCGCCGCGTCGCTTTCGCTCGCTGCCCCGTGCCTGCACGCTCAGACAGACTCGGGCATCGTCAGCTCGAAGAAGGGCATGGTCATCACGACCTCGGCGCCGGCGTCCGACGCGGGCGCGTCGATCCTTCGGAAGGGCGGCAACGCCGTCGACGCGGCGGTGGCCACGGCGTTCGCGCTCGCGGTGACACACCCGAGCGCCGGAAACATCGGCGGCGGCGGGTTCATGGTCTATCGGCCGGCCAAGGGCGCGCCGACGACCATCGACTATCGTGAGAAGGCTCCGCTCAAGTCGACGCAGACGATGTATCTCGACTCGACCGGCAAAATCGTTCGCGCCCTCACGAACACCGGCTATCTCGCTCCCGGCGTGCCAGGCACCGTTCGCGGCCTCGCGGCGGCGCACAAACGATTTGGCAAGTTGTCGTGGAAGAGCGACGTGATGCCCGCGGTGGAGTTGGCCGAGAAGGGTTTCGTGCTCTCGGAATCGCTTGCCCGGTCGCTCAACCGCGAAGTAGGCGGCGCGATGGCGCGCTATCCGGCATCCGTCGCCGCCTATGGCAAGCCTGGCGGCGGACAGTGGAAGGCGGGCGACACACTCGTGCTCCGGGACCTCGGCCGCACGCTGCGCGCCATCGCGACCCAGGGGCCAAATGCCTTCTACACCGGCTGGATCGCCGACAGCATCGCGGCAACGATGGCCGAGAACGGCGGCTTGATCGACAAGCGGGATCTCGCGGCCTATCAGGCGAAAGTGCGCGCGCCCATCCGCGGCAAGTATCGCGGCTACGATCTGATCACCATGCCGCCGCCGAGCAGCGGCGGCGTGGCGATGATCGAGATGCTCAACATTCTCGAGAACTTCGACCTGCCCAAGCTCGGCGCGCTTTCGCCCGAGGCATTGCACTACGAGATCGAAGCGATGCGCCGCGGCTACCTCGATCGCGCGCGCTACCTCGGCGACCCCGACTTCGTGAAGATGCCGCTCGACCGGCTCACGTCGAAGGTGTACGCCAAAACGCTCGCCAAGACGATCGATCCCAACCGCGCGTCGAGCAGCGTCGAGCTCGGAAAGGACATTCTCGGCCAGATCGCGTCCGACGAGCACGAGGAGACGACGCAATTCTCGATCGTCGACAAGTACGGCAACGCCGTGTCGAACACGTACACGCTCGAGGGAGGATTCGGCTCGCACGTCGTTGTGCGCGGCGCGGGCTTCATTCTCAACAACGAGATGGGCGACTTCAACAAGAAGCCCGGCGAGACGAACCTGCAGGGCGACATCGGGACGGCGGCCAATCTCATCGCGCCGGGGAAGCGTATGCTCAGCTCCATGAGTCCCACAATCGTCACGAAGAACGGAAAGCTCTTCATGGTTACGGGGTCCCCGGGCGGCCGCACGATCATCAACACCGTGATGGAGATCGTGCTGAATGGAACCACGTACGGAATGGACGTGCGCGACGCGGTGGACTCACCGCGCTTTCATCATCAGTGGCTGCCCGACACCGTGACCTTCGAGCGCGACGCGCTGCCCGACTCCACGGCCAAGCGGCTCCAGGCCATGGGGCACGGGATCAAATTCGGCGGCGGTCAGGGCGACGGCCACACGATCATCATGAAAAACGGTGTAGCACACGGCGCGAACGACAAGCGGAGCGCCGATTCCAAGGCGAGCACGCCCTGAGGTGCAGCGCTAGAATTCCCGCTTCTTCATCTGCTGGAACAATTCGGCTGCCTCGTCGTCTTTGTCCGAGTGCGGACGGCGCGTGGCGTCCAGCGTGGGGTCGTACGTCTTGCCTGTCGGCGTCTTCGGCTTGTTGGCCTTGGCGACCGTCTTCTTCACGAGCTTGGCGAGCTGCTTTTCGTCCATTGGCCGTCGACTCCCGGCTGGGGTAAGCGAAGCGGGTCTCCATAAGTTATTGTTCGGCAACGCCTCAAGACAGACCCGCCTCGAACTCATCTGCATGGAGCCCACTCCCGATCGAACCCGTGCCCTGTCGGCGGCACGCGCGCATCTCGACCGAGGATTTCGCTTTGAGCAGGGAGGCACGCTGGAGCGTGCGCTCGAGGCCTACGCCGACGCGCTGGCCGCCAGTGCCATGCCCGCCGACAAGGCGGAGGCCCGCCTTCGCATCGCGCGGGTCTACCGGTCGAGGGCCGACTTCGACAAGTCGATAGAGGAAGCCCGCGCGGCCGTTCGGCTTGCGGATGAGATCGGCGCCGACGATCTCGCCGCCGAGGCGATGAACATCGAAGTCGGCGTGCTTCAGGCGCGCGGGCACTTCGACGAGGCCGAGGTGATCGCGCACACCGCCATGCAACGCGCCACGTCGCCGCGGGTGCTCGGTATCACCCTCCAGAACCTCGGCCGCGGTGCCGCCGAGCGGGGGGAGTTCGACACCGCCGACCGGTACTTCGACGATTCGATCGCCGCGTTCCGCGAAGCGAACTACGACCTCGGTTTGGCCGTCGCGCTGACCAACGCTGCGCGGTCGGCCTTGGACCGGGGAAACGCGCTCCGGTCGATCGAAATCGGGCATGAAGGGATTCTTCTCGCACGCCGGCTCAACGTGCTCGACGTGCTGCTCACCACCGTTCAGAACCAGGCGGCGGCGTTCGTCGCGATCGGGAATCTAGAGTCGGCCGAGGGGCTGCTGACGGAGGCGCTGGGGCACTTCACCAGCGCTCGCAATCCGCAGCGGCAGGCGGAGTGCCTCGAGATCATGGGGCAGATGAACGAGCAGCGTCCCGATCCGGATACGGCTGTGCGGTGCTATGTCAGGGCGCGCGACCTCGCCACACTCGCGGATGACCGGCCGCTCATCGACCGGCTCACCAAACGAATTGACGAGATCAGCGCGTCGCGGAGCGCGGCAGAGGACCGCGCTCCGTGAGAATCACCGACAGATGCCTTATGGCTGCGTCGTTGGCCGGGCCGCCGCTGGGCTGCCGTCGGTGGGCGCGCAGTACGGATTTCCGCTCTCGTCGTAGGCGACCTGATAACCGCTCTTGCAGGTCAAGTCTGCGCTGGCACGGTTCGACGGCGTAACATTCCTGGGCGCCGATGGGGCGCTCGGAGCATCGGAACACGCGGCCATGAGCAGCGCGGCGGCGGCGGCAAGCAGTAGTTTTTTCACAGCAATCTCCACGGGACTGCCGGCGCAATAAAGCACGATCCGTGCTAGTTCGCTGTGACCGGCATCGCACTTCCATGAAGTGGCCTGGCGCACACCCTGGTCACCCGGTGTATTCTTATGCGGCAACCGCGACGAGAGCGGAGCGACATGGCACGACAGGGACGAAAAGGAAGGCCGGTCTCCAAGAAACGGGTGACCGCGTCAAAAACTGATTATTTCACCCAGCCGGGGAAGCGCGGCGCCGTAGTCGTGCTGCGCAAACCGATCGGCAATCGCGCCACCGCCAAGGTGTGCGGGGTGATGCCCTCGCGCGTCCACGCGAAAATGCTGATGAATCAGCTGGAGCGCGCTGAGTCGGTGGTCAAAGACCTCTTCCTCGAGGCGACCGACGACGGTATCGAGGCACTCGAGGCGGTCCTGGCGGCGTGTTGTAAGGAGGTCCTCGAAAAAGGACCGAAGGTGCGGCCCGAAGCCGAGCCCGACGAGACCAGGGTCTAGGGTCTAGAGTATCGCGGTTGGGTTTGGGGATCGAAGCGGCGCGCCGCACACCTGCCCTAGACCCGCACCCTATTTTCTGGGCGGCGAATACCCGGCGTAGTGCCCGGTGTGATGCCACGTCGACGTATGCGCGAACCCGTCGTCCTCCGCCGGCTCCGTGTCGCTCAACTTCCGCACGTCGATGCTCACCATCCCGTCGTCGCCGACCGGGTTGTAGATGTTGACGAACTTGTGCCCGTACTGGATCTCGCTCGGCTTGTACGACGAGCGCGCGTGCACCGTCTGGGAAAAGGTCTCGTCGGTGCCCGAGAGCAGGATGAGGAATTCCGCATCCTTGGTCACGAGCTCCGCGTCCGACATTCCGAACAACGGACTCTTCTCGTCGATCGGATGCACGACCGTCCAGCTCAGCGGAAAGAACGTGACGCGCGACCGCTCGAGCGAGACCTGGTCGTACTTGCGCACCGTGCCTTCGATGCGACTGAACTGCAGCTTGACCTCGAGCTCCACGAGCTGATTCGATCGGCCGTTCGCGATGCGGAACATGAACGCGGTGGTGCCGCGATACGGCGCGACCACCGCGCGCGTGCTGAACAGGATCGCCGCCGTGGGGCGCGAGAAACGCGAGAAGAGAATTCCCGTGCCCAGCGCGAAGATCAGCAGCCCCACGAGCGATTCCGCCGTCATCACGAAGTGCGCGGCCATGCCGTTCGGCGTCACGTTGCCGTAGCCGATCGTGGCCAGCGTCTCCACGCTGAAGAAGAACGCGCGCCAGAAGGGCGTCGAGATGTTCGCGGTCGGCGACGCGATCAGGGAGTCGGTGCCGCAGGCGAGGTAGGCGAGCGCGAATAGCGTGTTCGCCGTGAGATAACCGCCGACGACGATCGCGAAGAAACGCGACCAGGAGATCGTCAGCAGAAAGTGATAGAGGCTGAGTGAGCCGAGGAGCGGCAGGCCGCGGCGACGTTGATTGAACGTTCCGTCGCGATTGAGCAGCCGCTTCTCGTTCACCCCGCCCACGACCGCGCCGAGCCCGAGATCTTTGGGCTCGTCGGTCGCGTCGATTCTCGGTACAGTCATTCCGTAAAGCTACCGGCTACGGGCAGCCCCCCCCGATCAGGGAACCGCGGCGCCGCCCGACTGCTGCGCCTTCAGCTGCTGCCAGTACTCGTCCATCTTGATGCGCGGAATGCCGTTCGTCATCCACTCCGGCGCCGGCGCACCCTTGAGGTAGTGGTCGAACCAATCCTTCTGGCGCATCGCGTAGTCCTTCATGTTGATCGGACGCGCGAGGCCGTGGTTCTCGCCGACGTACTCGAGCAGGATGACATCCTTGTTCATCTGCCGGAGCGTGTTGAAATAGGTGATGCCCTGGTTGAAGTCCACCGCGCCATCCTTGTCGTTCGCCAGAATGATGAGCGGCGTCTTCACGTTCTTCGCGTGGAAGTTCGGCGAGTTGCGGATGTACGAGTCGTAGTTGTCGATGTAGTTGCCCTTGAAGCGCCCCTGGCTCGACTCGAAGATCGCCTGGTCGGCGCCGCCGGTGTTCCAGTAGATGGAGCCGTACATGCTCACCATGTCGGTGAGCGGCGCGCCGGCGATCGCCGACTTGAAGATGTTCGTCTGCGTGACGAGGAACGCCGTCTGGTAGCCGCCCCACGAGTGGCCCCACAGGCCCACGTTCGCCGAGTCGATCATTCCCGTCGCGATCGCCGCCTTCACGGCCGGAATCACGCACCACACCGCCGACATGCCCGGATCGTTGACGCGGTAGACGATGTCCGGATCGAACACCATGTAGCCGCGGCTCGTGTAGATGCTGCGGTTCGGCGTGCTCGTCTCGCTCGGCGTCACGTAGCTGTTCGCGAGGTTGGAGCGCTTCTCGTAGATCGTGACGAGCATCGGGTACTTCTTGCTCGGCTCGTAGTTCGCGGGCAGGTAGAGCGCGCCCTGGAGCTTGTCGCCCTTGGCGCTCGTGTAGTTGATCAGCTTCACGCCGCTCGTCCAGGCGAAGTCCTTCTGCTGCGGATTGGCGTCGGTGAGCTGGCGGGCCGGCTTGAAGTCGCTCGTCGCCACGTAGTAGTTCGGGAACTCCGCGGCCGTCTGCTTGGTGAAGATGAAGACGTCGGCGTCCTTCGCCTTCTCGAACGACAGCTTCGCGTTCTCGAACACGAGGCTCTGCGCCCCCGGCTTCGACGGATCGACCTTGGCCAACCCTTCCTTCTTCGTCCATTCGCCGTAGGTGCCGAAGTACATCGGCTTGGCGAGATCGATACCGTTCGCCGCCTGGCCGCCGCGTCCGCCGCGACCACCCCGGCCGCCGGCGACTGCCGCGCCGTTGTCGTCGAACGAATAGAGGCGCTGGTAGCGGATCTGATTCTTCTTGCCGTCAACCGTGAGGTTCACGGCGGTGCCACCCTTTACGGGCACCTTCCACACGTCGAAGGCGTCGGAGAGGAGCACCGAGCTGCCGTCCTTCGACCAGCCCAATGCACCGCGCGGCGGCGCGACGAGGTTGTTGTGATCGTCCGAGGTGTCGGCGAACACGGTCGGCACACCCTTCGTGACGTCGTGCTTCTCGCCCGTCGCCACGTCGGCGACCCACCACTGCGCGTTGTCGCCCCAGTAGAGAATGCTGCGGCCGTCGGGCGACGGGACCTGCGCCGACGGGATGTGCTTCTTGAGGAGCAGCTTGCGCTCGCCCGTCTTGAGATCGACCCCGTACACATCCTCGTACCGGCGGCCGCTGTAGCTCGCGTTCACGTCGTACTCGCGGCTGTCGACACCGTAGGCGAACCGGTCGTGGCCGACCACGTTCACCTGGCGCAGCGCGTCATCCGAGAGACGCACGAACTTGTCGTCGACGATGCGATACTCGGCGAGATAGTTGTAGGCGCGGTCCGCCGCTTCCTGCACGATCTGCTGCGACTGGAGCCGCGGATCCTTGCCGTGCCAGAGCACGAGCGACGGATTGTCGTCGGGCGATTCGGTGACGCGCGGCTGGTTGATCGTGCCGCCGGCACCCGGCGCACCCGCCTGAATGACCGAGGCACCGCGACCCGCGGCGTCGGCCATCACGCGTCCGTTCGGCGCGGTCTTCTTTTCCTTGATGCCGAAGAACAGCGTGCTCAGGTCGTCCGACAACCGCGGCGCACGCTCGCCGGCGACCTTCATGGAGGCCGGGAACTCCGAGTGCTGCGCCGGATCGAAGACGATCTTCTTCGGCGAGGGCGACGTGATGTTGTTGAATGCGACGACCGCGAACAGCGTGTCGCGCGTCAGCGTGTCGGCCTTGCCGCGCAGCACGGTGACGGCCAGCGCGCTGTCCGCCCACGCGAGGTGGCGATAGAGCGCGTGATCCGAATCGACCGCCCGCACGACGTCCGTGCGCATGTTGCGAACCTGCACGCCGTTTCCGATCTGGTCGCGCGCGTCGATCGTGTACGCGAGCCACTCGCCGGAATCGTCGAAGCTGAACTCGGCGACGTTACCGACGTTGACAGCGTCAGCATTAGAGAGGTTGTATAGTACGAGATCCGTTCCCCCTGCGCCCTGCGCCCCGACTGCTGCGCCCTGAGCAGGGTAGCCCTGCATGGCGACGAACGTGGGCTTGTCGCCGTTGAAGGCGAAGCTCCGAACCTTGTCGAATTCTTTCTTCTCACCGGTGGCGAGAGTGACGAGCGCCATCTTGTTCTGGGCCGGCGCGGCCGGAGCCGCTCCAGTTGCCGGTGCTGGTGCCGCGCCGCCGCGCCCTGCGCCGCGTCCGCCGCGCGCGCCACCCGCCGGCGCTGCCGCCGGATAGACGGTGAACGCCACCCAACGCGAGTCGCCGCTGATCGACAGCGAGCTGGTGCCCGGCCCGCCGGGCAATCCCCCGCGACCGCCGCCCGCGCCACCGGCTTCGCCGATCGGGAACTTCATCTCCTTCCCGTCGGCGCCCGTGGAGCGGATGATGACGGTGGCGTCGCCTTCATTCGGAGCAAGGACGTACGCAAGCCACTTGCCGTCGTTCGAGAGGACCGATTGGCGGATGTTCTTCCACGCCTTGAGATCGGCGGGGGACATCTGCTTGGAGGGTCCGTGAGAGGTGCCGGCCTGCTGCGCGCCCGAGGTCGAGGCTAAGGCGACGAGCAGCGCGGCGGGAGCGAGGGCGAAGCGGGATGCCCGGGTCAGTGCGGAACGCATGGGTAACTCCCCGTCGGGGTAAGACGGTGCTACGAGGTGGGAGGGGACGAGCGATTCAAGCTACGGGACGGCGACTTACCTGTCCATTTATTAACAACGCTAAAGTCAGCGGGTTCGCTGACCGATACTCAGTTCCGGGAAGTCTCGCCCGGCTCTTTCAGGGCTCTGGAACACTCGTACGGTGGGAGCATTATGCGGAAATCGATCGTTGTCGCTGCGATTCTCGGGGCGGCCGCCCTCGTCAGCTATGGCTGTCATGCGGCAGGACACCCGTCGCACGTTCCCGACGCGCAGGGCAACGCCGCTCCCATAAAGGAAGTGGCCACCCAGGCGCACGCTCGGGACATCCAGATGGAGCCGTACGACGCCGTCGACCATCTCTACCGGAACGCCAAGAGCTCGCTGCCGACGTCCGTTCGGCTGGCGATCCTCGACACGGCGGACTGGGCCGCGATCTGGAAGCGCGTCGTCGGCAACAGCTCGGTTGCCCCGCTGCCGCCGGTCGACTTTTCCCGTGAGATGCTGCTCGTCGTCGGCATGGGCCAGGCGCCGTGCATGGGTTACCAGATCAACGTCGACACGGTGTTCCGCGACCGTGACAAACGCATCTACGCCGTGGTTCGCGAGCGTCATCACGGATCGCGCTGCGGCTGCCTGAACGAAGTCGTGTCGCCTGTGGACGTGATCCGCGTGCCGCGCACCGTGCGGCCAGTGACGTTCCTGGAGCGGCAGGAAACGAACGTGTGTGAGGAGCGGTAGCTTTGCCATCCTGAGCCGATGATTGTCATCCTGAGCCGATGATTGTCATCCTGAGCGCAGCGAAGGATCGCTTTCCCCGCAACGGGATCCCCACCCGCCTTCGCTGCGATCACAACGACGACGTTTTTTGATCTCCGAAAGTTTTAGTTGACAAAATCTTCCCCCGGCATCACTATCTCCGAAAGCTTTAGGAGATAGCGATGCCGGTCGTGTTTACGGAACGAGAGATCGACGTCATGGCCGTGCTGTGGGAGCACGGCCCCTCTACCGTCGCCGAAGTGCGGGTGCAGCTGAGCGACCCGCTCACCCACAACACCGTGGCGACGATGCTCACCATCCTCGAGAACAAGGGGCACGTCGACCACGTCGAGGAGGGCCGCGCCTTTCGCTACCGCCCGCTCGTGGGGCGCGAAGAAGCGGGACGCAGCGCCTTCAGCCGCCTGGTCGACACGATGTTCGGCGGCTCGGCGGAGGCGCTCGTCAGCCATTTCGTGCGCGACCGCCGGCTGACCAAAGCGGAGCTCGAACGAATTCGCTCTGTGCTCGACGAACAGCTCCAGTCCGATCCGCCTCGCCGTTCCTCCAACCGGAGACGCGACCCATGATCGCCGCATGGATGATCTACACGACCGCCGTCACGCTGCTGCTCTTCGCCGGTGCGTACGCCGCGGACTACGTCGTGCGCAGCCTCGGCGTGCCGGCGCGCTTCGTCTGGGCGGCGGCCATGATCGCGGCGCTCGCGCTCTCCGGTCGTGCACTTGCGCGAGGCACGGAGACCAAGCGCGTTGCGCTCACGCCGATCGAGCAGAGCCCGCGCTTCACGACGACGATCGGCACCGTCGATGGTCCGGCGGCTATCGGGCCGAACGCCGCCATAACGCCACCGAACGGGCTTCAGAGTTTGCTCATCGAAGCGCGTGCTGTCGCGGCGCGGTTGCGCCAAGCCGCGAGGATCCTCGACTTTGCCAGCCTCGATGTGGCGCGCCTCGATCGCTGGAACGCGGCGCTCGTCGCGCTCTGGCTCGGCGCGTCGGGCCTCTCGCTCGCCTGGCTCTTCGCCTCGCTCGCCGGGTTGCACCGCATGAAGCGCGAGCTCGCGCCGGAGACGGTCGACGACCATCACGTGCTCGTCTCGAGCGACGTGGGACCAGCGCTGCTCGGTGTCATTCGCTCGCATATCGTGCTTCCGCGGTGGGTGCTGTCGCTGCCACAGTCCGAACGACGCATCATCCTGGCGCACGAACACCAGCATGCCGCCGCGTTCGACCCGGCAATGGTGTACGCCGCCGCGCTCGCCCTGGCCCTTCAGCCGTGGAACCTCGCGCTCTGGGCGGTCTTCGCTCGCTTCCGACTTGCGCTCGAGGCGGATTGCGATCGCCGCGTGCTCGGCATCACGGGCGACGTGCGGCGCTACGGAACGCTCCTCGTGGAAGTGTGCGCGCGTACGACGCCGAGCGCCGCACCGCATCTCGCGTTCGTCGAGCGGGCGTCGAACCTCGAGCGCCGAATCCGCCACATGACACACCGGCCGCGGCTGCGCTCGGTCGCGGGAGCTTCGGCGGTGCTGGCCGCGACGGTGCTGTCCACGGCGGCATGGACCGTCTCGGCTCCGGTGCGCCGAGCTCCTGCCGTATCGCGCGCAGGGCGTGCGCCGCTCTCGGAACGGCCGCGCGTCTGGCAGTTGCAGCCCGTGGTGACGGTGGCGCCGCGAACGAGCGAACGCGTGGCGACAGTGGGCGACAGCACGCCGATCGTGGAACCGTCGTCCCGCCCGACGCCGATGCTCGCGGCCGGACCTGGACGATGCATGCACGACGGTCGGCTGGCGGGCCCGGGTTTCGAAGAGGCAGTACAGGGCTCCGGCTGCGCGATCGACGGCGAGATGGTGGTGTTGGCGCTGGATACCGCGCACATCCTCGTCGCCATTCGCGACACGGCGGATGCCGCTCGGCAGGCGATCGACTTCATGGTGTTCGCGGTGCAAGGCAGGACTCCGACCGTGAACGGTTCGGCGCATCTGGCGGGCCACGCGGAACTTCGCGGTAGAAACTTCTACTTCACGGCGGGGCCCGGCTATCCGGCGGTCGCGTTCGGACAGTCCGCCGGAGAGCTGCAGGAGCGCTATCCCGACGCGACTCGATTCGTATTCTCGAACATCGAGATCCTGCGGCGCCCCGCCGTGACGTGGGACGTGCTGCGACAGTTGCCAGGCGCAGCGCGGTGCACCGTGCCCGGACCGAAAATCATCGTCGACGGAACGCTCATCTCCGACGGCGAGCCGAGCTCTGTCTGCTTCGTCGTCGGAGGCCGGCCAGTCACGGTCTGGTCGCCATCATGAGTATCTTATAATGAGGTCTCCGTATTCGGCCGCCGCGATCGCCGCGCTGCTGCTCGCCCATCCCGCCGTGAGCATGGCGCAACGCCCGCACGTCATTCAAGGCCGCGTGACGACCGACAGCGGCGCGGTCGTCGCCGCGGCCGACGTCATCGTCACCGTGGCGCCGAGTGCCGAGACGATCGCGGGAAAGTCCGACGCGGCCGGCGCGTATCGCATCGTCATTCCGAACGCGACCGGCGAGTACATCCTCTACATCGGCGCGCTGGGACGAAAGCCGTTTCGCCAGCGCGTCACCATCGCCAAGACGGACAGCGTTGCCACGGTGAACGCCGAGCTCGCCGCGGCGGTGACGACGGTCGCGGCAGTCCAGGTCAACGCCCGCAAGATTCGTCCAACCCGGTCGCTCGGCAACGAGCCGGGATGGGGCACCGACGGCACCGACAAATCGGTCGACGGCATGAGCGGCGCGCTCCCGCCCGACCTGCAGGGCAACCTGGACGCGATGGCGGCATTCATCCCGGGGCTGTCCGTAGGCATGGGCACGTCAGCGTTCGGCCTCGGTCCCGACGCCAACTCCACGACGTTAAATGGCCTCGCCTTCGGCGGCAGCGACCTGCCGCGCGACGCGCGGACCAATACGCGCTTTCGCACCTCGCCCTGGGATCCGACCATCGGCGGCTTCACGGGCGTGCAGACGGCGGTGTCGATGGCGCCGGGCAGCAACATCACGCGGCGCAGCGGACACGTCACCTTCGACGCGCCCGCGCTCCAGTTCTCGGATCCCGTCGCCAGCCGCCTGGGTCAGAAGTTCATGAACCTCGCCCTCGACGAGGGCGGCACGGGCGCCTACAAGCTCGATAAGTATTATTATAATTTTGGTATTCACGCCGCGCGGCAGACCGCGTCGGTGGCGTCGCTCGCCGAGCTCGATCCGGAGGCGCTGGCGCGCGCCGGCATCGCGCCCGACTCGGCGGCCCGCCTGGCGCAGGTCCTCGGCACCATGCACGTACCGCTCGGCGGCCGGGGGATTCCCGACAGCCGACGCACGACCACGCTGTCGTTCATCGACCGAGTCGACCGCGCGCAATCGCCCCGGCCGCCGAGCGCGGCCCCGGCCCCCATTCTCGCCGCCACGTTGTTCGGCCGGGTTGCACAGTCGGAAGCGCTCTCGCTCGCACCGACCATCGAGCCGTCGTCCGCCGGAAAGAGCATCGGAACGCTCGCCGGCGTACAGGGACTCTACTCGCGGTTCTTCGGCCACGACGGCGATTACGTGAGTGAGACGACGTCGGGCCTGAGCCTGGCGACGACACACGGCACGCCCTATCTGGAGCTTCCCGGCGGCAGCGTGCTCGTCGCGTCGGCCTCCGGCCTCGGGTCGCTGGGGTTCGGCGGCAACAGCGCGCTCGCCAACGACATGCGCACCTGGACGTGGGAGACGATCAACCAGACGGACTTTCTCGCCAACGGCCACGCGTCGCTACCGATGAAAATTTACTTTCAATCCCGGTTCGACGACTTCAGTCAGTCGCTGTCGGCCAATCGGCTCGGCCGCTTCAACTTCGCGTCGCTTCAGGATCTCGCCGCCAACCGGCCGTCGAGCTTTTCGAGAACGCTCAATGCGCCCGACCGCTCGGGCGGCGAGTGGATCGGCGCCGCGGCGTTCGGCGGCACCTGGACGACGACTCCAGTGACCATCACCGGCGGTGTGCGCGCCGACGCGAACGCGTTCACCGGCGGGCCGCGGTACAACGCCGACGTCGACCGCACCTTCGGCGTGCGCAACGACCACGCGCCGAACAGCATGGATTTCAGCCCGCGCGTCGGCATTACCTGGCGGTATACGCAGCCGATGATGAACGATCTACGCAACGGACCGAGCATCATGGTCTCACCGATGTCGATCATCTTTCGCAACGCCGCGGCGATCCGCGCGGGATTCGGCAAGTTTCGCGGTGTCCTCCCCGTCACGCTGCTCGCCGACGCGACGTCGAATACCGGGCTTGCCGGTGCCATGCAGCAGTTGCTCTGCGTGGGCTCGGCGTCGCCAATTCCCGACTGGACGACCTATTCAGCAGATCCGTCGACGGTACCGTCCACCTGCAGCGGCGGCGCATCGACCTTCGCCGACACCGCCCGCTCGGTGAGCCTGTTCGACAAGTCGTTCCGTGCGCCTGAGAGTTGGCGCGCGAACGTTGGATGGACTGGCGTCGACTTCCTGAAGATGTTCCTCTCCGTCGACGCGTCGTATTCGCTGAACCGGAATCAGGCGAGCACCGTGGACCTGAACTTCAGCGGCGTACAGCGCTTCACACTTTCCGCCGAGGGCAACCGGCCGGTGTTCGTGAGCGCGGGGAGCATCGTCCCGTCGACCGGCAGTATCTCTGCACTCGAGTCGCGCACGACCGGCGCGTACGGGCGCGTGAGCGATCGCCGCTCCGACCTGCGCTCTACCGCGAAACAGTTGTCCGTATACATGATCCCGGGCAATCCGTTCAACTGGGGACAGGCGACGTTCAGCTACACCTATGTCGACGCTCGCACGCAGGCGCGCGGCTTCGACGGCAGCACGGCCGCCGATCCGCGCGCGATCGAGTGGGCGCCGAGCTCGTTCGCGCCGCGGCATCAGTTCACGATGCAGATCTCGCGGATGCTTCCCGGGTCCGTCGGACTGTCGGGCGGGCTGCGCACGTCGTCCGGCTTCACTTTCTCGCCGACGGTCGCCGGCGACGTGAACGGCGACGGCAGCTCGAACGACCGCGCGTTCATCTTCAATCCCGCCGCGGTGCGCGACCCAGTGCTCGCCGCCGGGCTGAACGAGCTGCTGACCACCGGGTCGCCGGCGGCGCGCGACTGTCTCCGCCGTCAGCTCGGGGCCGTGGCTGGACGCAACAGCTGCGTGGGTCCCTGGTTCACGACGATGAACGCGAACGTCGCGTTCCTCAAGATTCCGCACTCGCACGACGCGCGCGCGTACATCGCGTTCGCGAACCTTCCCGGTGCGCTCGATCAGCTGCTGCACGGCGGCGACGGCCTGCGCGGCTGGGGCCTGCTGCCTCTGCCCGATCAAACGCTCTACCAGGTGAAGGGCTTCAACCCCACGACGCGAGAGTTCTCGTATCAAGTCAATCCACGTTTCGGCGCGTCGAGCCCGGCGACGACGACACGCCGCAATCCCTTCCGCATCACGCTCGACGTGCAGCTCTCGCTCGGCCGGTCGGTGCAGGAGCAGCAAGTCGAGCAGAACGTGCGCGTTCGTCCGAGCCTCGTTGGAACGCGGGCGCCGGCCGATACGATCAAGGCTCGCTACCTCCGGTCGGGCTTCACGGATATCTATGGCGCAATGCTTCGCCTCGCCGACTCGCTCGCGCTGTCGCGCGATCAGGTGGAAGCGATCCGCGCGCAGCAGCCCAAGCTCCGCGCGCGGGCCGACAGTGTGTTCACAGGCCTCGGCGCGTACCTTGCCGCGCTCCCAGACAACTTCAGCGTCGCCACGGCCGTGAAGCGGGTGACGGACACCAACGACGCGATGTGGGAGATCATCTACGGCGAAGTGCCGTTCCTCGTGAAGACGCTGACACCGGGGCAGAGGCGCATTCTCCCCTTCGGACTACGCGAGATGGTTGCGAACCCCGAGCGGAAGGGGATTCGGTTTTCTTATGGCGGCGGGTCGTAGGGTGATTGTCATCCCCGCGCGAGCGGAGCGAAAACAGGGTGTCACGATAGAGCGACTCGCCGGGGCCAAGATTCCTCTTGCCAACTACATCCGTCACGGATATAGTCGGGCATGGCTCCCGATCCCCGCGGCCAGCTCCCGCTGACCGCCGTCGTGCTCCACATCCTGCTCGCGCTCACCGACGGCGAGCGGCACGGCTACGCGATCGCCCAGGAGATCGAGGAGACCACCGCCGGCGAGATCCGCACGGGCCCCGGCACGCTGTACGGCTCTATCCAGCGCATGCTCGCCGCCTCGCTCGTCGAGGAGACCGCGCCGCGCAGGCGCGCAGCGGATGACGACGAGCGCCGTCGCTACTATCGCCTGACGGCGTTCGGCAAGCGCGTGCTCGAGCTCGAGCTGCAGCGCCTGTCGCGAATCGTCCGCGTCGCGCGCGCCAAACGCTTGCTCCACGATACCGTAGGCGCATGATGGCTCGCCTTTCGATGCTGCTGCGAAGCTACCGCGCCGCGATGCTGATTTATCCGCAGTCCTTTCGCGCGCGTTTCGGCGACGAGATGGCCGAGCTCGCGGCCGAGCGGATTGCGCGCGCCAGGCGATCGGGACGCGTCGCCGTCGGCCGCGAAGCGGCCGCGCTCCTGATCGACCTCGTCCGCACCGCCCCCGCGGAGTGGTCGTATGCCGCCCGCGCCGAGCGCCCAGCGGCCGTCCACGCCACCCCGAGAGACAATATGGATATCGTCATTCAAGATCTCAGATTCGCGGTGCGCGGTCTCCTGCGCCGTCCCGCTTTCACCGTGGTCGCCGCGCTCACCCTCGCGCTCGGTATCGGTGCCAACACCGCGATCTTCTCGGTCGTCAACGCGATCCTCATCCGCCCCATTCCCTACCCGAATGGCGACCGGATGGTGACGATCTGGGGCGTGCAGGGCACCCAGGGACAGAACGGCGTCGTCTATGCCGACTATCTCGAATGGCGCGCGCAGAATCGCACCTTCGAGGACATGGGCGCGTATCGAGGGCAGAGCGTCAACCTCACCGGCGGCGATACGCCCGATCGCGTCTTCGGCATGTTCGTCGACGCGAGCTTCCTGCGCCTCGTCGGCGCCACGCCGATACAGGGCCGCGTTTTCACCGACGCCGAAACGCAGATTGCGACCAAGGCACCGGTCGCGGTGATCACTGCCGAGACCTGGCAGTCGCGCTTCGGATCCGACCGGGCGATCATCGGCAGGACCCTCGTGCTCAACGGACAGCCGCACACGGTAGTCGGCGTCACGCGACCGCACGTGCAGACGCCCTTCGGCGCGCCCGATGTCTTTCTGCCCATTCCGTACTATCCGAACGCGAGCGGCCTCCAACGCGGAACACGCGGCATCTCCGCGCTCGGCACGCTCAAGCCCGGCGTGTCGTTCGAGAACGCGCAGCGCGATCTCCGGGCACTCGCGAAGCAGCAAGAGGACGCGTATCCCGCGACGAACAAGGGATTCGGCGTGGAGCTGCAGTCGCTGAAGGATCAACTGGTCGGATCGTCGCGCACACCCATCTACATCGTCTTCGGCGCGGTGTTCATCGTGCTGCTCATCGCCTGCGCGAACGTCGCGAACCTGCAGCTCGCGCGCGGCGCGGCCCGGCATCGCGAGCTCTCGGTGCGTGCCGCGCTCGGCGCCGGACGCGGACGTATCGCCCAACAGCTTCTCACCGAAAGCCTGCTGCTCTCACTCGCCGGCGGCGGTGCCGGACTCGCCCTCGCGGCGCTCGGCACGAAGTATCTGGCCACCATTCTCGTCGACTCGCTGCCGCTCGGTGCCGACATTCGCGTCGACGGACCGGCGCTGCTCTTTGCCTTCACGGTGTCGATCGTTTCCGGCGTGCTCTTCGGCGTGGCGCCCGCATGGAAGGCGTCGCGCACGAACGTCCAGGACATGCTCCGCGCTCGCACCGGAGCGGCCGGCTACGGACACGCTGCAACGCGCAACACGCTCGTCGTCGTCCAGCTCGCGCTGTCGCTCGCCTTGCTGTCCTGCGCCGGGTTGCTCACGCGGTCGCTGATGGAGCTGCAGCGCGTACGTACAGGTTTCGACACGAAGAACCTGATGACGGCACAGTTCCGTCTCCCTGCGGTGAAGTACGACACGCCGGACAAGATCTGGGCAATGTTCGATCGCGCCGTCATCGAGATTCGCGCCGTGCCCGGCGTGCAGTCCGCGGCGTTGGTGCGGGCCTTTCCCCTCAGCGGCAACGGCGAGTCGTACCCAGTCACGATCGAGGGACGCGCCCCCGTCGCCGTGGGCGACGCGCCGAACGTCCAGGTCAACTCGATCACGCCGCAGTACTTCTCGACGATGGGAATCCCGCGGCTCGCCGGCCGCGACTTCGGCGCCTCGGATACGAGAACCGCCCTGCCGGTGATCGTCGTGAACGACGAGCTGGCGAAGAAGACCTGGCCCAACACGTCGGCGATCGGCAAACGCATCCAGCTCACGGGCGACGACCGGTGGTGGACGATCGTCGGCGTGGTCGGTGGCACGAAGCATTTCACGCTCAGCGAGAATCCGCTCCTCCAGGCGTACATCCCGCACGCGCAGCGGCCGCAGATCTTCACGACGCTCGCCGTGCGCACGACAGGTGATCCGCTCCTCCTCTCGAAATCGATCCGTGAGGCGATCTGGCGCGTCGATCGCGACCAGCCCGTCTGGGGCGTGCGCCCGATGGACCAGTTGCTCGACTCCGCGGTCGGAGCGCCGAAGTTGATCGTCCGACTCACCGTGGGCTTCGCGACCGTCGCGCTGCTCCTCGGTGCAATCGGCATCTACGGCGTGTTGAGCTACACCATGTCGCAGCGAATCCAGGAAGTCGGCATCCGCATCGCGCTCGGCGCCGAGTCGCGGCAGGTGGTGCGGATGGTGGTGGGAGAAGGTATGCGCATCGTCGGCGTAGCCATCGCGATCGGGCTCGCCGGCTCATTCGCAGCCGCGCAACTACTGCGCAGTCAGCTCTTCGGAGTGGGGCCGGCTGACGTACTCACCTTCTCGATCGTAACGGTGCTGCTCGGTCTCGTCGCGATGCTCGCCTGCTATTTACCCGCGCGCCGCGCCAGCCGCGTCGATCCGATGGTGGCGCTGCGAGCGGATTGATTGTCGCGTGGGACCATGATGACATGAGTCTACGCCCTACGAGCTCCCGAACTGCACGCCGTGCTTCTCCCGCCCGAACCACGCCACGATCGCCGCCAGGCTGAACACGGTCACCGCCGTCAACGCCATGGCGTTCGCGTAGCTGGTCCGCTCGCCGAACACCGCCTCGATGTACGCCACGCCGCTGGCGAACATCACGCCGCATTGATACGCGAATCCCGGCAGAAAGCCGCGCACCGGATCCGGCGTCAGCTCGTTGATGTGCACGGGCACCACGCCCCACGCGCCCTGCACCATGAACTGCATGAGGAACGAGCCGGCCATGAGCAGCGGCAGGATCGGTGAGAATGCCCAAAGCGGAATCGAGAGCATCGCCAGGATGAGCGCCAGCACGATCGTCTTTCGCCGGCCCCACTGGTCGGAGAAGTGGCCGAAGACGATGCCGCCGATGATCGCTCCGACGTTCGCGAACATCGTGACGAGCGCGCGCTTCTGTGGCGTAAAGTGCCAGTCACGCTCGAGGAACGTCGGATACATGTCCTGCGTTCCGTGCGACACGAAGTTCATCATCGTGAGGAAAAGCACGAGATACAGGAACAGCTTCCAGTTCGACGCGATCTCGCGACCGTACTCGCTCCACGACTTGCGCGTGCGCTGCTCCCAGACTTCCGACTCCTTCACCTGGAAGCGAACATAGATCGCCAGAAGCGCCGGCAGTCCGCCGATGAAGAACATCGGCCGCCAGCCCCACCGCGGATAGATGAACAGGAAGCAGATGGCCGCGAGCAGATTGCCGCAGGCGTAGCCCTCCTGCAGCAGCCCGGACATGATGCCGCGCCGATTCGTCGGCGCCTTCTCCATCGCCAGCGACGCGCCCACGCCCCACTCGCCGCCCATTCCAATGCCGAACAAGGCACGCAACACGAGAAACGTCGTGAAGCTATGCGCGAAGCCGGTGGCGACTTCGATGATCGAGAAGAACACCAAGTCGATCATCAGCGGAATGCGCCGCCCGTACCGGTCGGCCATCAGCCCGAAGATGATCGCGCCGACGGGCCGGAAGATCAGCGTGATCGTGATCGACAGCGCCACCGCCTGCACGGGCTTCCCGAAATCCTTGGCGATCGCCGTCAGCGCGAAGGGAACGAGAAAGAAATCGAACGCGTCGAGCGTCCAGCCGAGAAAACTGGCGGTGACCGCGGCCCGGTGGCCGTTGCCGCCTGTGGAAGTATTTGCGGACACTTGGAGGGAAGGGGAAGGGAGGAAGCGGGACGGGGGAAGAGCAAGAGGGAAGCGGGAACGCCGCGCCAAGCCGACCGCGCGCGGGTTCTCCCCCTTCCTCTTCCCGCTTCCCCTTCGCTCTACTTCACTGAGAAGCTCGCGATGTGCACGTCGAGGTTGTGATTGACGCGGAAGCCGGCCTGGCCGCTCGCGTCGGTGATCTCCTTGCGCGAGATCGCGTGCACCTCGATGCCGTTCACCAGGAAGCGCACCGAATCCGCGGCGACCTTGATCGCGAGATCGTTCTTCGCGTTCGGCATGTCGTCGAACTTGTGGATCGCCGGACTCGCCGTCCAATCCACGATCTTGTGGACGTCCGGACCGGCGCGGTGGTTGATCAGATACATCCCGTCCTGACGCACGAGGAAGTAGAAGTACGTCTGCTTCGCGGGGTCATCGAGATTGCGCCCGCCGGCGAAGAGTCCGAACGCTTCGCCGTGGTCGCCGTGTCCCACGTTCTTCGTGGTCTGCCGGAAGTTCGCGGAGACGGTGAAGTTGTCCTTCTGCGCGTTGGCGGGAGCGTAATAGATGCCTGCGCCGCCCGACGTCACGTGATAGCCCGGACCCATCGTCACGAACTTGGCCGGCTTCGACGCGTCCTTGTCGTCCATGCGGACCGACCAACCGGCCGGCACCGGCGCGGCGGCGACCGCCGTCGTCGGGTCCTTCGCCTGCGCCGCGGCGGACGAAGCGATCGCGAGCGACGCGACTACTACGCACGTGGCGCGCATCACTTGGTCACCCCCTTCCAATCGACGTGCAGGTCGCTGTTGTGATTGACGCGAATGCCCGCTTGGCCGTCGGTCGACAACCCGTTGAGCTGCGACTTGGCGAACGCCTTCACCAGCTTGTCGTTGACCAGGAAGTGCACGCTGTCCTTCGCCACATGGATCGACAGTTTGTTGGTCGCGTGACCGTCCGTCGGGTCGTCGACGTTCACCGCGTCGCTGTGCCCGATCGGCAGGAGCGCGGCGGGGCGGCCGTCGCTGGTCCGTTGGCTGATCAGCACTTCGCCGAGTGTCGCGCCGGGCTCCTTGCAGTCGCCCGAGGAGCGGCACGGCTTGATGACGAGGTACGTGTACGACTGCGTGGAGTCCTGGAGATTCTTGCCGCCGATGAAGATGCCGTAGGCCTCGTGGCCCATGCTCTTCCGCTGCGAGAAGGTGGCGCTCACCAGGTACTCGCCGCTCGCCATGTCTTTCGGATTGTAGTAGACCGCGGCGGGCCCGGTGGTGAAGTGGTAGCCCGAGCCCATCGTCACGAACATGATCTGATCGGGCGTCGGCGCGGGGCCGCGACGCGGCGGATCGAAGCGCATCATCCAGCCCGTGGGCAGCACACCCGTGCCATGGATCGCCTTGGTGGGATCCATGTTCATTCCTGCCATTCCGTTCGCCTGCGCGGCCAGTGGCGTGGAGATCGCCAGTGCGGCCAGCGCGACCAGTGTTGTACGCATGTGTTTCCCTCGGGGGACTTGGGGGGTAGACGAGGGAATATGCTGCCGCGATGGAAAGGTCGCTACCGCGTGTTACGCTTGTTACCGCAGCTTGAGCTCCTGTCCCACCTTGAGGCGCGTCGAACGGAGGTTGTTGAGCGTTTGCAACTCTTGTGTCGTCGTACTGTGCCGCTCGGCGATGGTCCAGAGGTTGTCGCCCGCGCGCACGGTATAAGTCAGCGCTTTGGTCGATCCTTGGGGCAGCGACACGTCGCCGGCCGCGGTAGCCACTTTGCCCGACGCCGTGGCGGTACGCGTCGACGCCGGCGTGGACGCAGCCAGGAGCTTGATCGGCGGCTCACGCAGTTGGCTCAACACGGCAACGTGGAAGTGCGGCGGATGCTTTTCTTCGGTCGCTTCGATGACGCCGCGCTTTTCTAGCGCAAGGAGGTTCGTCCGCAACCAGGTGAGACACTTCCCGCCCGGCTTGTGAAAATCGACGGCCATGCCGGTGGGATGCACGGATTCCGGCGACGCGTTGCGCGGCTGCTCGTCGATCGGCCGCGCGCCGCTCGTCACCTCGAGGCGCTCGCCACAGCCCGCGTGATACTCCGCCGCGAGCGAATCGGCGAACCGATGCGTGTTCGGCAGCACGAAGGGAAAGGTCACCTTGTCGAGCGTGAGATCTTCGGTGATCGAGATCAATTCGAGCGCGCCCGACGTGGTCGCCGCGTAGATGTCCTCGCGCGTCTTCAGAAAAGCGAGGTCGTGCGAATGTGCGGTCGTGTACATCAGGTCGACGCTGGAGCGCGAGCCGCGGAGGGACTGCGACACGGCGGAGGCGAGCGGAAGAATCAGCGCGAGGGACGCGAGCTTGATGGTCGTTTTGAGACACTGCATACCGGCACTCAATGCACCGACTGTTCCATCAAAGCAGGGTTTAGGGGATCGGGTTTAGGGTTTAGGGGAGGTACGCGCGCTTGCGGCGCGACTTGATGGGTGGACCGAGCCAAGTTCTAACAAAAAGCGGGCGCGCCCACGGCGCGCCCGCACACCTTCCCTAGACCCTATACCCCAAATCCTAGACCCTATTCCGAAACCCTCGATCCTGCCGTCTCAGTACCCCGCTGCGTGCCCGTCTTTGCGGGGGTCCGACCCCGCCACATAGCCTTTGGCCAGCTTGATGATCGCCTGGCTCCCGCCGAACTGCGACGCCTTCGCCACCGACACATCGTGCCCGAGCGCCTTGAGCTGTGCGATCACGCTGTCCGGAATCACGGACTCGACTATGACGCGCGTTCCGCTCTCATGCCGGAACCGGCCCACGTCCATCGCCTCCTGAATGTTCATCCCGAACACCAGCATGTTGATGATGAACTGCGCGTGCCCCTGGGCCTGCATGCCGCCGCCCATCAAGCCGAAGCTCATGTACGGCTCGTCGCCCGTTCCGTCGGCGGCGCTCGTCGCGCCTGGCTTGGTAACGAATGCGGGAATGAGCGTATGGAACGGACGCTTCCCGGGCGCCACGGTGTTCGGCAGGCCCAGGTCCATCGTGAAGCCGAGCCCGCGATCGTGCAGCGCGAAGCCGGTGCCGGGCACCACGATCCCCGAGCCGAACTCGTCGAACAGGCTGTTGATGAACGACACCATGTTCCCGTCCTTGTCGGCGACGGTGAGATAGATCGTCTCACTCGCCGTGCGCTCCGGGCCCGGCTCCGTGCGCACCTGCGCCTTCGTCGCATCGATGTGGCTCCGCCGCTCGGCGATGAACTCGTCGGACAACATGCGGCTCGGCGGAATCGTCAGATGGTCGGCGTCGCCCACGTACTTCGCCAGATCGGCGTAGGCGAGCTTCTTCGCCTCGATGAGATGGTGGAGATAGGGCGCCGAGTTGTGGCCCATCGACTTGAGGTCGTACGGATCGAGAATGCGAAGCATCTCGAGTGTGGCGATGCCCTGGTTGTTCGGCGGAAGCTCCCACACGCGGTAGCCTTTGAACGTCGTGGAGATCGGCGTGACCCACGTCGGCTGATTCTTCTTCAAGTCGTCGATCGTGAGAAAGCCGCCGAGCTTCTGAATGCGCGCCACGAGCTTCTGTCCGAGCGCGCCGCCGTACAGCGTCCCTGATCCTTCTTTCGCAATTTGCCGCAGCGTCGCCGCGAGGTCGGGATTCCGAAACCACTCGCCGGCTTTCGGCGGCGCGCCGTTGGGAAGGAACGTTGCCTTCGCGCCTTCGTCCATCGCGAGAATGCGCTGCTGCCCTGCCCAGTCTCCGGCAATCACCGGCGTGACCGGAAACCCATTCTCCGCGTACTTGATCGCCGGCTGCACCGCCTGTGCGATGGTCATCGTGCCGTACTTCGTGAGCAGCGCGTCCCATCCCGCCAACGCACCGGGCACCGTGACCGTCTCGATGCCGCGCACGATGCGCGTCCGTCCGCGCCTCACGAGCTCCTCGCGCGTCATCAGGGCCCCCGCGCGTCCGCTCGCGTTGAGCGCCACGAGACGATGCTCTTTCGCCACCCAGACGAGTGCGAACATGTCGCCACCTACGCCGGTCATCATCGGCTCCACGACGCCGAGCACCGCTGCCGCCGTGACCGCGGCGTCGATGGCGTTGCCGCCGTGCTGCAACACGTCGAGGGCTGCGCTCGTCGCGAGCGGCTGGCTCGTGGCGGCGACACCGTTCGGCGCGTACACCGGAGACCGGCCCGCAACCGTAGCCACATGCTGCGCGACCAGCGGCGATGGCGCGGAAAGCAGGAGTCCAAGCGTGAAGAAGCGTCGGCGCGCGAACGAACACGACATCATGATTTCCGTCTCCGGATCTATGAGTTGAGCGGCATGAAATACTCGCGATACTGATTGCGCAGCGCGAGCTTGTGCACCTTGCCAACGCTCGTTCGCGGAATGGCCTCGATGAACTCGAAGGCGTTTGGAATCCAGAACTTCTGGAAGTCGCAGGCGAGAAGCGCCGCCAACTCGTCGGGCGTGCAGTCCATTCCCGGCCGACGAACGACGAGCGCCAGCGGCCGCTCGTCCCAGGTCGGATGGCGGAGGCCGACCACCGCCGCTTCGCTCACGGCGGGATGTTTCATCAGCGCGTTCTCGAGCGCCACGGAGCTGATCCACTCGCCCCCCGACTTGATGACGTCTTTCTCCCGGTCCCGAATCGTGACGTAGCCGCGCGCGTCGATCGTCGCGATGTCGCCCGTCCTGAACCACCCGTCGTCGGTGAACCGGTCGGCGGACTCCGGCGAGTCATAGTACGCGCTCGAGACCCACGGCCCGCGCACCTCGAGCTCACCCATCGTTTCGTCGTCCCATGGGGCGATGCCGTCGGCGCTGCGCACGCGCGTCTCGATGAACACCAGCGGGCGCCCCGCCTTCGCGGCGACGCGATACTTCGTGTCCATGTCCGCGGCTTCGAGCGCGGCCGCGAGCCTGGCGAGTGTCGCCACCGGCGACGTCTCCGTCATTCCCCAGCCCTGCACCATGTCGATGCCGTGTCGTTCCTTGAATGCACGGATCATCACCTCCGGCACGGACGCGCCGCCTGACATGAGCACGCGCACGGTCGACAGATCGTACGTGTGCGGCTGCGCGTCGAGCGCCTGCAGCACGGCGTGCCACACCGTGGGCACGCCCGCCCCAACCGAGACGCGCTCGCCGGCAATGAGTGAGAGCACGCTCTCCGGATCGAGGTGCGGCCCCGGAAACGCGAGGCCCGCGCCCACGAGCATACAGGTATACGGATAACCCCACGCGTTGGCGTGAAACATCGGCACGATGGGCATGATCACGTCGCGCTCTCGCACCAGCTCCTGGTCCCACATCGCGCACCCGAGCGAATGCATGACCGTGGAACGATGCGTGTACAGCACGCCTTTTGGCCGTCCGGTGGTGCCAGACGTATAGCACAACGCCGCGGCCTGCCGCTCGTCGAGCGTCTCGCTGAAGGGGAGCTCGGCTGCCGCGTTGATGAGCGTTTCATAATCGTGCATGCCCGGCGGCGTGTCGGCTCCGCCGCCGACGACGATCACGTGCTCGATCGCCGTACGGTCGCGAAAGCGCTCGACCAGCGGCAGCAGCGATCGATCGACGATCACGACCTTGTCCGCCGCGTGGGCGGCGATGTACGCCAGCTCGTCGGCGTGCAGCCGAATGTTCAGCGTGTGCAGCACGGCGCCCATCGACGGAATGCCGAAGTACGCCTCGAGGTGCTGATGATGGTTCCAGCAGAGCGTCGCGACGCGGTCGTCGGGGCGCACACCCAGCTCGCGGAGCGCGCCGGAGAGCCGCCGCGCGCGCTGCAGCGTCTCGCCGAACGTGGTCCGATGGATCCGCTTGTCCGGAAGACGGCTAACGACCGAGCGGCCGGCGTACAGTTGCTCCGCCCGGCGCGCGATGGCCGGGATCGTGAGCTGAAAATCCATCATCAGACCGTGCATGCGCGCGGCTCCTGGCGGCGGCGAGGTGGGAGAACCCTCCAACGATACCGCAGAGACGGCAGCGAAGGGAGAGGCGGCGCCCTGCTTCGGCGTCATGCGCCGGAGTTCAAGACGTCCAGGTCGCGCCGAGTGTCGACGTCGCGCGGCACGGCGACCGCGAGATCGAGATAGGCCACGCGATCGAGCGACCGATCCAGGATCGGCTTTGCGCCCACGTCGCCCGTCAGCCCGGCGAGCTCTCCGAACACCGCGCGGTCGAACAACACGGGATGCCCGCGCACGCCGGCATAACGCGTCGCGACGATCGGCGATTGTGCCTTGCGCCAGATCTCGACGACCTCGCGAATCACCGCCGAATCGATCCCCGGCTGGTCGCCGAGCGCGACGACGACCGCTTCGACTTCGGGCCCGAGCGCCGCGACGCCGCAGCGCAGCGAGCTCGCGAGTCCGGTCGCCCAATCGGAATTCTCGACGAAGCGCGCCTGTGAATCGCGCAGCGCGTCTCGCACTGCGGTCGCGTCGTTGCCCACGACGACGATCACCGCGTCGGTCGCGCGCGCGAGCGCGTCGGCGGCCTGGCGCACCAGCGGCGTGCCATTGAAGGGCGCGATGAGCTTCTGGGACCCGAACCGAGTCGCTCCGCCTGCGGCGAGCAGCAGTCCGGCGATCATCTCGTGCGCAATTCGAGCTCGTCGAGCGCCCGGCGCAGCGTATCGAGCGGCAGCAGTGCGCACTTCGCGCGGCCGGCCGGCGGCTCGCCCTCGAGTGCCGTGTCGATCCACCGCGCGTCGACCGACGCGGCCTCGGCGACGGCCATACCGCGCACGTGGTCGGTGAGCACCGAGGCCGAGGCGATGCAGATGGCGCACGCATCGGCCGTGAAGCCGGCGGCAACGATGGCGCCGGCGTCTACGCGCAGCTCGAGTCGAATCCGGTCGCCGCAGAGTGGGTTTGCGCCTTCGACGGACACACTCGGCTCATCCAGCGGTGCGCGATTTCGCGGATGACGAAAGTGCTCCAACACCACCGCGCGGAACGCCGTCACTCACGCTTCCCGCTGCGAACCGCCACCACCTCGGCGAGGATCGCCAGCGCCACCTCGGGCGAGCTCTTTCCGCCGAGCTCGAGGCCGATCGGCGTGTGGATTCGCGCCAGCTCGGCGTCGGAAAACCCTTCGTCGCGGAGCATGTCGCGCACCGCGGCACCGCGCTTCTTGCTTCCGAGCATCCCGATGTATCCCACCGGCGCGCGCAGCAACAGTCGAAGGATGGGTAGCTCGTATTTGTAGTCGTGCGCGACGAGCACCACCGCGACGCGCTTCGACGGCGCAATCGCCCCGACGATCTCGGATGGCATGCCGACTCGCACTTCGTCGGCATCGGGGAAACGCTCGCGGGTGGCGTACCGCTCGCGCCCATCGACGATGATCGTCCGCATCTCCAGCTCGCGGGCCATACGCGAGAGCGAGATCGCGATCTGCCCCGCGCCCACGATCACGAGCGTCGAGGGCGGCGCGTGCCGGTCGAAGAAGAGACGGCGCTCGCCGATCGAGTCGACGCGCGAGCCGTTTCGCTGCACCTCCGCGGCGATCGCGGTCGCGGCCTCGTCGCTCGCCGCGTCACCGAGCGATCCGTGACGCGATCCCGACTCGCCGACGACGAGCGCCGCCGCCGCACCGTCGAGCGGGGAGACGATGACGACGGCTTCGTCGTTCTCCAACGCGCGCCGCGCCGCCTGGTGCGCGGCGATCACGACGTCCGCGATGCCTTGCGGCTCGATGCGCTCGATCGCCACTTCGATCGTCCCGCCGCAGGTCAACCCGATCTCCCAGGCCTGATCGTCGTCGAGCGAGATCGCCAGCGTCTCGCGCCCGCCCTTCGACACGAGCGTGTCGGCGGCTTCGATGACCTGCGCGTCGACGCAGCCGCCGATCGTCACGCCGCCGAGGAGCTGGCCGCTCTCGCCGACGATCATCTTCGCGCCGATCTTCTTCGACGAGCTGCCGGTGGCCGACACCAGCGTGGCGAGAACGACCGCCGGCTCGCTGGCGAGATGTGGATCGAGGGGATCGAGCAGCCCGTAGTCAGCCATGCTCGTATTGTACTGCCCCGGCAGCCGAATGGGCGAGGTCGTTCAACCGCCCGTGTCCACGGCGCGGAGCGCGTCGAGCCACAACCGCCGGAGCTCGCTCGCGCCGCGCTTGTTCGGCTCGATCAACGACCGCTTCCAGTACCAGCGCTCGTCCTCGTCCGTCGCCGTGACGCCGTGCCCCATGAAATGCTCGTACGCGTCGGCGACGACCACGTTCGGCGTCCCCGACGCGAGCCGCCGGATGTGCTGGTTCAACCGCTCCAGCACCTCGAGTGGCAGCAGTCCACGGTCGTCGTACACGCCTGGAATCTTTCCCGTTTTGTCCGACGGATCGAACACGGTGGTCAGGATGAGCGTTCCATTCGGGAACCGGCCGCGCAACGTGTCGACGAGAAAGTCGTAGGCCTCGACGATGTCGCTGACGATGCGCTCCAGCAGCTCCCGTTTCGGACGGTTGCCGAGGGCGCTCAACAGATCGTTCGCGCCAATCGTGAGCGTGACGAGCGTGGGCTCGTCGCTGTCCTCGACCTGGGTGAGCTGCTCGCCGAACACTTCGCCGATCGTGGCGCCGTCGGTGGCGAGGTTGTCGAACGCAATGCCGGGATAGAGCGACGACAGGTCGTCGCCCGCGTCATCGGGCCAATAGTCTTCAGAGTTCTGATAAAAGAGCGACGCCGCGCCGAGTGGCGCGACGCGCCCCGCGGTCGGCACGCGCTCGAGCGCGACGGCAACGTCGATCTCCCCGGCGTCGAGCGCGGGATACAGGTCGATCGACATGGAGTCGCCGAGGGCGATGTAGCGAATGAAGTCAGTCACGGAGGAAAGTTAGCGCGGGGAAAAGCATGACACGCGCGACGGCCTCGAGCTACGTCCGCAAGCTCCGCCCCAACCCGGCTCCAATCGCCACGGCGATGAAGCTGAGCGCCACGCTCGCCACCGCGTAGGCGACTGCCCGGCCACCGAGCCCGCGGTCGCTCATGTCGAGCAGCTCGTAGCTGAACGTCGAGAAGGTGGTATATCCGCCGCACAGTCCCAGCGTGAGCGCGGCAAACAACGCCGGCGAGACGGCCGACGTCACGAAGTAGCGCGCAAACAGCCCAAGCGCGAACGAGCCGGTGACGTTGATGCCCAGAGTCCACCAGGGGAATCCGCTGCTCGACAACCCGCTCTGCTGCGCCAACGTCGCCACGACGTAGCGCGCCACCGATCCCACTGCACCGCCCGCCGCCACGGCGAGCATCATCCGCAGCGGAGGAGGCGTCACACCGGAGCGCGCAAGCCGCGCGTTGCGAGGATCCGCGCCACGACGTCGCCGATCTTGTTGTTCGGCGTGCTCGCGCCCGCGGTCACGCCGACGCGCAGCGGACCGGCGGGCAGCCAGTCCGAACGATCGGCTTCGGTGTGCTTGATCAGCGCCGGACGAAAGTGGATCGTCTGCACCTCGGGCTCGATGGCCGACGACGTTTCGATGTGGTACGTCGGCACCCGGTCGGCGCACAGCGCCGCGAGCGAGATGGTGTTGCTCGAGTTGAATCCGCCGATCACCACCATCACGTCGACTCCCTCGGCGAGCAGCTCGCTCACGGCGTCTTGCCGCTCCTGAGTCGCGCTGCAGATCGTGTCGAAGCTGCGGAAGCTCGTCGCCCGCGCCTCGTCGCCGCGCGCGCGCGCCATCGCCGCGCCCACCTCTTCGCCGATCGCCAGCGACTCGCGCGCCAGCATCGTCGTCTGGTTCGCCACGCCGATGCGCTGCAAATCCCGCTCGGGGTCGAACCCCGGCGACACCGCCTCGGCGAACGTCGTCATCAACGACTCCGGCGACAACCGGCCCTCGATGTAATCGCAAACGAGCCGCGCCTCGTCCATGTTGCGCACGATCAGATAGTGGCCGTCGTGCTTGCGCGCCTGCGACGCCGTGGCGCGCGTCTCCTCGTGGTAGTACTTGCCGTGGATGAGCGCGGTGAACCCGTCGCGCGCGTACGCGTCGACGCGCTTCCATACGTTGAGCACCGATCCACAAGTCGTGTCGACGAGGATGCAGCCCACGGCGCGCAGCGCGGCGAAGTCGTCGATCGTGACGCCGAACGCGGGCATGATTACGACGTCGTCGGTTTGGATCGCGCCGAAGTCGAACGCGCCGGTGGGCTCGGGGCGCACGAGAATCACGATCCCCATCTCACGCAGGCGGTCGTTCACGTGCGGATTGTGGATGATCTCGCCGACCAGGTAGATCCGCCGATCCGGAAACTTCCGTCTTGCCTGGTAAGCGTACTCGACCGCACGCTCCACGCCGTAGCAGAAGCCGAACTCACGCGCCAAGCGAATCGTGACGTCCTCGACCGTCAGCGTGTATTCGTTCGACCGTAGAAAGTCGACGATTCGGCCGTCGTAGTCCGCCGCCAGCTCCTCCAGGACCTCGGATTTGAGCCCGAAACCCTTTCGGAAATAAGTGGATGCATCACTCGGCGACGTCATGGTTGTAAATCTAGTAGACCCCTCGTAGGATAGCGCCATGACGCCGCCCCCCGGCGCACCCATGCCCACGCCGTGACACCCAACGACAAGAAGTCCGACGCGGCGCGCCCTCCGCTCCTGCGTCCGGCCGCGATCGTCAAAGGCGACACCATCGGTGTCGTCTCACCGTCATACGCACCGAAGACCGCGTGGCTCCAGCGCGGCGTGCGCGCGCTCGAGCGCGCGGGCTTCAACGTGCTGCTCGACCCCGAGATCGAGATCGCGCCGCGCTTCACACGCGCCGAAGACGAGCGGCGCGCCGAAAATCTCATGGGCATGTGGCTCGACCCCAAGGTGAAGGCGATCATCGCAAGCACCGGCGGCTACGGCGCGGTGCGCCTCCTGCCGCATCTCGAGCCGGCGGTCTTTCGCAACAATCCAAAATCGCTCGTCGGCTACTCGGACATCACCGCACTGCACCTCTGGCTGATGCGCCGCGCGAACCTCCGCACCTTTCACGGGCCCACGGTCGACGATCTCGTACCGAGCCTGCGCGATCCGACCATGGCGTCGCTGATCACCGCGCTCACCACACCCTGTCCGTCCAAGCCGATCGGACGCGAGCTGTCGCGAGCCGTGGTGCCCGGCCGCGCCGTGGGCCGGCTCGTGGGCGGCAATCTCGCGCTCGTGCAGCAGACGATCGGCACCAACTACCAGATCGATCTCCAGGGCGCGATTCTCTTCGTCGAGGAGACGCGCGACCCGATGTCGTTCGTCGACGAGCGGCTCGTGCACATGCGCGCCGCGGGACTGCTCGAGGGCGTGGCCGGCATCGTCTTCGGCCAGCTCTCACTCGACCGCTCGGAGGAAGACGAGTTCGAGGATTTTCTGCTCGACCTCATCTCCGACCTCGACGTTCCCGTGCTCATGGACTTTCCGGCCGGACATGACAACCCCAATTTGACCATACCGCTCGGCACCGAGGTGGAACTCGTGGTCGAAGAGACTCGCGGATGGATCACGTACCGCGAAGACGCGCTCACGCCGCCGCCCGACCACCATGAGTGAGCATTTCGATCTCGTCGTGATCGGCGCGGGGCCCGCCGGCGAAAAGGGCGCGGCGCAGGCCGCGTACTTCGGCAAGCGCGTCTGCGTCATCGAGCGCGCGCCGCGGCCGGGCGGCGCCGCGATCAACACCGGCACCGTGCCGTCGAAGACGCTGCGCGAGACCGCGCTCTACTTCTCCGGCCTTCGCCAGCGCGGCCTGTACGGCGTCGACTACCACGTGAAGCCCGACATCACGATCGCCGATTTCATGTTCCGCGAGCGCGCCGTAGTCGACGCCGAGTGGAAGTTGATCGACGACAACTTCAAGCGGCACGACGTCACACAGTATCAGGGCGCGGCAACGTTCGTCGACGCACGGACGGTCGAAGTCACGCGGTACGGCGAGAAGCCGCGCCGCATCACAGGCGGCGCGTTCCTCGTCGCCACCGGCTCGCACCCGCAGCAGCCCAGCGGCGTCGCGGTGGACGGCTCCGTGATCGTCGACAGCGACACGCTGCTCACCCTCGACAGGATCCCGGCGTCGATGATCGTCGTCGGCGGCGGCGTGGTGGGTTGCGAGTACGCGTGCATCTTCGCGGCGCTCGGCGTGCGGGTGACGATCGTGACGTCGCGCGCGCGACTGCTCGCGCACCTCGACGCCGACGTCTGCGACGCACTCCGCCAGCAGATGACAGGCCGGCTCGGCGTGAGCGTGCTGCTCGATACCGACGTCGCGAGTATCGCCGTGGAGAGCAGCCGGGCCGTCGTGCGCCTCGGCAGCGGCGACGAGCTGAGCGCCGACTGCGCGCTTTACTGCGCGGGGCGAATCGGCGCATCGGCGGGGCTCGGGCTCGACACCATCGGCGTGCGTACGAACTCGCGCGGCTTCGTGGTCGTGGACCAGCACTACCGGACCGACATTCCCTGGATCTACGCGGCCGGCGACGTGATCGGCTTTCCCGCGCTCGCCTCGACGTCGATGGAGCAGGCGCGCGTCGCGATCTGTCACGCCTTCGACCTGCGCTACAAGCAGGCCGTGGCGAACGTCATCCCGTACGGCGTCTACACGATTCCCGAAGTCGCCACCGTCGGCATGACGGAAGAGCAGCTTGCCTACAAGCGCATCGACTTCGAGATCGGCCGCGCATCCTTTCGGGGAAACGCGCGCGGTCAGATCATCGGCGACGTCGAGGGTTTCGTGAAGCTGCTGTTCAGCCCCGCCGACCAGCGCCTGCTCGGTGTGTCGATCGTCGGCGAGGGCGCCGCCGAGCTGATTCACATCGGCATGGCGTGCCTCACGTATGGCGGCACGATCGACTTCTTCATTCAGAGCGTCTTCAACTACCCGTCGCTATCCGACGCGTACAAGTACGCGGCGTACGACGGGCTCCAGGCGCTGGCGAAGCGACACGCGAAGCACTCGAGCTTACCGCCGAGCGGCTCGTACAGGTCGGTGCCGTCGTAACGCTACGCTTGGCGCTACTCGAACAGCGTGAGCAGGATGCGCACGGTCGCAACCGCGCCCACGACGCCGAGCAACGAGATGTCGATCGCCACCGGGCCGAGCCCGAGCGATCCGATGATGAGGTTGAGGTGCACCATCGGTCCCGACTGCCACGTGAGCCCGCTGGTGAAGAACACCTTCGTGGCGCTGTAGGGCAGCACGATGCGCGCGATGTCCTGCAGGGCCCCGCCGACGATCAAGCCGAGCGGAATCGCGAGTCCGACGATCACGCGGGTTCTCCGCTTGCCGTCGCTTCGCATCACACGCCGTACAGCTCGGCGGTGAGAAACGGCGCCAGTGCGTAGCTGACGAGCACCTCGTACGCACCCTGCCGGTCGACGAGCCCCGCGGTGAGAATCCCCACGGCGCCCTTTCCGCGCTTGGTGTCGTGCTCGCCGACGAGACGGTCCATCGCATGGCCGAGCTCCACGCCGCCGCGAATCATCGCGGCCACGCTCTGCGGAAGCGGCATCGCCAGCGAGCCGCCAACGCCCGACCGTCCGTGCGCGTCGACGATCGCCGCCCACGCGCAGGTGCGCATCGAGCCGTCTGGCTGCTCGACGACGCCGCCTTCGATGCCGACGCCAAGCTCCGCGCCGAGCGCTTCACGCGCGGCACTCGCGCGGGCCAGCGCGCCGCGGATCGTCTCCTCGTCGCCGAACGGTTGATCGGCAACCGTCGACGCGACAGCGACACCGTCCACGCGCGCCGCCGGCGCGAGCATGCCGATCACGGCGCACACGGCGCCGATCTTGACGGGATTGGTAGACCCGACCGCGATGGACGTGATGGCCACCAGTCGTGAAGCGGGAGGTTCAGCAGGCACGGGAATAAGTATCGTTTCGTTCAATAATCGCTGACGAAGCGTGGCAAATGTACACAGCGCCGCGCCGCGTCGTTAGACCTGAGGCCGCCGATGGTGTTCGCTTGCTGCGCGCTGCGCGGCGGGATATGCTTGTCGTCCCTTGATGCCGACCATGCTCTCACTCACTCCATCTTCCGACTCCGCCACGGTCAGCGCCTTCGCGCAACCGCGTGCGAGCAGCAGCGAGCGCTCGCCTTTCGTGTTCGTGGGCGAGCGGCTCTGGTTGGACTTCGTGAACTGCGAGCACGGCCTGCGTCGCTTCGACTCGCTGCGGGACTTCGAGACGATGGTGCGCTGGCTCGAGGCCGCTTCGGTGCTCGACGCCGAACGCGGCGGTGGCATTCGGCGCCGCGCGCAGCAGCAGCCCGCGGGCGCCGCCGCCGCACTCGTCGACGCACGGCGTGTACGTGGCGCGCTCCGCTCGCTCGCCGAGCGCGGCCCGATGAGCGAGCGCATTCGCACCGAGGGACTCGCCGAGATCAACCGCGTGCTGGGACGCAGCGCCGGAACGCGCCGCGTCGATCTCCGCGGCGACGGCACCTTCATCCGGTCGTTCGTGCCGGTGGGCGACGCGTTCGCCGGCCTCGTCATTCCAGTCGTGGAATCCGCCGCCGACGCTTTGATCCTCGGCGAGCTCTCGCGGGTGCGACGCTGCGCCGACCAGCGCTGCCAGCGCGTGTTCTACGACAACACGAAGAACGGACGCCGCCGGTGGTGCGACATGGCGACTTGCGGAAACCGCGCGAAGGCCGCCCGCCACCGGGAGAAGCTCAGGTCGCATTGAGCCCGGTCGTCGAAGTCGTTCGCACGTATCTGGAGCTCCGCTCGCCGGAGCAGCTTCGCGCGGCGCGCACCACCGATCCACACGTTCGCTTCGTGCGCCGCGAGAGCGTCGGCGTCGAACAGTACCGGCGTCTCTATCGCGCCGTGGGCGACCAGTGGCATTGGCACGATCGCAACGCGTGGCCGGACGAGCGAATCACATCCTACTTCGCGTCGCCGAACGTGTACCTGTGGGAATGTCTCGTGGGCAACGAGAGCGCCGGCTACTTCGAGCTCGCGCGCAGCGAAGACGGATCGGTGGAAGTCGTCTACTTCGGACTTGCGGCCCCGTTCATCGGGCGCGGACTCGGCAAGGCCATGCTCACACGCGCGGCGGAAGAAGCGTGGGCCCTCGGCCCGTCGCGCGTCTGGCTGCACACCTGCACGCTCGATTCGCCGCACGCGCTGCCGAACTACAGGGCGAGAGGGTTCGAGGTGGTGAAGCAGGAGACGTACGTGATGCAGTTGCCGTAGCGGTCATGCGGCTAGTGCGCGACAGGCCCGATCTCCACCGTGATGCCTCTCCACTTTCCCTGCCGGAACCGCAGCATGCTCAACGCGCACCGCGTCACATGGCCCACGAGAATCGCAACCCAGATGTGAATCGGCTGCAGCGTTCCCGTGTGCTTGATCACGAAGCAGATCCCGAGCGGCACCACGACCTGTGACACGATCGAGATATAGAGTGGGCTCTTGGTGTCTCCCGTGCCCTGCAAGCCGCCGGTGTACGTCAGCGCCACGGCGATGAACAACCCCGATACGCTCAGCACGCGCAGCAGCTGCGTGCCGATCTCCACCACCGCCGGCTCGTTCATGCCGAACACGGCGAGAAGCTGCCGCGGGAAGAAGAAGTAGAAGATTCCGAGGAACGCCGCGCTCATGAGCCCGATGCGCGCCGCGGTGTGCACCGCCGCCGTAGAACGCTCCGGCTTCCCCGCCCCGAGATTCTGGCCGGCGACGGTCGCCGCCGCGCCCATGAGGCCCACCGACGTCCATGTGACGAAGGAGAAGAGCTGCGAGTACGACACCGCGAACGCCGCCTGCGCCGCGGCGCTCTGCGCGAGCGAGCCGATGAACGCCATCATGAACACGCCGCCGATGTTCATCGCGATGCCCTGGATGCCCGTGGGCAACCCGTAGCGGAACAGCGACTTGATGATCGTCCAGTCCGGACCGTAGCCAGCGCCGCGAGGAAATGACACCACCCATCCGCCGTTCACGAGCTTCACGAGCGCGTACACCGACACGAGCCCCGACGAGATGCACGTGCCCATCGCGGCACCGCGCGTACCATACGCGGGAATCGGCCCCAGCCCGCGGATCAGCACCACGTTGAGCGCGATGTTCAGCAGTGTCGTCGCGATGCCGAGCACCATTGGCGTGCGCGCGTCGCCCGCCGAGCGCAGCGCGCCACCGAGCATGAAGAAGACCATCATGCCGCTGCTGAACATGAACATGATCCGCAGAAACGGCAGCGCTTCCGCCTTCACCCCGGGTGTCGCATTCACGAAGTCCAGTAGATACGGCGACGCGAAATACCCCACCGGCGCCATGATGAACACCGAGATGCCGATGGCCGTCAGGAACGCCTGATACACCGTGCGGTCGACCTTCTCCGGCTCACCCGCTCCCGCGAAGCGCGCCACGAGCACGCTCATGCCCGTGAACAGCGAAGTGATGAAGACGATGACGACGATGAATATCTGCCACGACACGCCGATCGCGGCGTTGCCTTTGTAGCCGACGAGGCGGCCCACCATGACGTTGTCGACGATTCCCTGCAGCCCCCCGATGATGTTCGCCAGCATCGTGGGCCACGCGATCTTCCACACCGCCGAGAACAGCGGGCCCTCCACGATCGATCGGTCGTAGCGCCGAGCAACCGCCGGGATGGGCGGGGAGGATGCCGGCGGAACGTCGACGGCGGCAGCGGAACGCGATACGGAGACGTCGGTCAATGCGGGCCGCGAACCCTCGAGCGGGCGATCATGGCGTCCACGCTCCACACTCCGGCGCCGGCCGCCACGAAGTACAAGAAGATGAAACAGTCGAGGATGGCTGGAATGCCCATGTTGACCTGCGGCCAGAACGACTGCGGAAAGTGGAATTGAAAGTACGCCACGGCCATCTCTCCGGCGAGCACGAATGACACGGGCCGCGTGAACAGGCCGATGATGATCAACGTGCCGCCCACCACCTCGAGCAATCCGCCGATCCCCATCTGCGAGGTGAGCAGGATCGGCGGCATGCCGGCGGGAAGGGGCGGCACATTGAACACCTTCATCGTCCCGGTCGTCACGAAGACGAGCCCCATGACGATGCGCAGCACGCTCAACATACGGCCGGGCCAGGGCGACGGAGCGGGCTCGAAGATCGACATGTGTTGGGCTCCTTGTTGAACAGTTAGGGTATGTGGCCGCTAGCGTCGCTTGCGGCCGCGCTTCTTCGTGCCGTGTCCGTGAAAGCGGCTGCGACCGTCGCCCTCGCCCTTCGGCTTGCTTTCGCCCTGCGGCTTCCTGTTCCCGCCCCGCTTCCGCTCGTGACGGTCGCGGCGGCGCTCATCCGAATCGCGATCGAGCTCCGCGAGCTCCTTCTCGGTGAACGGCCGATCGAGCTCCGCCTGCAGCTCGGCGAGCGTCGCGCCTCGCGCCGCACCGCGCGCGCCGCGCGTGACGATGAAGCGCAGCGGACGGTCGAGCGACGGCAGCTCCGCTTCGGAAAGCGTGCGCGCGACCTTTTCGGGAAGGCGCAACCGCGCCACGCCCGTATTGCCCTCCGGCGATTCTTCGACGTCGTAGTGAATTTCCACGTCCTTGCCGCGCAGCTCGACGCTCGACGGCAGCGACGCGTACCGCTCGCGCACCTCGCGCGGCACGACGTCGTCGGCATTCACGTATACCGGCGTGTGCCGGAACTCGGTCGCCGAGTTGACGTTCGCGAGCTGTTGCTCGTACACCGCCGTGAGCTCCGGAAATCCGAAGCGCGGCGTCTGGCCGCCCGAGCGGCGATACGTCTCACGGATCGCGTCGATCGCCGCCTGATTCTTCTGCGCACCGGCGTGACGCGCCTCGCCGCGCGCCAGCGCCTCGGCCAATGCACGCCTCGCTCGGGCTGCGAGCTCGGGCGGAAATTCATCGATGGGCTCGATCTCTCTTTCGAGCTCGAAGCCGTGATACTCCACGCGCCGGCGCAGCACGAGCGGCGCACGCCGGCTGTCGGGATTGTAGATCAACTCGCCTTCGGTCACGGACGCGTACGGCCGCAGCAGATCGTACGGAATCTGCGTGCCTTCGATCGACGCCCGCGGATTCCCGAATTTGTCGGCGAAGTAGCGAATCGTTCCGGTGATCGGCCCCCAGCTCCCGGCCACGCTCGTCTTCGATACGCGCGCCTCGTCGCCCGACGCTGTCTGCTCGTCGATCACCAGCGCGAACGGCATGTACTGCGCGAGCAGTTGCTGGAAGCTCCGCAGCGTGTCCTCGCGCGCCAGCGGCATGCGATTGGGTAGCGCGATCCCGACCGAGCGATAGATGCTCGCCATTCCGAGCGCGGTGTCCTCGATCGACTTCACCAACGCGCCGCGGCGCTCGGCCCATCGCTCGATCTTCTCCTCGTCGAACAGATGGCGCGGGAGGCCGTACACGCTTCCCATGTGTCCGGCGACCGCGTACGCCTCGGCGTAGAGATTGTACGCCGTGAGATGATCGCTGCCGGGAATGACCAGGCCGTCGAGGTCGCGTTCCTCGCGCGTCATGCGGTGCAGCGACTCCACGGAGCTCATGACGGCGAGATACGGCATCAGGTCGTCATCAGCGTTTACTAACAGCTCCGCCCAGGCGCGGTCCACGGGCATCGCTTCCACGGCCCGCCCGTACCCGGTGAGCCGGCCGTTCTCGACGATGCCGCGCTCCTCGAGCAGCCCCACCGCCTTGCGGTACGACAGCTTGTCGAGCGGCACCGGCAGCTCGAGCTCGTCCGCGCGCACGCCGAGCGCGGCGCAGGTCATTGCCACGCGCTCCGAGTCGCCGGCGAGCTGGAACTCCGGCTCCGTCGGCTTGAGCGCGCTGAACTCGATGTCGCGGTCGGAGAGGATGAACACGCGGCCGCCGGCCACGCGCCCGTGTACGCGCCCCGCCATTTGCAGAATCTCGTTCGCGCCGAGGTGCTCCTGCGAGAGCACGTTGCGGCCGCGATCGATCGCGTTGAAAAATTTCTTGTCGTCGATCACCACGGTGTCGAGCCCGCGCACGTTGAGCGCGCTCTGGCCCGCGGCGGTCATCGCCAGAAAGTACGGCTTCTGCTCCCCGCCCTCGAGAAAGGGGCGCAGAATTCGGATCGGCTCGCCGCCGTGATAGAACGCGGTGTTCACGCGCGGCGCCATGCGTCGCACGTGCTCGGCCGCGTCTTCCACGCCGCGGCGCGTGGGGACGAACAGCGCCACGCCGCGCTTCTGCTTCACGAGCTGGCGCAGAAACGCCTCGTCGAGAAACTGCGGCGGCTGTTTGCGGATCACGCGCACGTCCGCGGCTTTCTCGGGATCGAAGTCGTAGACCTCGAGCACGTCGGCGGAGTTGAGATACTTCGCGTAGAAGTCGGGATTCACCGTGGCCGACAGCCACACGTAGCGCGCGCCTACTCGCTTGCCGAGCGCGAGACAGAGCTCGAGCTCGGCCGAAGTCTGGTGGATCTCGTCCACGACGATGGTGTCCGTCGGGAGAATGTCGCCTTCTTCGAACCACCGGCGCGCAATGCCGGTGGTGACGACGATGACGTTCCACGTCGGCGTCTCGGGCGTCGCCTCGCGCTCGCGGTTCACGACGCCGACCTTCAGTTCCTTGGTTCCGAGAATCTCCTCGGCGATCGGACGAATGGCGAGCGTCTTCCCCGTGCCGGTGCCGGCGACGATCCCGAAGCCGCGGCCCGAGCGCGCGAGCTCGCGCACGCGTTCTCCGTGGTGCTTTTCGAGGTACGTCTCGATGTGGAGCTGCACCGCGAGCTCGATCGTCTCGCACGCCGCGCGCGTCGGCGCGATCACGATCACGCGACCGCTAGGCGGCTCGGCGCGAATGAAGGACTCGTGATCGGGAAGATACGGATCGCGAACGGTCCGCGGAGCGCGTGGTGTGGGCGGCGGTGTGGGCGGCGGTGTGAGGCGTGGGCCGTTTGACGAGCCGCCAGACTTTGAAGAGTTCACCCCTACAAACTACCCAGACGTCCGGAACTGGACCGCCCCACGCCCAACGCCCAACGCTACAAGGGCGGTCGCTTCGGCAGCAGCGGCGTCTGCGGCTTCACGCCGGTGAACCCTTTCACGTCGGGCGGCAGCTTGGACTTCTCGGTGGTCTTGGACTTGGACGAGTCAGAGTAATCGTCGCCGAAGATCACGCGGCCATTGGCCGGACGATTCTTCACCGCCGTGGGACAATCGGTCGCGGCCGGCTGCTGCGCGGCGGGTACGCCGTCGATCCAGATGCGGCACATGCCCTTCGGCGGACGGGCGTCGGCCGGAACGGCTGTCTTCTTCGCGGTATCCTTCTGCGTCACGCCTGCCTGCGCCATGGCGGGCGCGGCAGCGGCGACGACGAATCCGAATGTCAGCAGTACGTTGAGCAGCTTCATCACACCTCCATCTACGGCCCCCCCGGACACCGGGCGACGCATACCGTACAAGGCAGGGCCAATGCCATCCTCCGCCGTCGGTGGCGCAGTCGGAAGACTAACGATTCCAACCACTTAGAGGAAACACTGTATACATTGCCAGCCTTTCGGTGTCCGTGGCCGCGGAATGGGGTGTCCTTTCAGGGAGACGCCTCGGCGCCCCGGATCACAAATGGAAAAGGTCAGTCGCCGAAGCTGATGCCCGTCGCTCGGGCCGTCATGACGACGTCGTGCGAGGGGTCCACACGCTTGGGCTCGCGAAGCGCCTCCTCGATCGGGATGGCCACGATGTGCGGAGACTGCAGCGCAACCATATAGCCCCACTTCTTGTCCGCGATAGCCTGCACCGCCGCCCCGCCGAACCGCGTGGCAAGCAGGCGATCATAGCCCGTCGGCTGCCCACCGCGCTGCAGATGGCCGAGGACGAGCGAGCGCGTCTCCTTGCCGGTGATCTCCTGGATCTCGCGCGCGATCGGCTCGCAGAGACCGCCTAGCCGGCGCGCTTCACCAGGCAGCGAGTCGCCGATCAACGACACCGTGCCACCCTTGGGATATGCACCCTCCGCCACCACGACGATCGAGAAGTGCCGTCCCGCGCGGTCGCGCGACATGATCTTCTCGGCGACCTTCTCGATGTCGTAGGGAATCTCTGGAATCAGGATCACGTCGGCGGTGCCGGCGAGCCCGGAGTGGAGCGCGATGAACCCGGAGTCACGCCCCATCACTTCCATGACGATCACGCGGTCGTGCGACTCCGCGGTGGTGTGCAGCTTGTCGATCGCCTCGAGCGCCGTGTTGACGGCCGTGTCGAAGCCGAACGTGGTGATCGTGCCGCTCACGTCGTTGTCGATCGTCTTCGGCACGCCCACGATGTTCATGCCCTTGTCGCACAGTAGCTTCGCGATCGTCAGCGAGCCGTCGCCGCCGATGGAGATGAGCGCGTCGATGCCCAGCTCTTTCGCCTTGGCGATCAGCTCGTCGGAGCGATCTTCCTCGACGATGCTGCCGTCGTCCTGCTTGCGCGGATAGTGAAACGGATTGCCGCGGCTCGTGGTGCGCAGGATCGTTCCGCCCAGGTGAGCGATGCCGCGCACGGAGTCCTTGGTGAGACGAACGACTTCGTCTTCCCCCATGAGGCCAGCGAATCCGCGCTTGATGCCGAGGACTTCCCATCCGCGATTGATCGCGGAGAGTACCGCGGCGCGGATGACGGCGTTGAGTCCGGGGGCGTCACCCCCACCGGTGGAGATCGCGATTCGCATGTGGTGTCGAGTGCTGGCTGAGGACTACCGGCGCGTGGCTTCGAGCAGTTGCACGACCTCGCCCGGCTTGGGCTTCCGGCCGAGTTTCGATTTCTCGAATATGGGCAGACCGCTCGACAGCACTTCGAACCGGCCGCCCTTGGACGGAATCAGGCTCACGTCCGCCTCGGGAAATCGCGCACGAATCTCCGCCGCCAAACTGACGGCGCGAGGCTCGTAGTTTCACATCGTGCAGTATTCGATCGTGATGGTCATGGTATGTCGGGCGCAAATGAGTGTGCCCGAAAGATAGCGACGGCCCCGCAGCTACTTCGTGATCGGCACGTTGGCGACCGCGGCGAGGTGGCCGATGGTCGTGTCCTGCTTGGCCACCACGGTGCGCAGCGAGTCGAGCTCGGTCTGGAGCGCGGCGAGGTCGTTCTTCAGACCGCCGATCTCGTTCGCCGCGTCGTTCAACGCCGCCACGGTGTTGGCCTCGGCGCGAGGATTGGCGCAGGCGGAGGCGAACGCGGTGGCGCAAATGGTTGCGCAAACGATTGCGAGTAGGCGCGTGGAAAACAGGCGCATGGCCGGAGAGCTGAGGGTGAACGTTGCGATCCAACGCAAAATGATGACGCAGCGTGCGCGCGTCGAGCGTGAATTGCGGCATGCGCCGCGCCGGCTACACGCTTCTCGAGCTCATGGTCGTGACGACGATCGCCGCGCTGTCGCTCGCGCTGGTCGCGCCGCGCTTCGCGGCGCTGCGCGACGGCGCGTCCGTCCGCGGCGCGGTGGCGGAGATCGGTGCGGCATTTTCGATGGCGCGCCAAGCGGCGATCGCGCGGCGCACCACGGTGGCGATCGTGTTCGACACGAGTGGCGGCACGCTGGAGGTGCGATCGGCGGGGCACACGGTGTGGCGCCGCGCCCTTCGCTCGATGTATGGGATCGCCCTGGGAGCCAACCGCGATTCCGCGGTGTACGATGCTCGCGGACTCGGCTACGGCGTGTCGAATCTGAGCGTGACGGTGCGGCGCGGTGCGCTGGCCGACACGCTCACTATGTCGCGGATGGGCCGAGTGCGGTGGTGAGCGGCGGCGGGCGGCGGTGAGCCGTTCGGCTTAACCCGTTCAATTCACTTCGGTTGAGCGGATTGGGCCGTCGCCGATGGCCGCGGCTCGCGCGCCTAAATACCTTCCGGGAGTGACACGAGTCACAGCTCAATGTGACGCTCGCGCGAGGGGGGTGGGTTATAGCTAAGGACATGAGCGACGATGCCGCCGACGTTCAACGCGTGCTGGCGGGCGACGTTGACGCTTACGCCGCGCTGGTCGATCGGTACTACGATCGCTGTGCGCGGTTCGCGATTCGGATGTTGGGAAACCGCGACGACGCGGAAGATGCGTTGCAAGCGACGTTTCTTCGCGCGTATCGGGCACTCAACCGATACCAGGAACGTGATCGATTCAGCGCGTGGCTCTACCGGATTCTGGTCAACCAGTGCCGGAGTGTGGCCGCGCGCCGATCGCATCGTGAGCGGGTGTTTGTGCGGGAAGAAGCGCTGCTGCTGAATGCGCCGGATCGCACGCCGAATTGGTCGGGCGAAGATGAGGAGTTTGTCCAGCGGGTGTTGAACGAATTGGACCCGTTGTTGCGGGAAGCGTTCTTGCTGAAGCACATCGAAGAGATGAGTTACGAGGAGATGTCCGCCCTCACCGGCGTTGGCGTGTCCGCGTTGAAGATGAGGGTGAAGCGCGCGTGTGACCGGCTGCGTGAACGCTGGGAGCGGATCAAGAATGATTGACTCGGAATTGGACCCATACGTGGAATGGATCGCCCGCGAGGCGCGGCGCCCGGTCGTCACCGACCAGGCGGCGCGCGATCGCATCATGGCGTCCGTCCGCGCCGAGCCGCTGCCGCAACGCCGGCCGCGTCTCTGGGAGCGGGTGCTCGAGCCGCGCGCGTTCCGCCTATCTCCCGCCGGCAGCGCGTTGATCGCGGCCGGCCTCGTCGGCATCGGTGTGCTCGCCGGCGGCTTCGTACATAACCGGGACGGCGGCTTGCCCGTCGGGCTATCTCCGATAGCTGTTGTGCCGCAAACGCAGCTCCCGGTTTCTGACACCGTCGTCAAGTTCGTGTTCGTTGCGCCGCAGGCTGGGAAAGTCTCGGTGGTTGGCGATTTCAACGGATGGGACTCGACGAAGACGCCGCTGGTCCGCGCGCCGAACGGCGCCGTTTGGACCGTGGAGCTGCCGCTCTCGGCGGGCCGGCATTTGTACTCGTTCGTCGTTGACGGATCCTGGAGTGCCGATCCAAGCGCACCATTAGCACCCGATGACGGGTTCGGCCATGCCAATTCCGTCAAGCTTGTTCGCAGAGGATCCGCGCTGTGACCTGTGTTTCCCGTGGTGCGTCCCGTCGCCCGTCGCTCTCGCTGCTTTGGGGAGCCGTCGCGCTCGTCCTGTCCGGCGCGTTGCCCGCCGTCGCCCAGGATCCCGATCCACTCTCCAAGCTCGACCCCAGTAGCAAGTTCGCCGTCGAGCTCTTGATCGACTCGGCGAACACGCTCGGGCTCCCCTCGGACTATCTGCGGTCCACCGCGCTGCAGGGAATCGCGCTGAAGGTCGACGGCAAGCGGATCGTGGTCGAATGCCGGAAAAAGTTCAATCTGCTCAAGACGGCGCACGCCATTCTGGGATCGGTCGGCGGCGAGGAGCTCAAGGCCGGGGCCTCGGTGCTCTACGCCGGCGCCAAGCCGAACCAGCTCGCTCCGTTCAAGGCGCGCCAGCAGAACCGGAACGATCTCGAGGCATTTACGATCTGGGCCGACCTGATCACGCGCGGTGTTCCGAGCGAGGAAGCGTCCTCAGCCATCACCAAGCTCTGGCAGGACGGCGCCGACGATGCCACCTTCTATGGGTTGTGGAACAACGTTCAATCCGACATACTCAAAGGGTTGAATCCGGGTGCTGCGTTCCAGAACCGGATCCGGGAGACCCCCGGTCGGCCGACAGCCAACAAGGTCACGCCGCCCGAAGGGCAGGAGAACCAAAGCTCGAGGTGACATGAACGAGCGGAAGGTCGCTGTCTTTTTGTTTGCTGTGGCGCTGCTGGTTCCCGTTCCGCGGGTACTTGCAGCGCAACTCGTCTCCAAGATCGAGGCGGGACAGTACACGGTGTCTGATGGCGCGCTTCCCTTCAGCGCGATTCGCCTCGCGCCCACTGTCCAGTTCGAGCTGCCGCACGCCACGCTTCGCGCGCGCGGATCGGCGCTGATCTCCGAACAAAATCTCCAACTCGCCGACGGTATCGTCACCGGCACCTTCACGTCGCCCACCGTGTACGGCGTGCGCGCGGAGATGATCGGCAACGCCAGCCGCGCGATCGACGACCGCTCGCTCGGTACCGACCAGGTGGACGTCCAGACGCGCGTGCACGTGCTCTTCCACGAGCATGGCGGCGTGTGGCTGGGCGGCGGTGTGGCCCGGCCGTGGCGCGTGGCCGTGGCGTCGCAAGCGAGCGTGACCGACGCCGGCGCGTGGGCCAAGCTCGGCGACGCGCTCGCGAAGTTCGGCACCGCCACCATGACGGCGACGTTCACGAACTTCTCATTCACGAAGATCGCGTCGGTGAACGACACGGGCAGCGCCTCGCTGTCCTGCGCATCGCCGGTGGCGCCCGCGGCGAACATCGCCGTGCGCGCCCTCTTCACGGAGACGCCGGGCACGGGTGCGTGCGAGCGCCAATCGCGCTTCAACGATCTCGAAGGCTCGATTCGCTGGGAGCTCGGCGCGCTCGAGCTCACGGCCGCAACGGGTTACCGCTTCGGCGACTCGTACGACGTCACCCCGGACTCCAAGCGCTGGACGTCCGGCACGGCAACGATTTGGCTCAACGACCGCATCGCCCTCGTCGGCGGCGGCGGGCGCCAGCCGGCCTTGCCTCTTCGCGGTATTCCCGCGCGAAGCTACGGCATGGCGGGTATCGAGCTCGCCTACTGGCCGATCAACAAGGGCGGCGTACCCGTCTCACTGCCGCGCGCCACGCTCGTGAAGGGCTTCGAGATGCATGCGCTGCCCACGGGCATGCACAAGTTGATCATCCACGTGGGGGGCGTCGAAACGGTCGACGTGATGGGCGACTTCAGCGACTGGAGCCCGCTCACTCTCGTGCGCCGCGGGCGCGATCTGTGGGAGCTGTCGGTGCCCCTCTCCTACGGCATGCACCAGATCAACGTCCGCGTCGACGGCGGCCCGTGGATGGCCCCGCCGGGCACGCCAACGATGCACGACAGCTTCAACGGCGACGTCGGCCTGATCGTCGTGGCGCCGCCTGATAAGAGCGCGCATTAGAACTGCACAAACGCGGACACAAAAAAGACAGCGCGGACCTAGCGAGAGAGATTCTCGCACTAGGTCCGCGCTTGTCGTTTGTTGCCGGCGTTAGCCGCAGTTAGTTAGTCCGCTGCAACCGTCCCGAAATCGTACCCCGGAACCGAAATTCTCGGAATCGGTTGCCCGATCACCCGCTCGATCTGGCGCACCATCGCGATCTCGTCGGGCGCCATGAACGTGAAGGCGTCGCCTTCCTTGGCCGCGCGGCCGGTGCGGCCGATGCGGTGGACGTAGTCCTCGGCTTGTTGCGGCACGTCGTAGTTCACAACGTGGGTGATGCCCGAGATGTCGAGCCCGCGCTGAGCGATGTCGGTCGCCACGAGCACGCGGACCTTGCCGCTCTTGAAGTCCTGGAGGGCGCGCGTGCGCTGTGGCTGCGTCTTGTCGGCGTGCATCGCCGTCGACTCGATGTTTTCCTTCTCGAGATGCCGCACCACGCGGTCGGCGCCGTGCTTGGTGCGCGTGAAGACGAGCACCGAGTCGAGCGCCTCCGCCTTCAGCAGCTGCGCGAGCAGCGCGCTCTTGCGATCGCGCGGCACCGGATAGACCGCGTGCGTCACCGTGCTCGCCGCCGACGAGCGGCGTCCTACCTGCACCACCACCGGCTTTCGTAAATACTTACGGGCGAGCGCCTCCACTTCCGGCGGCATCGTCGCGCTGAACAACAGCGTCTGCCGGTAGCTGGGCACGTCGGCGATGATGCGGTTGATCTGCGGCGCGAAGCCCATGTCGAGCATGCGGTCGGCTTCATCGAGCACGAGCACCTCGAGATCGTCGAACACCACATTCTGCCGCTCGAGGTGGTCGATCAGCCGTCCCGGCGTGGCCACCACGATGTCGACGCCGGCGCGGAGCCGCTTCTCCTGCGGGTCGAGCGGAACGCCGCCGTACACCGAGAGCACGCTGAGCTCGGAGTGCTTGGCGTACTTCTGCACGCTCTCCTCCACCTGCACGCACAGCTCGCGCGTCGGCGTGAGCACGAGCGCCCGCGTGCGTCGCGGGCCGTCGACCAGACGGTCGACGATGGGAAGCGTGAAGGCGGCGGTCTTGCCCGTTCCCGTTTGCGCGAGGCCCATCACGTCGCGCCCTTTCATCACGAGCGGGATGGCCTGTGCCTGGATCGGCGTCGGCGTTTCGTATCCCGCGTCCCGCACTGCCTGGAGGACCGTCGAGTGGAGGCCCATCTCCGCGAACGTGCGCTGCTCGACGTCCGCGGCCTGTTCTACTTCAGTTGACTCTGTCGCCATGATCCCCATCGCTGCGCACCGGGGCCGCGACCTGGGACCACCCCAGGACCAGTGCCTTCGAAATGTGCCCGGCGAGCAGAGGGCGCGCCCGGCGATCTCGCGAAGCCCGTTGCGTGCTGGCTCCGCTGCACGAAGGGGCGTTGCGGCCCGCGCATCACTGCGCGTCGTCCCCCGTGTCCGCGACGGTACCGGCGGTTCGCCCAATTGGCGCCCCCTGCCGCGGCATGCAACCTTGAATTTAACTCGTTGTGGCGCTTAAAGCTACCGAACGAAGCCACCCACCACGCGGTAGAACTCGCCGGGGTGCTCTTCGTTCACGCAGTGTCCGCCATCCATCTCGTAAACGCGACTTCCGCGCAGCCGTTCGGCGCTCGCGCGTGCACGCCGAATGAGGCGGTCACGCATGCCCAAGACGACTAAAGTCGAGACCGCCAACGACGCGGCCTGTTCGCCGGTCACGGGTCGCCAGTCGAACTCGTGCAGCGCCGCGTGCGCCGCATTCACGTAGCCCGCGAGCTTCGCCGGCGCCCAGTATTCGTCGATGTCGCGCTCGGTGACGCGCGAGGCGTCGCCGTAGGCGATCCGGCGCATGATGAGACCAATGAGAGATCGTGGAACGAAGCGCTCGCGCACCAAGCGCGCGATTCCGCGCGGCGTGGCGCGCAACAACGTCGGATAGACGATCGGCACGAGCGCCGCGGGATTGACCAACACCAGGCGCGTGACGCGCGCGGGATGGCGCAACGCGTAGTGCAGCGCCACCGCGCCGCCCATCGACTGCCCCATCAGAGCCGTGCGCGGAAGCTCCAGCGCGTCGAGCAACGCGTCGAGGTCCGCGAGGTACGCGTCGAGCGTGTACGCGCCGCGCGCGTGCGGCTTGTCCGAGAGCCCATAGCCGCGCAGGTCCACCGCGATCGCGCGAATACCGAGGGGCGGCAGCAGCGTGAGGCCATGACGAAACATGTACAGCGACCCGCCCCATCCATGCAGCATCACCAGCGGCTTTCCGTCGCGCGGCCCGCTCTCGGCAACGCGCACCCGCACGCCGGTCGACAGCTCGACGAAGCGCGCGGAGATGTCCGGGTTCCCAGCGGGAAACAGCTCGGACGTGGCGAGAGGACGACGCATACTGAGGTGCCGGCGCGCCCTCAGACGACGTCGATCGTCCGCCCGCTCAACCGTCCGATCAATCCGAGCCGGAACGTCACGTCGGTCCAGCGCTCGTCGCCCGTGTGATGATCCTCGAGCGGGTACATCGGCCAGAGGAACGGGTTCGCGCTGCGCGCCGCACTGAGTCCTTTGTGCGGATGCCAAACCCCCTGCGCGTCGCGATCGTCGAGAAAGCGCTCGTACAGCTTACTCCAGTTGTCGTTCTTGCGCAGAAAGCCCAACCGCGCCATGAGCTCCAACCAGGCGACCGAGAGCACCACGTCGGCGTCGGCGGCGTTGCGATTGGGAAGCAAGTCGCCGAGCACGAGGTGCGGCTGCGCGATGACCCTCTTGCCGCACAGTTGCATCGGCTCCTGGCGCGGCACGGGCTGCGACAGATGGTGATACAACACGGCCATCGCGTCGTGATGCTCGTTTCGGAACAACGGCATGTACGCGAGCATGTGCAGCGCGTACACCGACGGCGGCGCCGCTTCCTGCGGCAGCACGTGCTGATTCCCCAGGCGCACGAACGGCTTTTGCGCGAGCGGCGAGCGCAGATATCCGGCGACGCGCTCGATGATGCGGCGCGCTGCGCCGCGCAACCGCGGATCACCTTCGTAGCCTGCCTGTGCGAGCGTCGCCGCGGCGGCTTCGCGCAGAATCGCACGGGCGCGCCGGGCCATGTCGTCGTCCGCAGCGTTCTTGCCGCCCAGCTCGAACAGATAGTCGGGATCCTGATCTTCGGCGAGAAGCCGGAACAGCATACGGCGCGCGTGGGTGAGCGGCGGGGTGTCTTTGTCCCATCCGTACTCGAGCAAGCGCCGCGCGGCGTTGATTGTTCCAATTCCCTCGAAGTACTCCGCGCGAGCGGACGGGAGCGAGAGCATGGAGTGATTCCATGTCCCGTCCGGTTGCTGCGTCATCGCCAACGTCAGCGCGGGGCGATGCGTAAAGGGAAGAGATGCGACCCGTTCGTTGATCGAACTCGGAAGCCTGGCCACATCGGTGATCGCGCGGTACTTGATCGGTGCCGCCGCGTGATCCATGAGCCAGGATAGCGGAAAGGTGATCGGCAGTGACGGCAGCGCCGCGACCGGGGTCGGTGGCTGAACGGGAGCTATGGGGCTCGAAGGCGAGGGCGGCAGGGTCACTAAGTCGCTCTTTGCGGGCCTGAGTTACGGGACGGGTCTGTCACCGCTGAAGCCGTCCAGTTGAAACGCGGGTAAGGATAGCTCTTTTGATTCTTTGCGCTAGAGGGCGACAACTAAGTTGTTGCGCCCGCAAAGCTTGTCGTTGCGCGGGTCTTGGCGCACCCGTAGCTGATGTCGCAGTCCTGCGGTAATGGTGCCCAGGCACGCGTCTGATGTGCGCACGACGGATAACTCCACACTCCTTTGGGGGCACAAGCAATGAAGAAAATGATCAAGATGGCGATGATGGCGGCCGCGATGTTCACGGTCGTGACCACGGTTGCCAAGGCGCAGGACGCGCAGCAGCAGGGTGGTCGTCGTGGCGGCGGCGGCGGCATGGCTGCCATGATGAAGGACATCACGCTTTCCGACGCCCAGAAGGCGAAGGTCGATTCGATCACGAAGGCGTTCGCCGACAAGAACGCGCCGTTGATGGAAGCCGCTCGCGGTGGTGACGCCGACGCGCGCACGAAGATGACCGAGAACAACAAGGCCCGCACGGACGCGATCAAGGCCGTGCTGACCGACGAACAGAAGAAGCAGTTCGACGCCAACGTTGCCGCCATGCCGCAGGGCCGTGGCCGTCCCCCCGTCAGCCTCTAAGCGTTCCACAGCTTACAAGCTGATCCGGGTTCGACCGTAGCTCCGCAGTTCAGCAGCAATTCTTCGCGGGCCGCCACCATCGTGGCGGCCCGCGTTGCGTTGCGGCCCGGGCGGCCACATCTTGCGGCGCCCATGCAAAGCGAGCCAAGCGAGCCAAGCGACCGGATCACGCGTGCGCGGTGAGTTCCTCGACCTGAACGGCACGCGCCTGTACTACTATGCCGCCGGCACCCGTGGCGCCGGCGAGCCCGTCGTATTCCTCCACGGGTTTCCGACCTCGAGCCACCTGTGGAGCGACGTCGTGCCGCTCATACCGGCCGGCCATCGCGTGGTCGTGCTCGACCTCCTCGGCTATGGGCGCAGCGATCGTCCCTTGGGCCGTCGCGTCGATCTGCTCGCGCACGCCGGCCGCGTCGTGCATCTGCTCGACGAGCTGCAGATCGAGCGCGCCTGCATCGTGGGACACGGTATCGGCGGGGGAATCGCGCAGTCGCTCGCCGTGCGCCAGCCCAAGCGTGTGTCGCGGCTCTGTCTCGTCGACAGCGTGGGCTTCGATCGTTGGCCCACCTTCGAAGCCCGCATCGCCCGCGCGGCGCTTCCCCTCGCGCAATTCCTTCCGGTCGAAGCGCTCGTCGCGGTACTGCGGCGCGATCTCCTTCGCGGCTACTCCGATCCCGCCCGCGCCGCGCATTCGCTCGATCTCTATCTCCGTCCCTTCGCCGGGCCCGACGGACGCGACGCGCTCGTCGCGCACATCCGTGCGCTCACGAGCGGCGAGACCACGGACATCGCGGTCGACCTCGCGAGCGTGAGAGCCCCCACGGCAATCGTCTGGGGGCAGAACGATCGCGTCATTCCGATCTCCATCGCGCGGCGGCTGCAGCAGGCGATTCCCAAGGCGACGCTCGAGGTGCTGCCGGGGATGAAGCACTTCACGCCGGAAGAGGCGCCGCGGCAGGTGGCGGATGTGATCGCCGGGCTGTTGGCTCGCTAGCTCGCGTGGGCGCTGTTGAAGCGCGAGTTGCGAGCACAGCGAGCCTACAGCTTTTTCAGCTCCTCCGACGCCTCCACCAGATTCCCGATGTCCCTCGACAGCGCTCGCGCCTCCTGCGTCGCGCTCGTCACATCCTCGATCGCCGAGCCGATTCCCGATGAGCGCAGCTTGAGCAAATCCAGCTTCAAGTTCTGTAACATCAGCCCGGCGCTCTCGAGCTGATTCGCCAGCGAGCGGCGGCGCTCGAGCAGGTCGTGGAGCGACGACCGCTGGCGCTGCAGCAGCGACATGCGCCGCTCGCGTTCCGCCGTGTCCGGCTCCGTGCCCAGCGACGCGATGCGGCCGTCGAGCGCGCCGAGCGTGGCACCGGACACGTCGGCGTCGAGGCGGTGGAGCGTCGTGGCCAGGGCGCCGACGCGCTCCGTGAGCGCGTTCACCGTGGGCTCGATGTCGGGAATCATCTCCCGCTCCACCGGACGCAGCGCCGCCACGATGTCGCGCATCATGGCGCGATCGGCCGCGGCGCGGCGCACCGCCTCGCCGTGCGGACCGGCAAGGATCTCGCGCGCCGCCAACTCACCCGCGAGCTGCTCGGGCGACCGCGACGCTTGCAGCACAAGCGGCGGTGCAGGCTGTGCGCCGCTGCCCAGCGGCGCAGCGCCGCGCTGGGCGCGCAGCTTCGTGCGAATTCCTTTCGAGAACGCCTCCAGCGGGCCGATGCCGTCGGACCAGATCGAGCCGCCCTTCCTGAGCATGCTCAGGAACATGATTCCAGCGGGAAAGAAGAACCACGGAGCGCCGCCAATTCCCGCGTTGATCGCCAACAACATCGGCGTGATTACCGCGAACGTGACCACACTTCGCCGAAAGGCAATCACCCGATCTTCGATCGGACGCTCGTCGTAGCCATGCGGAATGCGCAGCCCGATCACCATCTGCTCCGCGCCCCATCGGCGTTGCGCGCGGTACCATCGCTTGAGCTCCTTTCGGCTCAAGCCTGGCGGCGGCGCGGGAAATGGCGCCGGCGACGACGCGGGCTGCGCGTAGCGCTCGACGCCCAACGCCGGGAGCGGCGGCATTGGTTGGATCGGTTGAATCGGGTGAATCACCGGCCGCACCGCCGGCGGAGGTGACGGCGGCTCGGAGCGCCGGTTGCGCGACGATTGCTGCGCGCCGTCGATTGCGTCGCGAAACTCCGCGGCATCCGACCAGCGATCCTCCGGCCGCTTGGCCAAGGCGCGATCGATCGCCACGGCGAGGTACGCCGGCGTTTCCGGGCGACGCTCGCGAATGGGACGCGGCCGCTCCGACACGTGCTTCACCAGCATTGCCGGCGTGTTGCCGGCCTTGAACGGCGTGTCGCCGGCGAGCATGTGATAGCCGACAACGGCCAGCGAGTACAAGTCACTGCGCCCATCGATTTCGCGCTCGCCCAGCGCCTGCTCCGGCGACATGTACGCCGGCGTGCCCACCGCCACGCCGGTCACGGTGAGCCGCGTTTCCCCCGCCGCCGCACGGGCGATCCCGAAGTCGGTGACGAGGGGACGCCCGCTCGCTCGGTCGATCAGGATGTTGTCCGGCTTGATGTCGCGGTGCACGACGCCGCGCGCATGAGCATACGCTAATGCGTCGGCGACGTCCCGCAGCACACGCACCGTCTTGTCGACCGGCCACGCGCCCTCGCGCGCCAGCCGCACGCCGAGGCTTTCGCCGTCGACGAACGCCATCACGAAATAGGTGAGCGCGCCGCCGTCGCTGTCGTCGACGCTGTAGATCGGCACGATGTTCGGATGGTTGAGCTGCGCCGCCGTCTGCGCCTCGCGGATGAACCGCGTCCGCACGTCGCCGTTGAAGGCGAGGTCGGGGGGCAGCACCTTGATCGCGACCGGCCGGTGCAGCCGGAGATCCATCGCCCGGTACACCACCGCCATTCCGCCGCGACCGATCTCGTGCTCGACGAGATACTGGTCGCCGACGGCCACCGTGACGCGGTCGCGCAGGTAGTCGTTCACCGTGACGCCGCGCTCACCAACGCGCTACCGCGCGGCCGGTCGACTCGCCGGTCGCGTGCCGGTATTGCGCCCCATCTCGTCGCCCACGTACAGCGCGCTGTCCACGCTGTCGGCGAGATTGAGCGCGTCCATCGCCAGGGACGTGATGTGTTGCGGCGTCTGCGATCCGGCATTCAGCCGGATGAGATCGAGCTTCACGTTCTGAAGCGCGACCACGCAGGTGTCGAGCTTCGCCGCCACCGCGTCGCGCCGGCCGGCAACGTCGGCCAGCGCGCGGCGTTGCCGCTTGAGAAATGCGAGACGCCGCACCCGCTCGTCGCTTCCCGATTCGTCGAGCGGGTTCGCCGCGCCTTCGAGACGGGAGATCTCCGACTCGACTGCCTCGGCTCCGCCCGGCGCCACGCTGCGCTCGAGATCGGACAGCGCGATCGCCAGATACTTCACCTTTTCCGCGAGCTTGTCCGCCGAACGGCCGACGTCGGGAATACGCGAACGCTCGGCCGACGGCATACGCTCGAGCAGCCGGAGGATCTCGTCGCGATCGGCCTCGGCGCGGCGGATACGGTCGCCGTAGTTGCCGGCCACTCGCACGACGTCGTCGCTCGACGAGCCGCCGGAGATCGGCGGCAGCGCCGTGCGATTGTTGCCGGTGCGGCCGAGCCGCGCACGGCGCTGCTCGCGCATCGCCTTGCGCTGATCGCGGTTCATCACCGCGCGCATGTACGTCAGGAAATCGTCGGCCACGTCGATCAGGTCGCGATCGCGCGGCTGGCGGAAGACGTCGCGCCAGTCGTAGCCGTCGGCCCAGAGCTTCGCGTAGCGGAACGCGAGAAAGATGCTCCAGAGCACCGTCACGCCGAAGAAATCGGTGGAGCCGACGGTCGACGCGATGACGATCACGCCGTTCACGAAGAGATAGGGCGCCAGCTTCCGGCGGAACTTCACCACCGGCACCGCTTCCCACCTCCGCCACTCTTCCGGCGTGGGTCCCGTGGCCGGATAGAGATCTTCCGTGCGCGCCGCCGCGTATGGCGTCGACGACGAACGGCGCGGCGGCTCCGCCGGCAGATTGTCCGCCGGGTACGACGACGGCGCGCGCTCGATGTGCGGCATGCGCCCGGTATCGAGCGCCGTCACCACCGCCGTTGCCGTGGGAAAACGGTTCGCCGGATCTTTCTCGAGCAGCGTCATGATGACGCGCGCGAGATCCTGCGGCACGTCGGCGCGGCGCTGCTCCACCGGCGTGGGGCGCTCGGAGATGTGCTTGACGAGAATCGCCGGCGTGCTGTTGGCGATGAACGGCGGCTCGCCCGTGAGCATCTGGTAGCCGAGGATGCCGAGCGAGTACAAGTCGCTGCGTCCGTCGATCGTGCGCTCGCCTGCCGCCTGCTCGGGGCTCATGTACGTGGGCGTGCCGATGGCGATGCCCGTGGCCGTGAGCCGCGAGTCGCCTTCGCTGATCGCGCGCGCGATGCCGAAGTCCGTGACCATCGGCCGGCCGCTCTGCTGGTCGATGAGGATGTTGTCCGGCTTGATGTCGCGGTGGATGACGCCGCGCTCGTGCGCGTAGGCGAGTGCGTCGGCCACGTCGCGCAGCGTGCGGCGCGTTTCGTCCACCGAGAGCGACCCGTGGTCGTGCACCCGCTTGGCGAGATTGTCGCCCGTGATGTACGCCATCACGAAGTAGACGATGTTCTCCGTCTCGTCCACGGCGTAGATGTCCACGATGTTCGGATGATTCAACTGCGCCGCGGTCTCGGCCTCGCGCAGAAAGCGCGTCTTGATCTCGCTGCGGAACGCGAGCTCCGGCGGCAGCACCTTGATGGCGACGATCCGCTTCAGTCGCCGATCTTTGGCGCGATAGACCACGCCCATGCCCCCACGACCGATCTCGCAGTCCAGCTCGTACAGCGGGCTGAGAACGCGCTCGACATGCGTGCGCAGCTCCGAATCCGAAGATGGTGCGACGGAATCCGACAAGCGATTAGCTCGGGTTCATGGCGGGAAGGCGGGGATGACGCATTTTAGCATACGTCGAATGCTACGGAAAGGACGCACGCCGGAGCGGCAGTGTCACCGACATCCGCGCCGAAGCGTGCCCGAGATTGCTGCCAGCGTGACGCATTTGGGTGAGCCCGCGATATGCGCTCTCGCTCCCCCTAACACCCATGTGGTCGTAACTTCATGTCGGACAGCAGTTAGGCGGTCACGGCCAACGGTGGAATAAAGTGTGCGACGGGCGGAAGCACTACCGCTGCGCGTTCTCTTTCTTGGAAATCCCATGGCACAACGCCAGACCCTTCCAGTTCTCCCCCTGAGGGGAACTGTCATTTTCCCCGGACTCACGGCCCCGATTGCCGCGGGACGCCCGGGAACGCTTCGCGCCATCGAAGCCGCGCTCAAAGGAGAGCGCCTGGTCTTCGCCGTCGCGCAGCGCGACAACACCGACGAGCCGACGCCGGACATCCTGTACTCCATGGGTGTCATCGCGCGCATCGGCCAGATTCAACGCGGCCTCGGAGGCGTTCAGCTCCTCCTGCAGGGCGAGCAGCGAGCAACCGCGCTCCAGTATACGACTACCGAAGGCTACCTCAGCGCCGTCGTGATGCCGGTCGAGGAGATGAAGCCGGTCAACGAAGACGACCCCAGCTTCGTCGCGCTCCATAAAGAGCTCCGAGAGCGTGCCGCAGAGCTCGGTGAACGCCGCGGCCTCCCAGAAGAGGTCGTGCATCAAGTTCTCGACGCCGTCACCGATCCAGGCCGCTTCGCGGATCTCGTAGCCGGCTACATCGAGCTCCAGCCAGCCGAGAAACAGGGCCTGCTCGAGACGCTGAGCGTCGAAGAGCGCCTGCGCCGCGTGCTCGTGCACGTCCAAAAACAGATCGGCATGCTCGAGATGCAGGAGGAGATCAAGTCGCAGGTCCAGGAAGAGCTGGGCGAGCGGCAACGCGAGATGTACCTCCGCGAGCAGATGAAGGCGATCCAGAAGGAGCTCGGCGACGACGATCAGTCGAAAGAGATGACCGAGCTTCGCGAGAAGTTGAACAAGCTCGATCTCCCCAAGGAGGCGCGCACGGAAGTCGAGCGCGAGCTGGGCCGGCTCGAGCGGTCTGGGCGCGAGTCCATGGAGGCGCAGGTCATCCGCACCTACCTGGAGTGGATCGCCGAGCTGCCGTGGAGCAACCGGTCGGACGACAACCTCGATTTGAGCCACGCGCAGACGGTGCTCGACGAAGACCACTACGGGCTTCCGGACGTAAAAGACCGAGTGCTCGAGTTCCTCGCTGTGCGCCAGCTTCGCGCGCAGCAGATGGAGAACGAGCTGAAGCAGACCGGCGAGATGTCGATCACCAAGCTCAAGGCGACGAAGGAAGACGCGACGCCGCAGCTGGGCAACAGCGCGTCCGAAGACAAGCCGATCACCGATCCCAAAGAGGCCAAGGCGCGCGCCATGGCCAAGGGACCCATTCTGCTGTTCGTCGGTCCGCCGGGCGTCGGCAAAACATCGATCGCGAAATCGATCGCCCGCTCGCTCGGCCGCCAGTACGTGCGCGTGGCCCTCGGCGGCGCACGCGACGAAGCGGACATCCGCGGGCATCGCCGCACCTACGTGGGTGCAATGCCAGGCCGCATCATCCAGGGAATGAAGCAGGGCGGAACCAAGAACCCCGTCTTCCTGCTCGACGAAGTCGACAAGCTCGGCACGTCGTATCAGGGCGATCCGTCGAGCGCGCTGCTCGAGGTGCTCGATCCCGCGCAGAACGACAGCTTCACCGATCACTATTTGGGAATACCGTTCGACCTGAGCGAAGTGCTGTTCATTGCGACCGCGAATTTTCTCCAGAACATCCCTGGTCCTTTGCTCGACCGCATGGAGGTCGTCGACTTCGCCGGCTACACCGAGCGGGAGAAGGCCGAGATCGCGAAGAAGTATCTCATTCCGCGCCAGCTCGACGATTCGGGGCTCGGCGACAAGAACCTGTCGTTCACCGACGACGCGGTGATGGCGGTGATCTCGAAGTACACGCGCGAGGCGGGCGTTCGACAGCTCGAGCAGCGCATCGGAGCGGTCACCAGAAAGGTGGCGCGCCTGATCGCCGGCGGTGACAACAAGGTCATCGCCGACGGAAAGATCGACGCCGAGGAAGTGCGCCAGTTGCTCGGCCGGCCGCGGGTGCACCCGGAACACGCCAACGAGATGAACGAAGTGGGCGTCGCGACGGGCATGTACTACACGCCGGCGGGCGGCGACATCATGTTCGTCGAAGCGGCGATCCGCCGGCTGTTCAGCTACGGCCAGCGCTCGAGCGACGACGACAAGACGCAGGTGAGCGGATGGGGGAACGTCTCGCTCATTCTCACCGGCCAGCTCGGCGACGTGATGAAGGAATCGGCCCGCGCGGCCATGACGTATGCGGCGACGCACGCGTCGAAATTACAGATTCCTGAAGACCGGCTCGGCTCGATCGAAGTGCACATTCACGTGCCGCAGGGCGCGATTCCGAAAGATGGTCCGTCGGCGGGCACCACGATGTCCACGGCGCTCGTGAGCGCGATGTCGGGACGTCCGGTGCGCAAGGACGTGGCGATGACCGGCGAGATCACGTTGCGCGGCCGAGTGCTGCCGATCGGCGGCGTCAAGGAGAAGGTCCTCGGCGCACACCGCGCGGGCATCACGACGATCATTCTCCCGAAGGACAACGAGGCGGACATGGAGGACATTCCGGAGGACGTCCGCAAGCAGCTCACCTTCCATTGCGTGGCTACGCTCGACGAAGTCTTCGAGATCGCGCTCGTGCCGTTGAACGAGGCGGTGACGACGCAGCCGACGTTGATGGAGAAGATGGAGGAGAAGGCGGAGACGCTGGTGGCCTGAGTCGCTGCGCTCCTGTCGAGCTCCTCTTGGACGGCAAAACGCCCGCGCGAATGCGCGGGCGTTTTGCGCTCTTGCGACGGCCACGCCGGATCTTATTGTATGCAATTCGGTATTTCGCTGGCTTCCCTCGTGGAGGGTCCGCGCATGCGTATCTCCAGGTTCGCGCTCATCGCCGCCACCGCTGTTGCCGCCGCAGGCTGCTCGAGCGACTCAACGACCGCGCCATCGATCCAGAACATTCACCCCGGACTTCCCACCGGCTGGTCGGCCGTCGGCACGAACACTCTCACGTACGTGCTCGGGCTCGACAACGCCACCGTGCACGGGGGACACGCCGCGCTGTCGATGGCGGGGAGCGACACGAATCGCGCCCGCTTCATCGGCGTCGGCCAATTTCTCAGCGCGGCCAACTACCTCGGTAAGCGCATTCGATTCTCGGCGTTCGTACGCGTCACGAACGCGCAGGGAGCCGACATCGGATTGTGGATGCGCGTCGACGGGGTGGGCGTGACGGAAGGCTTCGACAACTTCTCGACGCGCCCACTTCTCGGAACCACCGGCTGGCAACAAGTGGAGATCATTCTCGACATCCCGAACGACGCGGTGGGCATCGCGTTCGGCGCCCTGATGAGCGGCAGCGGCCAATTTTCCGTTGACGACATGAAGTTCGAAGTCATTCCGGCCTCGGGCCAGACGACGAACTTGCTGTCCGGGAACACGCCGATCGATTCGGACCCGAGCGCGTTCTACGCGACGAGGCCCAAGGCGCCGACAAACCTCGACTTCGAGCAGTAGCAGCGATTTGGCCCGGCCGGACGGCTACTTCGGCGTCTTCGGCGCGACGAACAACGGTCCCCACTGCGGAACCTTCCACGGATTGTTCCGCAGCGATGCCGGCTCCGTTCCGGGCAGGAAGTACTCTACGTACCGCTTGTCCGGCGGCGTCGCCGGAGTGGCGACATCGCCGGTGGTGCGATCGAGCTCGGCGTAGACCAAACCCTCCGGCGGCGGCGACCAGCCGGCGCTCGTGCGGCCCGCGTACGAACGGCCGACCATCTGGCCCCAGATCGGCGCGGCGAGCGTGCCGCCCACCGCGGCGGAGGTGATCGTCTTCGGACGATCGAAGCCGAGCCACACGCCCACCGCCAGCTCCGGCGTCACGCCCACGAACCAGACGTCACGGTTGTCGTTGGTCGTGCCGGTCTTGCCCGCCATCGGAACTTCGTCGGGTACGGCGTCGCGCGCCTGGCGTCCGCTTCCGCGTTCGGTGTTGTCGCGCAGCATGTCGCGCACGATGAACGCGACGCGCGGGTCGAGCACCTGCTGCGGCGTCGACGGCGGACGGGAGAAGACGGCGCGGTTCGACAGGTCGTCGATGCGCGTGATGAAGCGCGGCTGCACGACAGCGCCGTTGTTCGCGAACACCGTGTACGCCGCCACCAGATCGATCGGATGCACCTCCGACGCGCCGATCGCGCTCGCCGGAACGGGCACCATCGGCGGGCTGATGCCGAGCCGCTGCGACAGCGCCGCGACTGAATCCATTCCCGCGCGCTGGCCGAGCTGGATCGCCACCATGTTGCGCGAGTGGATGAGCCCTTCGCGCATGGTCATGAGCACGTCGGTCGGCCGGCCGTCGCGGTACACGTTGTTCCCCCAGAACTTTCCGTCGATCTCGGTGGGCTCGTAGACCTCGCCAGTCGGCAGCGGAATGTGCAGCGCGCTGTCGGGAATGATCGCGTTCGCCGGAATGCTGTCCTCGATCGCCTTCGCGTAGACGAACGGCTTGATCGACGACCCGGGCTGGCGGCGCGCGATGACCGCGCGATTCAACGGAGCGCGCGCGTAGTTGCGTCCACCCACGAGCGCGCGAACGTCGCCCGTGAACGGATCGATCGCGACGGCCATCGCCTGCAGGTAGTCGCTCTGCGGGCCCTTCGCCAAGGCCTGAGTGAGATGCTTGTAACCCTTCTGCGCCTCGATCTTGTTCGTGCCGTCGATGATCGCCGTCACCGCACTGCGCTGCAATACAGGATCGAGCGTCGTGTAGATCTTGTAGCCGCCGTTCATCACGGGAATGTTCGCGCGCTCGGCCTGCTGCCGCACGGCGTCCACGAAGTAGCCCGAGGCGGCAGACATTCCCGCGTTCGGCGCGGTGACCATCGGCTCGGCCTTCGCCTTCTCGGCGACGGACGGCGGGATGTATCCCTGCTCCACCATCTTCGCCAGAATCAGGTTGCGGCGCTCGAGCGCCACTTGGGGGTGCACGATGGGATCGTATTGCGGCTGCGACTTGGGCAGGCCGGCGAGCGTTGCCGCCTCGGCCAGGGTGAGCCGCGAGGCCGGGTGGCCGAAGTAATGGCGCGACCCCGCCTCGATGCCGTACCAGCCGCGACCGAGGTTGATCTGGTTGAGATACGCCTGGAGAATGTCGTCCTTGCTGTAGTGCTTCTCCATCTCGCGCGCCGCCTGCTGCTCGTGAAGCTTGCGCGTGTAGCTGATGTCCCGCCGGTCGATCAGGTCGGGATGCATGTAGCCGACGAGCTGCTGCGTGATCGTGCTCGCGCCGCCGCGGTTCTCGCCCAGCACCTTGCCCTTGATCGCGCCGAGCACGCCGATCATGTCCACGCCGTCGTGCTGGTAGAAGCGCTGGTCTTCCACCGCCACGAACGCTTTGCCCACGTATCCGGGCAGCGACTTGAGCGACACGCTCGTGCGCATCTCGCGCCCAATCTCGCCGATGAGCGAGCCGTCGCGCGCATAGACGAGCGACGATTGGGGAAGCTGCACGATCTGCCACGCTTCCCCCGTGGACGCCGCGGGCTGCTGCGCGCTCGCGCCGGCGGCCAAAAGGACGAGCAGAGTGCTGAACCCGGTAACACGAACCATCACGTACGGACTCCGGTGGAAATCTGAGCGTTGTCATGCCGAGCGCGGTCGAGGGATCTCCCCCCACGCGCCCCTATCGTTGATACCCAACAAGATATCGCCAGTTCTAGGACGATCGGGGGGCGTTCAGGGTTCACCCCTCCACGCATTCACGCGTCCGCCTTACTCTTATAGACATGCCCCCTCTCGTCCACGTCGCCCTGGCCCAGCTCGCCCCGCGCAAGGCCGACTACGCCGGCAACCTGCGCCGGCTCGGGGCGGTGTTCGCCCAGGTCGACCAGCTCCAGCCTCGGCCCACCGTGCTCGCGCTCGCCGAGAGCGCGCTGACCGGCTACTTCCTGGAGGGCGGCACGCGCGACAATGCGTTGACCGCGGGCGCGTTGGCGCGGGATCTCGACGCGACTTATCGCGACGCCGTCACGTCGCCGTCCACGCTCGACGTGACGATCGGGTTCTACGAAATCTGGAATAACAAGTTGTACAACAGCGCCATGTACGTGACGCTCGGCAGCGGCGAGCCCGAGATTCATCACGTCCACCGCAAGGTGTTTCTCCCCACCTACGGGCTGTTCGACGAGGAGCGGTTCGTCGAGCGCGGCCGCGAGGTGCGGGCGTTCGATACGCCATGGGGACGCGCGGCCATGCTCGTCTGCGAAGACGTCTGGCACAGCATGACCGGCACGATTGCCGCGCTCGACGGCGCGCAGGTCATCTTCGTCTGTGCCGCGCCGCCGGCGCGGGGCGTAGCGCCCAAGTCCGACGGCGTCCCCGGTCCGGCGAGCGTGAGCCGGTGGGACCGGCTGATTCGCGACATGGCCGACGAGCACGGCGTCTACGTCACGCTCACCAATCTCGTGGGCAGCGAAGGGGGCAAGACCTTTCCAGGCGCGTCCCTGGTGGCGGGACCCAAGGGCGACGTGCGCGGGCGCGCACCGCTTTGGGACGACGCCATTCTCGCCGTGTCGCTCGACCTGGCCGACGTCACGCGCGCGCGCGCCGACATGCCGCTCATCGCCGATCTCGAGACGATGATTCCACACCTCCGCGCCAGCATCGACGACGTCATGGCGGGTGTGCCGCCGACGCTCGACTACGACGACGCGACCGCGGAACCGCGCGGCGGCGGCATCATGCCGCGCGACGACGCCTCGCCGCAGCACGGCCAGCTTCCCGTCGTACATGCGTCGGCATCGAGGGAGACGCCCGCCTCCCCACTCGCGATCGACCCGGTGCTCACGGAGCAATGGCTCGTCCACTTCATTCGCGACGAGATGACGCGGCGCGGCTTCAACTGCGCGGTCATCGGCATCTCGGGCGGTGTGGACTCGGCCGTCACCGCGTACCTGGCGGCGAAGGCGCTCGGTCCCGAGAACGTGCTCGGAGTGCGGCTGCCCTATCGCGCGTCGAGCACGGAGAGCCTCGATCACGCGCAGCTCGTGATCGACGCGCTGGGCATTCAGTCGCGCACGATCGACATCAGCGCCGCGGTCGACGGCTATCTCGCGAATGAGCCCGACGCCGAAGGCGGACGCCGCGGCAACGTCATGGCCCGGATGCGGATGATCACACTGTTCGACCTCGCCGCCAAGCATCGCGGCGTACCGCTCGGCACCGGTAACAAGACCGAGCGGCTGTTTGGCTACTTCACCTGGCACGCCGACGACTCCCCGCCCATCAACCCGCTCGGCGATCTGTTCAAGACGCAGGTGTGGGATCTCGCGCGCCATCTCGGCGTGCCCAGCGTGGTCGTGAGCAAGCCGCCGACGGCCGATCTCATCGTGGGCCAAACCGACGAGAGCGACTTCGGGATCAGCTACGCGAAGGCCGACGAGATCCTGAACTGGCTCCTCAACGGCTACAGCGCGCACGAGCTCTGCACCCGCGGTTTCGACGAGAAGGAAGTCGCGATCGTGAAAAAGCGCGTCGAGAGCACGCACTGGAAGCGACGCTTGCCCACGGTGGCGATGCTGAGCTCCACCGCGATAGGCGAGAGTTATTTGAGGCCGGTGGACTACTAGCGTTGGGCGTTAGGCGTGGGGCGTGGGGCGTAGCTGCGCAACTTCGCCCAACGCCCAACGCCCCGCGCTAAGCCGCGTACGCCAGGCTCACCGCCCGCCTCGCGCATCGCTTGTGCGCGCGATGGGCCGCGTGTGCGTAGCGAATGAAGTTCGCGCCGGCCCACGGGAATCGTATGAAGAACTCGTTGGGGAGCAGGTCGCCCTTGAGGCGATTGCAGCGGCCGCAGGCGAGGACCACGTTGCCCGGCGCGTGCGCGCCGCCGTGCGACAGGGGATGGACGTGGTCGAGCGTCGCGAAGTCGAACTCCAGAGCGGCGGCGCAGTAGACGCAGCGTCTGCCGCAGTCGCGCATCGCGGCGTGCTTTATCGCACGCTTGTGAGATCCGGCGGGGATTGGCTTGGCCCGGCGAGGAGCGCGCGGGGTGCGGGGGAGAGAGACACGGTGAAAGTGCCGACGACGGGACATGTCACCTCGCTAAAAAGGAAACACCCCGCGACGGGAAGATTCCCGTGGCAGGGTGTCGCGCCGATCAGTGAAGATTCGGTGACTCCGGAGACTCGCGCAGCGCGCCGCTTCGATGATCGCGGCGCTCGACATGGTGCTCGATGTCGGACGAGTGGGCTCATTCGCCTCCGGTATTGCACGGTCTCTTTCCGTGCGCTCCATACAAATGCGTTGACTACTTTCCTCGCGCAAGAGGCAGACGTCACAATTTCGCTACGCGGAGTCGCGAAGCTCGTCTTGTGGATCGCGACGCAGCTCACCGTGCGCGCCTTCTTCCAGCACCGCGTGCGACACCTCGCTGAACACCTCCACCTCCACCGGACGTTCGGCGCGCCACGCCTTCGTCTTCCGCTCGCGCGGCGCCGACGCGACGACACCAGCCGGCGCTTCGGACTCGTCGTGCCCGTGATGCGCGCCGTATGAGCCGTGTGCGCCGCCTCCGCGCACAGGATCGCGCAGCGCCGAGATGATTCGCACCGCGTAGGCGTCGAGCACCGTGCGGTCGGGCATCTCGGAGCCGTTGAACGGAAGCGGAATGTCGAAGCCGTCGCCTTCGCGCCGCGGAATGATGTGCACATGGTAGTGCGGCTCGTCCTGCCCCGCGGCCTTCCCGCTGTTGACCACGATGTTCAAGTCGTCGCAGCCGGTCACCGCGCGAATCGCGTTCGCCAGCCGCATCGTGATCTTGAAGAGGTGCATTCCCAACTCTTCGGGAACCTCGAGCAGCGACTCGTGATGCTCGCGCGGCACCACGAGCACGTGGCCGTTGTTCACCGGCTGGATGTCCATGAACGCGATGGCGTCAGCGTCCTCGTGACAGATCGACACCTCGGCCGAGCCGTGGATCAGCTCGCAAAAGGTGCACGGGGCTTGGTGGTCGGCTTTGCGGGTTTCCATACCCAAGGAAAACGCACAGAGGATGCCATGTACCAGGCGGCTTCAGCCAATCACCCCAACGGCCGAAACTCCTGTTGATGAATCTGTCGACCCAACTCCCGCTACCGCTCCAAACCTGGATCCCGCTCGGACTTGCCGCGCTGGCTCCTCTGGTGCTCCTGGCGGTCGTTGCGCCATTATCGCGACGTCGTGCTCGTGGAATCGCGACAGTACTGGCCCTTCGGACTGTAGTGCTTCTGAGCCTTGGATTCGCCCTGCTCGCCGGCGTGGCCACAATCTCCGTCGTCCGAACGGGACTCCGAGAGCTTCGCGAACGCCACCTCCCCGCCGTCCGCACCCTGGCGCGCGAGTTGGAGCAGATGCCGCTCGGCCTTTCCGGCCCGAACGCTCCGCTCGGCCTCACCCTCTTTCGCGCCAAGTACCCTACCGTCCGATTCGTGGCGGTCGGATCGGCCGCGTGCCGCTCCGAGTGTCTGCTCAGCAGCGACGATAGGACGACGCCGCTCAAGGCTCGGCTGACGCAGGTCTGGCCGTCGGACGCGGGCGGTCTCTCGATCGCGTCGGTCGGGGACCGGTCGGTGCTGCTCATCGCCGAGCCGCTTCGCGACGCCGCCACGTCCAAGGACGCCGTCGTCGTCGTTGGTGTGGACGCGGAATTCCTGGCGGTCCAGGCGACTCGTACCGCGTGGACGCTGCTGGCGATCGCGTACTCCTTGCTGCTCATCGTCGGCTGGAGCTCGTGGCAGCAACTCAACAGCTCGTTGGGTCACCGCATCGACGCGATCACCCGCCAGGTGCGCGCCGGAAGCGTGGGCGAGGAAAGCGAGAAGCTCGAGATCGACGGCAAGGAGCTCAGCGAGCTGGCCGAGGCAGTGGCGACGTACATCCATACGACGCTCGAGGAACAGAAGTCGAGCGACGAACGGTATCGCCGCCTCGTGGAGCTCGCGCCCGACGGGGTGCTCATGTGCTCGACCACCGGGATCAAGTTCGCCAACTCGGCGGCGCTCGCGCTGGCCGGTGTGCGCAACCGGTACGACGTGATCGGCAGCCCGATCGAAAAATTCCTTCAGTTCGAGCCGATGCGCGCGGGCGAGCAGGTGCCGGGTTCGCTGCGTCCCGCCAAGTGGCGGCGCGTCGACGGCACCGAGCTGCAAGTGGAAGTCGCCGAGATCACGGCCTCGGGCCGCGCGACCGATGGACGCCAGTACATGATTCGCGACGTGACCGACCGCCGCGTTCGCGAGGCCGCGCTCGCCCACCGCGCCGAGCACGACTCGCTCACCGGGCTCGTGAACCGGGCACGCTTCGAGGTTCGCCTGAACGATCTGCTCGACGCGCGCGAGCGCGCTCCACGCTCCGCACCGCAGCAGCACGTCGCCGTGCTGTTCATCGACCTGGACGGCTTCAAGCCGGTCAACGACCGGTACGGCCATGCCGCCGGAGACGCGGTGCTCATTGGCGTCGCGTCGCGGCTGCGCGAGTCCACGCGCGGCACCGACGTCATCGCCCGCTTCGGCGGCGACGAGTTCGCGGTGCTGGTCGAAGTCCGCGATCACGACGAGGTGAACGCCGTGGCCGAGCGGATTCTCCACTCGCTCAAGCGCCCGTTCCTCTACGACGGGTACGAGCTCTCGGTGGGCGCGAGCATCGGCATTGCCGACAGCCGCATGGGCGAAACCGGCTCGGACTCGCCCGACCCGAGCGACCGGCCTCTCACGGCAACGGAGCTGCTCCACGCGGCAGACACGGCCATGTACGCGGCCAAGGCCAGCGGAGGCCGGCGGTACGGCGTTACCCCCCTACCCAGCACTCAATTTGGTGCATCGCAGCTCGAGGAGTCAGGAGTTAACTTTCGCGTCGTGGCCTAACACACGCGGAGACTCATGGCGACTACCACACGTGCCGAGCGGAAGAATGCCGCTGGGCTTACTCGTGAACAGCTCGTTGGCGCATACCGTACCATGCTGCTTTCACGCCGCGTGGACGACAAGGAAATCCAGCTCAAGGCGCAGAACAAGATCTTCTTCCAGATCTCGGGCGCCGGGCACGAAGCAATTCTGACCGCCGCCGGCTTCGTGTTGAAGCCGGCGTACGATTGGTTCTACTCCTACTATCGCGATCGGGCGCTGTGCCTCTCGCTGGGTATGACCGCCGAGGAGATGCTCCTCTCCGCGGTCGGCGCCGCCGACGATCCGAACTCCGGCGGTCGGCAGATGCCGAGCCACTGGGGACACAAAAAGCTCAACATCGTCTCGTCGTCGTCGCCCACGGGAACGCAGTTCCTGCAAGCGGTCGGCTCGGCGGAGGCGTCGTTGCGCGCCAAGCTCCTGGGCATATCAGACGGCTTCGAGAAAGATGAAGTCGTGTTCTGCTCCACGGGCGACGGCACCACGAGTGAAGGCGAGTTCTGGGAATCGTTGAACAACGCCTGCAACCTCAAGACGCCGGTCGTCTATCTCGTCGAGGACAACGGCTACGCGATCTCGGTGCCGGTCGAGGTGAACACGGCGGGCGGCAGCATCTCCAAGCTCGTCGCGTCCTTCCCGAATCTCTACATCGAAGAAGTCGACGGCTGCGACCTGATCGCGAGCTACGGCGCCATGCAGCGCGCGGTCGACCATGCGCGCAAGCGCAAGGGTCCGGCGCTCGTGCACGCGCACGTCATTCGTCCGTACTCGCACTCGCTGTCGGACACGGAGGCGCACTACCGTCCGCCCGAGGAGCTCGCCGCCGACGCGGCGCGCGATCCGATCACGCAGTTCCCGGAGTGGCTCGTGGCCGAGGGCTACGCGACCGACGCGGAGCTCGCGAAGATCCAGGAAGACGTGGAGGCCGAGCTCATCGCCGCCACCGACGTCGCGCTCGCGGCCGAGCAGCCGGGGCCCGAGACGATCTATGACAACGTCTATTCGCCCGACGTCGATCCCACGAGCGAACAGTTCGACACGGAAGACGACCCGCAGTTCTCGGGCAACGAAACGACCATGGTCGATCTGATCAACGCCTGCATGAAGGACGAGATGCGGCGCGATCAGAAAATCCTCGTGTTCGGTGAAGACGTGGCCGACGCGAGCCGCGAGGAGAATCTGCCCAAGGTCAAGGGCAAGGGCGGCGTGTTCAAGGTCACCTGGGGCCTCCAGAAGGAGTTCGGCGGCAATCGCGTATTCAACACGCCGCTCGCCGAGGCGACGATCGCCGGCCGTGCGATCGGACTCGCGCTGCGCGGCTTCAAGCCGGTCGTCGAAATTCAGTTCTTCGACTACATCTGGCCCGCGTACATGCAGATTCGCGACGAGCTCGCGACCATGCGCTGGCGCTCGAACGGCGACTTCGCGTCGCCGGTGGTCATTCGCGTCACGTACGGCGGTTACATCCGCGGCGCGATCTATCACTCGCAGACGGGCGCGTCGCTGTTCACGCACACGCCGGGACTGCGCGTGGTCTGCCCGGCTACGGCGCTCGACGCGAACGGGCTGCTCCGCACGGCCATTCGCTGCGAGGATCCGGTGATCTTCCTCGAGCACAAGCACCTCTACCGCCAGACCTACAACAAGGCGGCGTATCCGGGGCCGAACTTCATGATTCCGTTCGGCAAGGCGAAGGTGGTGCGCGAGGGCACGGACGTGACGATCGTGACCTACGGCGCCACGGTGCAGCGTGCGTTCGCGGCGGCCAACCAGCTCGCCGAAACCGGGCTCTCGGCGGAGGTCATCGACCTGCGCACGCTGTCGCCCTGGGATCAGGACGCGGTGTACGAGTCGGTGAAGAAGACCAACCGCGCGATCGTGCTGTACGAGGATTCGATGTCGTGGGGCTACGGCGCCGAGATCGCGGCGCGTATCGCCGACGACTGCTTCGCGTGGCTGGACGCCCCGGTGAAACGGGTGGCGTCGACCGACACGTTCGTCGGATATGCGCCCCGCCTGGAGGATGCGATCCTGCCGCAGATCGACGACATCAAGCGGGCATGCGAGGAGATCGTCCGGTTCTAGACCGATTCAAACGTTTGTGACATGGCGGGCCCAGCGTAACTGCTGGGCCCGCAGTGTCTTATGGATGGCCGAATCGTCTTGTGACGCCGGTCACATGGTTGTTGTGATCCAGTTGGTTGACCCAATGACGACTTCGCGCACAAACTGTCAGCCTGGACTGACCCTTTTATCGGGCGAATCCCTCGCGCTCCGGTAGCCGGACCGTTGACACACCGGGTGCCGGAGCGCACAATATCACCCGCCCCAGAAACTCTGAAACAAACGTTTCACCGGCTACCGGGGTGAGGCGTCCCGCGAGATCGCCGCACGCCTTCCACGCCGTCTGAATGCGCATCCCGTATCGCTCCGTTGCGACGCTCGTCCTGGCTGTCGGCGTCGCCACGTGCTCTGACGCGCCGACGGGTCCGCTGCGCCATTCGACCGCGGAGGCGCCGTCCAACGGCGCGCGCGGACGCGTCGCGTTCGAGCCGGTGTTCTCGAAGTCGGCGCTCGCCACCTTCGCGCAGCGCACGGTATTCCCCAACTTGAACTTCGACCACGTCCGCGTCGTCATCGTGCGGCCGGTGGCCGATACGGTGAAGGACACGACGATCGTGTTCGCGCCCGGATCGTCCGACGTCTCCCTCGACCTCACGGTCGACGTGCACGCAGAGACGGAGACGTTCAACACGGCCATCGACTACACGAATCCCACGGGCCGCGTGTTCCACGGCGAGGGCAGAGTGCAGGCGCACGCCCCCAATCAACCGGCGCCGCCGCCGCAGCCGATCACCATCGACTACGTCGGCCCTGGCTCCAACGTCACACGCATCGCGGTGGTGCCGAAAGTGATGGGGCTCATCGCGCCGAACGGCGGGACGTTCGGTTACACCGCCTTCGACGCGTCGGGCGCTGTGGTTCCCACCGTGCCGGTGGCCTGGTCGACGTCCGATCCATCGATCGCGACGATCTCCCCCACGGGCGCGCTGCAACCCACGGGTCGGCGCGGTTCGGTCACCGTCACCGCCGTCACGCCGGGCAACGTCACCGACAATGCCTCGGCGACGATCTCGCTCCCCGCGGCGAGCATGAGTCTCGTGAGCGGTGGCGGTCAGACGGGAAAGGTGACCACCTCCCTCGCCGCATCCGCCGTGGTGCGGCTCGTCGCCTCCGACGGCCTCGGCGTACCTGGAGCGACGGTGAACTTCGGTGCGCCGACCGGCGGCTCCGTCGGCGCCTCGAGCGTGACGACCGATGGCTCGGGCAACGCAGCGACGACGCTCAAGCTGGGCACGGTCGTCGGGCCGCAGAGCTTCGTCGCGTCGTCTGGCGCGTTCAGCGTCGCGATCCCCGCCACCGCGACGGCCGGCGATCCGGCGGCGATCACCGCGGTGTCGGGCGCGGGACAGAGCGACACCGTGCGCCACGCGCTGCGCACGCCGCTCGTCGCGAAAGTCGCCGACGCGCTGGGCAATCCGGTGGCGGGCGTCGCCGTGAGCTGGGTGAGAACGGCGGGAACCGGCAGCCTCGGTGCAACGAGTACCGTCACCGGCACCGACGGTACGGCGAGCGTGAGCTACACGCTCGGTTCGGTCGTGGGACCGGAAGGCGTGTCGGCGTCGGTCAGCGGTGTGACCAGCGTGGCGAGCTTCCCGCTCAACGCCATCGCCGGTTCGCCGAGCATCATTGCGGTCGTGTCGGGTGGAGGACAGACCGGAACGGCCGGTGCGGCGCTCGCCGCGCCGCTCGTCGTGAAGGTGACCGACGACGCGGGCAATCCCGCGCCCGGCGCGACGGTGACGTGGGTGGCGGTAGGCGGAAGCGTGGCATCGGCGACAACCACCAGCGACGCGAGCGGCAACTCCTCGAACTCACTCACGCTTGGGCGCGTCGCCGGTTCAGCGTCAGTGTCGGCAGCGATAACCGGTGGACGCTCGGTGAGCTTCGCCGCGACGGCGTTGCCTGGAACCGCGGCGGCGCTCATCTGGCGCGTGCAGCCGACGAACAGCGTTGCCGCGAGCACGATGACGCCGGCCGCGCAGGTCTCGATCGTCGACGTGAACAACAACGTTGTTTCGGTGGGCAACCAGATCACGGTGGCGCTCGCGGGTGGCGCGACCGGTGCCGTGCTCTCCGGCACGAAGGCGAAAGCGTCCGTCGGCGGCATTGCAACCTTCGACGATCTCAAGATCGACAGAGCGGGGACAGGCTACACGCTCGTCGCGAGTACGGCTGGGATTACGACGACGTACGCGAGCACCGCGTTTGCCGTGACCGCCGGCGCGGCGGCGAACGTGTCCGTCACCGGCGACAATCAAACCGCGACGGCCGGCACCGCGGTAGCGGTCGCGCCGCAAGTCAAGATCGTCGACGCGAACAACAATCCGATCGCCGGGCTCTCGGTGACGTTCGCTCCGGCGAGCGGCAGCGGAAGTGTTGCGCCGACTGGCGCCGTGACGACGGACGCTCAGGGTGTGGCGGCGTTGACCTCGTGGACGTTGGGCACGGTGGCCGGGGCGCAGTCGCTCGTGGTGTCGTCGACCGGAATCGCCAGCGTAACGATTCATGCGACGGCGCAGGCCGGCGCGGTGGCGGCGATCGTGTGGAGAATCCAACCGACGAGCTCCGTGGCGGCGAGCGCCATCGCCCCGGTACAGATGGCGCTCGTTGACGCGAACGGCAACGTCGTGTCGAGCACCAATCAACTCACTGTGGCGCTGGCGGGAGGTGCGACGGGTGCGGTCCTCTCCGGCACGAAGACGAAGGCAGCCGTGGGTGGCATCGTTACGTTCGATGATCTCAAGATCGACAGGGCGGGGACAGGCTACACGCTCGTCGCAAGCACGACGGGTATCACGTCGACGTTCAGCAGCGCGGCGTTTGCGGTGAGCGCGGGCGTCGCTGCGACTGTGTCCGTCACAGGCGACAACCAGACCGCGACAGTCAATACGGCGGTGGCAATCGTACCGTCGGTCAAGATCGTCGATGCGAACAACAACCCGATCGCCGGGTTGTCGGTGACGTTCACGCCCGCGACCGGGAGTGGAACAATCGCTCCGGCAAGCGCAGTGACGACCGACGTGCAAGGCATCGCGCGGCTGACGTCATGGACGCTGGGCACGACGACGGGAGCGCAGTCGATCGTCGCATCGTCGACGGGGATTGGAAGCGTGACGATTCACGCGACAGCGCTGGCTGGGGCCGCGGCCAAACTTGGCATCACGACGCAACCGGCCGAGGCGGGAACGAGCGGTAGCGCGCTGCCGCGGCAGCCGGTGATTCAGGTTCAAGACCAGTTCGGAAATGCCGCGCCGACGAGTGCGATGACGATCACGGCGACTCCGAGCTCGGGGTCCGCGTCACTCAACACGGCGGCGGTCAATGCGACGACGGGCGTAGCGACGTTCTCCGGTCTGGCGGTGACGGGGACGGGCAACATCACGCTCGACTTCACCTCGTCGACCACCGGTGTCACGGATGTGGTGTCGACGGCGATCGCCGTGGCGCAGGGCACGGCGACGACGATGACGATTGTCGCCAACGACGCGACGACGGTGATTCCGACGAGCCAGAGCATCGTCGTGAACGCGACGGCGGGCATTCCGGCGGTGGCAGCACCGTTCATCAAGATAACGGACGCGAACGGGCTTCCGGTGTCGGGCGTGTCGGTGACCTTGGCGGCGACCGGCCCGGTGCCGTTTACCATCACGCCCGGCAGCGGATCGCTGGGGTTGATCGCGCTCGTCGGGACGGTGCGGACAGCGGGAACGTATACGATTACGGCCACGACCAATCCGGCCCTTGCCGGCTCGCCGCGCACCGCCACGCTGGTCGTCGCCCCGGCGCCGGCGGAGCAGCTGCGGTTCGTCAGCGTTCCGACCACGGCACTGGCCGGGGCCAATACCACCGCGACCGTTGCGGTCACCGATTCGATCGGCAACATCGTCACCGGGGGCACGGATCCGATCACGCTCGCCGTGGTGTCGGGCCCCACTGGCGGAACGCTGACGGGCGGCACGGGGACCGTCGTAAGCGGCACCGGGCTCGCGTCGTTCACGTCGCTCTTGTTCAGCGCGGCGGGCACGTACACGGTGAGCGCCTCGAGCTCGGCGCATCCGAGCTATCGGTCGGTGAACGGAACGATCGTGGTCGGAAGCTCGTCGTCGTTCGACGCACTGCTCCTCTCGAATGCGCCGACGACACTTCAGAATAATTCCGTCATCCCCGACGTCACGGTCCAGTTGAGGAGTGGAGCGACGAACGTCCAGCGCGCCGGCGTCGTGATCACGGCGACGGCGGTGCATGGATCGAACGGGACGAGCGTCCCGGCGCTGCTCGTTGGAACGAACACCTCGATCACGGCAACGACGAATTCCGCCGGCGTCGCCACGTTCAGCGGCATGCGCGCGGTGGGAACCGTTCAGAGCTTTGCGCTGCGTTTTGCGGACAATAGCTCGAGCGTCAGCGTCAGCACATCGGACGTCAGCCTCACGGCGGGGACAGCCTATGCGCTCAAGATCGGAGCTGGTGATGGTCAGACCGGAGCTATCAGCGCAGCCCTGCCGACTGCGGCTCGTGCTCAGCTGGCAGACACCTCGGGTAATGATGTGGCGACATCCGGCGTCTCGATCACCTTCACGGCGTCGCCGGGCGCAGGATCCGTAGTTCCGGCGGCGGCGACGACGAACGCGAATGGCTACATCGACGCTACGTGGACGCTCGGATCGACCGAAGGGGCGAACTCCCTGGTCGCGAAGGCCACGATCAACGGCACTGAACGGACTGTGACCTTCACGGCGACCGCCGCCGACGCGCACAGCATGACGTTCTCGGCGACTCCTTCATCGTCGCAGACAAGCGGCATCGCACTGTCGCCCCAGCCGGCAATTCAGCTGCTCGACGCAAGCTCGCACGCGGTGAAGCGGTCCGGCGTCGTGATAACGGCCACCGTCGCTCCGGCGCCGGGCGTCACCGGCGCGTCGTTCAGCGGAACCGCCACGGCGACCACGGATGGAAACGGGCTGGCGACGTTCACGAACCTTGCCGTGAGCGGCACCGCCGGCCTGGCCGCACGGCTCACCTTCGCCGTGACTTCGACCACTGCGAACACGATCACGGCCATAACGCGCGACATCACGCTCGGCGTGAGCTCGGCCACGACAGCCGAGGCGGCGTCGGCGCTGGCGGTGAGCGCGACCGTGGGGAATGCCTTGAGCAGCAACTACCCAAGCGTTCGCGTTCGGGATGCCTCGAGCAACATTGTGCCGAATGCGACGAACACGGTGACGTTCAGCGTGACAAGCGGCTCCTGCGGCGTATCGGGTCAACCGGTGTCGATCGACGCCAACGGCGCCGCGACGCTGTCCGCCACCACGCTCACTCTTCCCTCGTCCGCGGGATCGTGTGTGATTCACGCCGTGGCGTCGGGGTCACTGACAGGATCGCCATTCGATTTCCGAGTCGTGGCCGCGCCGTCGGGCGCGGTAGTGTGGTCGGGTATCACCAACGATGACTTCGCGACGGGGACCAACTGGATCGGCGGAAGCGCGCCCTTGTCGAGCAGCGCGGTTTTCATTCCGCGGTTCATGCTCAACTCGCCGGAGATGCGGAGCGACAAGACAGTCGCCAGCTTTACCATGGAGTCCGGCGGGTCGTTCGACGTCGGAAGCTCGAACACGCTCACCGTGGCTGGAACGGTGGACGCGGGAACCGTGAGCAACGGCACGGTCAAGGCGACTGGCACGACCGGCACGGTTCGAGGCACGTTCTCGTCCGTGGCACTCACGTTCGGCGATGGTACGAATACGTGCTCCTACACGCTCAACGGATCGGTGAATGTGGTGAAGTCGACGCCGGCGACGAGCGGCAACGTGTCGATTTCCAATTGCAACGTCGACGTGAGCACTCAGACGTTGACCGTGGGCCGGAACCTGACCGTGACCGGCACGAACGGGCGGCTGGTGATGCAAAGCTCGTCGAGCAGAGTCACGGTAACGGGATCCGCGTCGTTCAGCGGCGCGGCGACGGACCTGCCGGCGAGCACGCTATCGGCCGGAACGCTCGACATCGGCGGCGACTTCACGCAGGCCAGCACGGTGAGCTCGAGCGCGTTCGTGGCGAGCGGGTCGCACATCACGACGCTGACGGGCGCAGCCGCGCAAACCGTGACCTTCGCCAATCCAACGACCTCGCACTTCTACGATCTGACCGTCACGAACCGCTCCACCGACGGAACAGCGATCGCGTCGGTCGTCGAGGTGAAGAACAATTTCGTGCTCGGGACGAGCGGGACGAGCGCGACGTTCACCGGAAGCCGTAAGCGGCTGATCGTCGACGGAACCGTGACGGCGTTCGGCACGACCGACCTCGGCGGCCTGGACACGCTCGAGGTCACGAGCAACACCTTCCCCAACCTGGCCAACACCACGGCCGGCAAGGCGCCGAACCTCACGAAGCTGTCGGGCACCAACGTCACACTCAGCTCGAGCCCGACCGTGAGCGGCGGTCTGGCCATCGCAAGCGGTGCCTCCCTCACCATCGGAACTCGCACGCTGACGCTCCTTGACAGTCTCGTAGTCGACGGAACTTTGGACATGTCGAGCTCGAGTGGCCAGCTCATCGTGGGCGACCTTGCGCGCTTCCGAGGCGGGTCGTTGGCTGGACACCTTCAGGCCGGCACGCTGAAGGTCGCTGGCGACTTCATCGAGGAAGGGTCGGCGACGACTTCGTTTGCACCGACGAGCGGATTCCTCGTGCAGCTGAACGGTACGTCCGGCCAGGACGTGAGATTTGACCACGACGGATCGGCGAGCTCGCGTTTCGCGAACCTCGACATCCTCAATACGTCGTCGTCCGGTGTGCAAATATCGACGGGCGTCCACGTCACCGGCGCACTCGAACAGAAGGGGACGCTGTCGGTCGGGTCCGCAAGAACCCTGACCGTCGACGGGTTGTCGGAGTTCCAAAACGGCGCGACGACAACCGTGACTGGAACGCTGGACCTCCAGCCAGTCAACTTCTACAATGGATCGACGACGACCGGGACGGGAACACTGACCGTTCGGGGCACGTGCCAACTCGGGTCGATAATTGCCGGCCTGCCCAACAGCCTGCTCGTGGGCGGGTTCAACATGACGAGCTGCACCCCAGGACGACTCGGCAGCACCCTTCCCTGAACGTCCGACCGTCAATTGTCATCCCGAGCGAGCGGCTCGGGATGACAGCTTAGGGAAAGCGTCGCGCCGGCAACGTCCGCCACTTCGCGCCGGTGTCCCCTATCGGCGCTCCCTCCGTTCCGGGGAGCACGCCCTGCTTGTAGCCCGCTGGCAGAATGAGCATACTCTCATCGACATCGCGCTGCTTGAGGCCGGACACCTCCGACGTCTGCTGCATCTGCACGATCGACCCCGGCCCCTGAATCAGGCGGCTGAACGTCGCGGTCTTGAGCGCCACCGCCGACCCCATGCGCGCCGCGGCCGAATCGACGCGCGATGAGAGTTCTTTGAACATGCCCGTCGACACCGGCGTCGACGCGAAGCCGTTCGCCTGCAGCAGCGGGTTGCCCGGCATGCCGGGGATCGACGCCACCCAATAGTCCGTGGTACTCTCCGTGGCCAGCCGCTGCTGCATCGCCCCGGCGTCGATCGCCATCGTGAATGCCGTCGTCATCCGGAAGTGGCGCGTGGCGCGGCCGGCGACGGTATCGCTCCCCGGCACGCTGTCGATCGTCACCTTCACGTCGGCAATCGTCAGCTTGAGGCCCATCGCCTCGATTTGTGTCAGCTGCTTGTCCGCCGCGTCGCGCGGCAGCGGCACGAACTCGCGCGTGGCGGGATGCACGATCACGAGATCGGTGCTGTCGAACAGCACGTAGTCGCCCTTGGCGAACAGCGACTCCACGCCGCCCTCCAGGATGTCGAGACGGCCGCGCCCCGCGGCGAAGATGGCGCTCGCCGTGTAGGTCGGCGACGGGCTCGCCATCGCGGCCGCCATACCGCTTCCCGCGTGCGGCGCGCCGCCCACGTGGATGGTATATGCCACGCCGCTCAGCGGGCGCGCGCGCTGCGGGAACTGCGCACCCGCAGCGGGTGCACCGAGCGCGACCAGAGATACTAGAGCTCCGAGAACAACCGCGGCCCGCGGAATCCGGATGGTGTGCCCGAACATCGTCGATGCAGGAACGAGAAAGACGTCAGGTCACGCGCCGCGCACCTCGTGCACGACGCGTCCACCCGCCACAGTCATCACGACTCGTGCCCCGGCGACCTCGTCCGGCGGAATTCGCGTGATGTCGCGATCGATCAACACGAAGTCGGCGAGCTTGCCGCGCGCCAGCGTCCCCTTCACACCCTCCTCGAACGACGCGAAGGCCGCGTCCGCCGTATAACCGCGCAACGCCTCTTCCACCGTGATGCGCTGCTCCGGAATCCACCCACTTGGATTGCGACAATCCAGCGTCCGTCGCGTCGCGGCAGCGTAGATGCCCTCGAGCGGCGTCGGTGGCGCAACCGGCCAATCGCTGCCGAGCGCGAGACGCGCGCCAGTGTCGAGCAGCGATCGAAAGGCGTACGTCAGCTTCGCGCGCTCAGGGCCGATCACCCGCTCGGCCCAGCGGCCGTCGTCGATCGCGTGATAGGGCTGCACGCTGGCGATCACGCGAAGCTTCGCGAAACGCGCCACGTCGCGCCAATCGAGGTGCTGCGCGTGCTCGATGCGGAACCGGCGATCCCGGGCGCCATTTTCAATGGCCACTTTCTCATAGACGTCGAGCTGCGTGCGAATCGCCAGATCGCCGATCGCGTGCACGATCATGTGCAAGCCCGCGGCGTCGGCGTCGCGCGTCCAGCGATAGAGGTCCTCAGGTGCGTTCACGAACAGTCCGCGATCGTCCGGCGCGTCGGTGAACGGCTCGAGCATCGCCGCGGTGTGCGAGCCGAGCGAGCCGTCGACGAAACCTTTCAACGCGCCGATGCGCAGCCAGTCGTCGCCGCGGCCGGTGGCAGCCACGCGATCGCGAAGCCGCTCCCAGGTGTCGATGGGCACGGCGGCGTAGAGCCGCGTGGCCAGCCGTCCCGCCGCGTGCGCACGCTCGAAGACGCCGAGATCGTTCCAGGTGCCCATGTGATGGACCGACGTCACGCCCTGGCTTGCGACGTAGCGCATCGCCGCGTCCAATGCGGCATCGTGCTCCGCATCCGTCGGAACCGGCGCCACACGATCGATCAGCGCCTGCGCGTTGTCCTTGAAGATTCCGGTCGGCTCGCCGTTCTCGTCGCGCACGATCGTGCCGCCGGCGACGTCCGGCGTGTCGCGCGTGATGCCCGCGGCACGCATCGCGGCGCTGTTCGCCAACGACATGTGCACGTCGAGCCGGTTCACCCACACCGGATGATTCGGCGTGACGTCGTCGATCCATTCCTTTCGCGGAAGCTCGCCGCCCCAGAGCTCGTGGTCCCAGTCGCCGTTGCGAAGCCAGGTGTGCGGCGGCCTCGCCGCCGCCGCTTCGGCAACACGCTTCCTGAACTCGGCGCGCGTCGACGCGTCGCGAAGCTGAACCGATGCGAGGCCGAATCCGCCCTGCAGGAAGTGAATGTGGGAGTCTATGAACCCGGGGCAGACGAAAAGGCCGCGGGCGTCGATCACCCGCGTCTTGGGCGTGACGCGCTTCATCACTTCCGCGCTCGAGCCGATCACGGAGATCCGCTCGCCGTCCGTGAGCAGCGCGTCGACCCAGCGGCGCGTTGGGTCGCCCGTCCAGATGCGCGTGTTGACGATCGCTATGCCGTGCGGGCTTGCTTCCCCATCCATGCGTTCCGGAGCTTGAGCTGTCGAGGCGTTGGTGCCACGATGGTATGGATCACGGAAAATCGATGTCGACTCGGAGGCCGTTTTCAACGGCTCGTCCCGCGCCGAGCACGTCCGAGCACTTCGGCGACACTCGTCAACGGTCCCGCACACAAGTTATCGACGTGAAAGGAGACAACGCCACGCTTCGCTCGCTTCGTACGCTCCGCGGCAGCGCGCTCTTGTTCGCGGCCTGGCTCGCCTTTTTCTGGCTCCAGGCCGCGATGTCGATCGCGCTCGCCCAGCAATCCCTGAGTCGCGCACCTCTCCTCGAGGAGGACTTCGTCCTCGCCGTGCTGTGGGCGGCGCTCAGCGCGGGCATCGCGCTGTGGCACCGGTACGTTCGGTCGATCGCGCGCAACCTGCTGTCGCTCGTCGCCCTTCACGTGCCCATGCTCGCCGTCGCGGCGTGGATCGACACGGTCGTCTCGCGTATCGCGCAGGTGGAGCTCACGGGTGCCAAACAGCTCGTCCCTTTCCTCGCGTCCGTCGTCTATTACGCCGACTTCGACGTCGTCGCGTATATCGCCGTGGTCGCTGTAGCCGAAACGCTTCTCGTGCGCAGCGCGTTGCTCGAGCGCCAGCGGTTGGCCAAGCGCCTCGAGGCGTCGTTGAGCCGTGCGCGGCTCGACTACCTCGAGGCGCAGCTCCAACCGCACTTTCTCTTCAACTCGCTCGGCGCGGTCTCCGAGCTCGCCTACGACGCACCGGCCGCCGCGGGCCGCGTGCTCCGGCAGCTCACCGCCATCTTCAAGACGGCGCTCGCGAGAAAGGGCGACGAGGTCACACTCGGTGAAGAGATCGTCGGCATCGAGCCATATCTCGAGATTCAGCGGATTCGCTTCGCCGACTGGCTGACGATCGACTACCGCGTCGACGACGCAGCCGTCGATTGCCTGCTGCCGCGCTTCGTACTCCAACCACTGGTCGAGAACGCGATTCGTCACGGGCTGAGCGGACGCCGCGCCGCCGGCAAGATCGACATCTCGGCGACGATCGAGCGGAGCTCGCTCCTCGTGCGAGTGGCCGACAACGGCGTGGGGCTCGATGCCGGATCGTTCGCCGTAGGGCGTGGGATCGGCCTCGCCAACGTGCGCGACCGGCTGGCGATCCTCTATGGCGACGACGACCGCTTGCGGCTCACGAGCAACACCTCCGGCGGCGCGATCGCCGAGTTGACGATTCCCGCGCGCCGTCGACCTGCCCAGCCCGACGTCGAATCGGCGGCTGACGGCGCCGTCGTGACTCCGATCGAGGCCACCGAGCTGCGCGGCATTCACGTGCCGTCGATGCTGCGCCGCCCGTGGATGACGATTCCGATAATCTGGTTCTGTTGCGGGCTTCTCTGGACGCAGCAGAGCGTGATGTACAACATGTTGCGCCACCGCGCCCAGGAGTCGTGGCTCGAGATGATCCGCACCGACATGACGTCGGCGTTCATCTGGGCCGTGCTGACGCCGGCGATCCTCGCACTCTCGCGGCGCCTGCCGATGCAGCGCGACTCGCTCGGCCGCACCACTGTCGTCTACGTCGTGGGTTGCATCGCGGCTCCGCTCCTGCACGTCGCCCTGTTGCACACACTGACGCAGCCGGCGTTGCCGGTGTCGTCGCCCGTGTGGCACATGACGTTCGTCGTGGACTTCGTGATCTTCTGGATTCTCGTCGCCATCGGCCACCGGCGTGTGCTGCGGGAGTGGCTGCGCACGCGCGAGATGGCCACGACGGCGCTCACCGCCGAGCTCACGGCGGCGCAGGCGCGAGCCACCAAGCTGCAGGGTATTCCACAGGTGCTGTTGCACGCGCTCGACGGAATCGCCGAGACCGTGCGCCGCGATGCCGCGTTGACCGAGCGACAGCTCACCAGGCTGGGCGACTATCTCCGCGTAGCGCTCGAGTCGACCGACGAGCGCGGAATGACGCTCGAGCGAGAGCACGCGCTCGCGTCCGCCGTCGCCGCCCTGCGAGAGAGCGGCGCCTATTCACCCGACCTCACACTCACGAGCTGACATGCTGACCGTCATCGTTGCCGACGACGAAAAAATCGCGCGCCGCCGTTTGGTGCGCCTCATCGAAGAGACGGGCGAAGCGGAAGTCGTCGCCGCGTGTGCCGGAGGCCGGGAGGCCGTGGAGCAGGTCACGGCGCTTCAGCCGCAGATGCTCTTTCTCGACGTACAGATGCCCGATCTCGACGGCTTCGGCGTGCTCTCCGCGCTCGACGGCGAGGCGGCGCCGGCAACGGTGTTCGTGACGGCGTTCGACCAGTACGCCGTACGCGCCTTCGACGTGCACGCGGTGGACTATCTGCTCAAGCCGTTCGACACCGCACGCTTTCGCGAGGCGTTCGCGCGCGCGAAGGAACGCGTGCACGTCGCGCGTGCCGGCGGCGACGCCGAGCGCATTCGCGCGCTGCTGTCGGACTATGCGGCCGCGACGCAGCAGCAGAGCGCGAAGCCGGCGCTCGACCGCGTGGCCGTGAAAGTCGACGGCGTGCTCAAGATCATCCGCACCGCCGACGTGGACTGGTGGGAGACCGACGGCAACTACATTCGGCTGCACGTCGCCGGCGCGAGCCATCTCATTCGCATGACCGCGGCGAGCATCGAGCCGCAACTCGACCCGCGCGCCTTCATTCGCATCCACCGGCGGTACATCGTGAACGTCGACCGCATCGTCGAGGTGCAGCCCTGGTTCGCCGGCGACGCGATCATCGTGCTGCGCAACGGCGCGAAGCTCCGGCTCTCACGCACCTACCGCGAGCGGCTCCATGCGCGCCTCGGCGCGCGAACGGAGGCCGTGGAGACGGCTACGCCGTAACCGCGGTAGTCGCCGGCATAGGGCTCCCCGGCTGAAAGAACCTGATCGGCCGAATCTCGTACGCGCCGCCCGGATTCGCCTTCGCCAGGTCGCGCGCGAAGTCGAGGGCTTCGTCTTGCGAGTCGCAGTCGATCACGTAAAAGCCGAGCAGCGCTTCCTTCGTCTCGGCGTACGGGCCGTCGGTGATCAGGGGCGGGTTCTGATTTTTCCGCAGGGTCGTCGCCGTCTTCGACGGGCCAAGCCGAAGCGCCGGCCCGAGCTTGCCCTTGCTGGCGAGCTTCTCGTGCGCCACCGCGAGCTTGGCCATGACCGCGTCGTCTTCCTCTTTCGTCCAAGAGAAGACGGTGTCCTCGGAATTGTAACAGACGAGAGCATACAGCATGCGGGGTGTTCCTCTGCTGAGACGGAGAGCTGTGTGAACACCCACATAATGCACACGGGCACTCCGCGCGGGGAGGGATGCCCCCTTTATGGCTTGGGGCCGGCCACCGGCGCCGAGTCGCCCGAGTTGATCCGGAAGGTGAAGATCTGTTCCACCAGCTGCCGCACGCGCGTCGTTCCGATTTTCGCCGGTGAGAAGCGCATGTACGGGAGGGCGGCCTGCACGGCGCGGACGAAGCCGTCGTTCGTCGATTTGAGGACGACGAACGACTCGGGATCGGCGAAGCCGGTAGTGTCGACGATGTAACGCGCCGTCACCGCGCCCTCGACGTGCTTCGTGAGCAGGTCGAGCGGATACGCGGGCGCGGCGCTCGACTGCGTGCGTACGACGGCGCTGTCCACCTCGAGCACGGTGAACACGGAGTCGCCGTGCTCTTCGCCGACGAGCGGCGGCGCGGTCACGGAATCGACGGCTTTCTGACCCGCGTCGCGAGAATGCTCCGTGAGTCCAATGGCGCGGCGTGCGTCGATCGCCGCTGGTCCCGGACCAGTGCCGAGCCCCTCGGCCAGCGTGATGTAGTGCACCGCTTCGCGCGAGCCGCGCGCCACCTGCGGACGATCGGGCGGCGGCAAGTAGTAGACACGGTTGGCAAAACTCTCCCGCGACATCGACGGCGGAGGCGCGGTTCCAACGACCGCCCCGCCGATCAGGAGCGCGTGAGCGGCAACGCTCACCACTCCGGCATTCCACAGCGGCGACCGCCGCGCGTACGAGGTCATCCAGAGTCTCATCATACGCCGCAACGATCGCACGCGGAGCGTGGCGCATCCAGAGCGGAGGTGCGAGACGTTCAAAGCCGGTGACGAATCGTCTCGTCCCGAGGGCGGCACCGCCGCCCCGCGGGATCGCGCGCTTCGTCACCGAGTCGTGGTCGGTGCTTGGACGCGGTCGCACCGTGCAGGCATGAGAGCCCTGTTCGGAGCATCGATTCGACGCGCGGCGCTAATGATCGCCACCGCAACGGCCCTCGACGCGCTCACCCGCGAGCCGCAGGTGCACAGCCACGTTCGCGCCACGCTTCCAGACTCCACCTTCTGGCCCGAAGGCATGGACTTCGATTCGCGAACGGGGCGCTTCTACGTCGCCAGCGTGCGCCATCGAACCATCGCCGAGCTCCGCGCCGACGGCACCGTGCGCGAGCTATGGCCGCGCGACCGACACGATCTCGGCGCGCTGCTCGGCGTACGCGTCGACGGCGCGCGCGGCGTGCTCTGGGCGACGACGTCCGGCATCGCGCAGATGGACGGCTTCGCCCCGGGCGATACCGTCATCGCCGCGCTGCTGCGCATACGCATCGCCGACGGCGCGGTCGAGCAGCGTTGGAACCTGCCTCCGATTCGCGGCGGACACGTGCTCGGCGATCTCGCGGTGGGTCCGCGCGGCGACGTATTCGTCACCGACTCGAACGACCCCGTGCTGTACTGGCTGCGCCCCGGTGCGACGTCGCTCGACGCGGTGCGCAGTCCGCTCTTTCATTCGCTGCAGGGCATGGCGCCCGGCCCGAACGGCGCGGTGGTGTTCCTGTCCGACTACTCGCGCGGGCTGCGGCGGCTCGACCTCGCGACGAAGCGCGTCACGCGCCTCGCCGACGCGCCGCGGTCCACGTCGGTGGGGTGCGACGGAATCGCGTGGGATCGCGGCGCGATCGTGGCCGTGCAGAACGGCGTGTCGCCCGCGCGCATCATGCGGTTCGTGCTCGACCCATCGTACACGCGCGTCGTGCGCGCCGAGCTGCTGGACCAGAATTCGACCGTCGCGGACGAGCCGACGATCGGCGCAGTGGCCGGCCGCGAGTTCGTCTACGTGGCCAACAGCCAGTGGAACAAGCACGACGCCGCCGGCCACCGCATTTCCGCCATTCCGCTCACGGCGCCCGTGCTGCTCGCCGTTCCGCTCCCCTACTGAGCTTCCATGCGACGCATACTTCACTGTTTTACAATACTCATTTGCTCAATCTCCGCAATCTCGGCCTGCAGCCTGTCGACCGCGCCGAGCACGAGCACGTACGGCTCCGGACCGCGACGTATTCTGTTCGTGGGCAACAGCCTCACCGCAGCGAACGACATGCCGTCGATGCTCGTCGCGCTGGCCGAGTCGGCGAAAGTGAGTCCGCTGCCGTCGGTCGACGTGTACTGGCTTCCCGATTACGCGCTGATCGATCACTGGAACGCCGGCGGTGCGCGAGCGCTCGTCGCGGGCCGACACTACGATCTCGTCGTGTTGCAGCAGGGTCCGTCGTCGGTGGCGGTGAATCGCGATACCCTACGCATCGCGGCCTCGCTGTTCGCGCCGCTCATCCGCTCCGGCGGCGGTATGCCGGCGATGCTCGCCGTGTGGCCGACGATCGACCGGCTCCAAGACTTCGACCGCGCCACCGAGTCGTATTCGCTCGCCGCGAAGGAAGTACGCGGCTACATGCTCCCCGGCGGCGAGGTCTGGCGCGCCGCGTGGCGCCGCGATCCGAGCCTGTTGTTCTACTCCGACGGCCTGCATCCCTCGCCGCTGGGATCCTACGCCGTTGCGTTGTCCATCTTGGGCATGCTGTACGACCGCTCGGTGGTCGGATTGCCCAGCAGCTTTCGGCTGCGGGGTGCGGGGAGCTACGCGTTCGAACCCACGGTTGCGCGCTTGATTCAGGAGTCGGCGGACGAGGCGAACAAGCGGTATGGGTTTCAGGGGAGGCCGTAGACGACTTACAACCCCGCGCCGCACCGCGACTCTGGATAGTTTCCAGCGTCATGATCGCCACCAACATCTGGTTCTGGGTCGGCTTCGTGGGGTTCGTCCTCGCGATGCTCTCGCTCGATCTCGGCGTCTTCCACCGAAAGCCGCACGAGGTGCGCCCGAAAGAGGCGGGAATCTGGACGGCCATCTGGGTCGCGCTCGCGCTCGCTTTCGCCGGCGGCCTCTACGCCTTCTACGGCCATGACGCCGGCCTGACGTTCCTCACCGGATACGTCATCGAAGAGTCGCTCAGCATCGACAACATCTTCGTGATCGTGCTGATCTTCGAGTACTTTCGCGTGCCGAAGATCTGCCAGCACCGCGTGCTCTTTTACGGCATCCTCGGCGCGCTCGTGATGCGGGGCCTGTTCATCGGGCTCGGCGCCGTGCTGATCGCCAAGTTCCACTGGATTCTCTACATCTTCGGCGCGATGCTCGTCGTCACCGGCGTGCGAATGGCGTTCAAGAGCGACGGCGAGTTCGACGGCAACGAGAACCCCATCGTCAAGCTCGTGCGGCGCGTGGTGCCAATGTCGAGCGACTTCCACGGCAAGCACTTCTTCATCGTGGAAGCGGGGCGCCGTTTGGCGACGCCGCTGCTGCTTGTGCTGATCCTCGTCGAGTTCACGGACCTGATCTTCGCGGTCGACTCGATTCCCGCGACGTTCGGCGTGACGACCGATCCCTTTCTCGTGTTCACGTCGAACATCTTCGCGATCCTCGGACTGCGCTCGCTCTACTTTCTGCTGGCGGCGGTCGTGGACCGGTTCTATCTGCTCAAGTACGCCTTGGCGCTGATCCTCACCTTCGTGGGGGTGAAGATGCTCGGCGAGAAATGGTTCGACATCGACATCATCCTCTCGCTCGCGATCATACTCGGGGTACTCGGGATCGCGGCGGGGGCGTCGGTGGTGTGGCCGAAAAAAGACAGGGTTTAGGGTATCGGGTACAGGGTTTAGGGAAGGAACGCCGCGCCGTTGGCGCGGCCCGATGAGATGAACGGTCCGCATCCCCATACCAAGCGGGCGCGCCCACGGCGCGCCCGCACACCTTCCCTAAACCCTAGACCCAGACCCTACACCCAGACCCTACACCCTGCTGTCGCTACCCTCGTCTTTCGACTGCGTCCCTGACGTCGAGCAGGATCTCGAAGTAGAGTTGCTCCCGCCGGTAGGCGAAATCGAGCGTCGCCTGCTGCGACGCGTCGCCAGACTCCTTGGCCCGCTCAAACGCTTCGCGGTACATCTCGTCCAGGTTGCTTAGAATGCGTTCGCGGGAACGTGACATACTGATTTTCTCGAGGGCTCTGAGGGTCAAACGCGGAGGGGAGAGATCGGGGCCAAGGGACGTGTCGATATCCCCGATCTGGTCCATCAAGAACTTTCGCGCCCGGTCCATTGCCACACGTCGGGACTTCGGGAGGTTGTCCATTGAAGCGTAACGGGATCTTCGAACGCGACGAGTTCCGGTGCGTCTACTGCGGCGAGCATTTCGCGGCGGACGAGCTGACGCTCGACCACGTCCAGCCGCGTGTTCGCGGCGGTGATCGCTCGGAGGGCAACTTAGTGACGGCGTGTAAGGCGTGCAACACGCTCAAGGGGCAGCGCCGGCTGAGTGCATTCCTCCACGAGCAGCCCGTGGCGCGCGAGAATTTCTTTCTCCACGCCCGCTACGTCTGGCCGCGGCTGTTGAAGCTGGTCGCCGACGAGTTGGACGAGCTCGCCTCGCGCTCCGGCCGCGCCGACTCAATGAAGAAAGCTTAGCGGAGTCCCTTCTCGCGCATGAGCTGCACGAGCGTGCGGTCCTCGCGCGCATGGGGCTCGAGCATCGCCCGCGCATCGTCCTCGCTCGCGGCCTCGCACAGCATCAGCGGCGGCGGCGTTCCAATGCCCTCGCGCGGCGTGCCGGCGCGCCGGTCGACTTCGAGCACCGCGGTGACGGGCACCACTCCCGGTCCACTCGTTCTCCGAATGCGCACCGCGGGGCCGTGGGGCATGAACCGCTGATAGAGCAGGTCATCGTCCATGCAACGAAGGTGTGCGCAGTCCGCGATTGGTGCAACGCCTAGATGCGGTGAAACACCGCCTCGTCCACCACCCTGCCTCCGCGCAGATGCTCGACGACGATCCGCTCGAGCAGCGCCGGCGTCACGCCGCCATACCAGACGCCGTCCGGATACACGACGACGATCGGCCCGCCGCTGCACACCCCCAAGCACGGCGTTTCGCCGCGCTTTACGCGATCGGGTCCGAACAACAGGCCCTCGCGCTGCAGCAGGGACGGCAGCATCCGGTACAACTCCCTGCCCTTCTGATCGGGCGAACAGAACCCACCCACGCAGACGAGCACGTGGTAGGCGTAGGGGTCCATGATTGGTGCGGGCATCGAGACAGGAAAGGGAGTTGGATGAATAGCGGGGGCGATGGCACGGCGCCAGAAAGGTGAACGCGCGCCTGGCCGGCTATTATCACGGTGAAATGGATCCATCGCGACGCCCGGGATGACACGGCCTTTCTCCCGCTTCTCCCTCCCCGCTCCCCTCTCGCCTCTCCATGCGCCTCGCCGACCTCACCGTCCTTCACGCACAGCCGGCACACGCCACCCGGCCGCCGGTGTTGTTCGTGCACGGATACTTCGCCGATGCCTCGGTCTGGGCGGAGTGGCTCCCGTTCTTTGCCGCTCGCGGTTTCCCGGCGTACGCCGTGCACCTACGCGGCCGCGGCGGCAGCATGCCGAACGTTGACCTCGGCCGCGTCTCGATCGAGGACTTCGTGCGCGACGCCGCGGCGGTCGCGACGCACCTCGGCACGCCGGCCGTCGTCGGCCACTCCATGGGCGGATTGATCGCGCAACGCCTGGCTGAAGACGGACTGGCCGCCGCCGCGGTGCTCGTCACGCCGGCGCCACCGCGCGGCATCATGGTGCTCACGGCGCGCGTAGCCATCAAACAACTCAAATATCTGCCCTGGATCCTGACGTCGCGCGTCGTCGCGCCGCGGCGCGAGGATCTGCGTGAGATCGTGTTGAATCGCGTGCCGGCCGAGCTGCAGAACGGCATGTTGGACAAGTTGATTCCCGACAGCGGCCGCGCGGCGCGCGACATGTCGATCACGGGCGTTCCCGTGAGCGCGCGCCGCGTGCGCTGCCCCACGCTCGTCATCGCCGCCGACGAGGACCGCTTCATCCCGAAGCCGGTCGTCGAAAGGATCGCGAAGCGCTACGCCGCCCCGCTCCAGACGATGGTCGGGCACGGCCACATGGTGATCAACGAGCCCGGGTGGGAGACGACGGCCGACACCGTCGCACGCTGGCTGAGCGAGCGCGGTTGACTGCAATTGACCGCAGTTGACCGCAGTCGACCGCAGTTGACCTCCGGCACTAGCGGGCTGGACGGGCTGGCGTGAATCATTCACGCACCCCCAACCGGAGCCGGTCCCCATGCAGAGCTGGATGATCGTTTTTCGCCTACTCCATATTCTCGCTGGCGTGCTGTGGGTCGGCGGCCTGGTGCTGATGTCGGCGTTCATCATGCCCGCGCTCAGTTCGTCGGGCGCCGCCGGCGGCCAGGTCATGCAGAACCTGGTACAGGGCACCAAGCTGACGAAGTATCTCCCCGCCATGGGCGGCATCGCCGTGCTCGCCGGCTTCGCCTTGTTCTATCTCAACATGTCGGTCGCGCCAACGTGGGCCTCGTCCAGATCGGGCATGACCTATTCGATCGGCGGCCTCTGTGGCTTGGTGGCGCTCGTCGTCGGCAGCATCATGACCGCGCGCTCCGCCGGGACGATCGGAAAAATGGGAGCCGCGATCGCCGCATCGGGCGCTCCACCCACCGCCGAACAGACCGCCCGCATCGCAGTGCTTCGCGCCCGCATGAAGACCGGCGCGCAGATCGCGATGACGCTGGCGCTCGTGGCCGTGATCGCGATGGCGGTTGCCCGGTACGTGTAAGTTTGTCTCATGGCCACTCCCGAGGAGTTCTTCGCCATCGACATGCGCGTGGGCACGGTGCTCGACGCCGAGCCGTTTCCCGAGGCGCGCAAACCGTCGATCAAGCTGTTGATCGACTTCGGAGCGGAGATCGGCCAAAAGCGCTCCAGCGCGCAGCTCACGGTGCACTACACGCCCGAGCAGCTCGTGGGACGACAGGTCGTTGCCGCCGTGAACCTCGGCACGCGGCGCATCGCGGGATTCAGCAGTGAAGTTCTCGTCCTCGGCGGCATGCCGACGCAAACCGAAGTCGTTTTACTTGCGCTCGATCAACCGGTCGCGAACGGTACGCGAATCGGCTAGCAGAGAATAATCCATGTCAGCGCCACAACAGACCGACCCCGACATCGCCGCGAAGGGCTACGCCCATCCCGAGGCGCTCGTCACCACCGCATGGCTCGCCGGCCACCTCGACGATCAGACTCTTCGCATCGTCGAGAGCGACGAAGACGTGCTGCTGTACGACACCGGCCACATTCCCGGCGCGATGAAGATCGACTGGCATGCCGATCTGAACGACGCGCTCATGCGCGACTACATCTCGCGCGAGCAGTTCGAGGAGCTCCTGCGCTCGAAAGGCATCGACGAGTCCACGACGGTCGTCTTCTACGGCGACAAGAACAACTGGTGGGCGACGTACGCCTTCTGGGTGTTCCAGCTCTTCGGCTTCACGAACGCCAAGATCCTCGACGGCGGCCGTATGAAGTGGGAGCAGGAAGGACGCGACATGACGACCGACGCGGCCGCACCCGCGAAGCGCTCGAGCTTCACCGCCAAGCCGCGCAGCGACGAAAAAATTCGCGCGTTCATGTCCGACGTCCGCAAACACCTCGACGCGAAGGGCCGCCTCGTGGACGTCCGCTCGCCGGACGAATACTCGGGGAAGAAGCTCCACATGCCCGAATATCCGCAGGAAGGCGCGATGCGCGGCGGACACATTCCCACGGCGAAGAGCGTTCCCTGGGCGCGTGCCGCGAACCCCGACGGCACCTTCAAGCCGGCGAGCGAGCTGCGCGCGATCTACGAGACCGAACAGGGATTGACGCCGAGCGACGACGTGATCGCCTACTGCCGCATCGGCGAGCGCTCGAGCCACACCTGGTTCGTGCTGCGCTACCTGCTCGGCTATGATAAAGTTCGAAACTACGACGGAAGCTGGACGGAATGGGGCAACGCCGTTCGCGCCCCCATCGAACGCTAAGGAGCACGCTGCATGTCATCACCCGTAGAACCCACTCTCACTCCGCCGACGGCGGCGGCGCCCCCCGGCCCCGTCCTCACCCGCACGGAAGTCGTGTGGCGCGGCGAGCGTCTGTTCGACGCCGGCCCCGTGGGCCGCACGCATCGCATCGACGCGAGCGCCAAGGAAGCGCCCGGTCCCGTCGAGACGCTGCTCAACGCCGTCGCGACCTGCTCGGGCGTGGACGTCATCGACATCATCGCCAAGCGGAAGACACCCGTGGAGCGCATGGTGATCAACGTCGTGGCCGAGCGCCGCGAGGAATTCCCGAGACGCGTGCAGCGGATGGAGATCGAGTTCCGGATCGACGGCGCCGGGATCGAGCGCGAGCATGCCGAGCGCGCCATTCAACTGTCGTACGAGCGATACTGCTCGGTGGCGACGTCGCTCGCGCCAGACATCGTCACAGAAACAAAGTTGACGCTGAATGGAGAGAGCTTTCCGGCGGTGCGGCAGAAGGTGTGGACACCTTCCACCTGATTCTTGCCGATACGACAGGACGATTCCGTCGTTTTGTTCACGGATCACGCTGATCGGGCGGAAAAAGCAGAATCGCTCCGCGAGCATCCAAGATTCGATCCCGCAACTAGCCGTGTTTTTTTGGGAACAGACGCTCAGGACGCCACCAATGGCGCCCCGAGCGTCTGTTCCAAAGAAAAGTTCGTCCGGGCTCGTTGCGCTCGGAGATTTGAATGCGAATGGAGCGATCCGGTCTTTTCCGCATCATCCGCGTCATCCGTGAGATAACGACGGAATCGTCCCGACAGAGCGGCTCGCCTTGGCGAAATGATCAGCTGGCGGCCAACATCGACGGCCTTCTCCCAAATCCGGCGTCGCTCGCATACGTCAACAGCTGTTCCTGCATCAGGCGACGCCCCCTGAACAATCGCGAGCGCACCGTACCGATGGGCACTTTGAGCATCTCGGCGGCCGCTTCATACGACTGGTCGTCGACGTCGACGATGATGAGCGTCGCGCGGAACGGCTCGGGCACCTTCGCCAGCGCGCGAGCGATGGCGGGCGCGAGATCGAGGCGTGCGAACAGATCGTCGAACCCTTCGTGCATCGCCGCCGAATAAAGCGAGTCGGCCGAGACGGCGTCGACGTCGGTCGCGTCGAGCTCCACCGTGGGACGCGAACGTTCGCGCGAGCGCAGGAAGACGTTGCGGCAAATCGTGAACAGCCAGCGGCGGCAGTCGCTCCCAGGCATGTACGTATGCCAGGACCGAAAGGCGCGCAGGAAGGTATCCTGTACCACGTCGTCGGCGTCGGACTCGTCGCGCGTCAGGGAGAGGGCGAATCGATAGACGTCGTCGATCCAAGGAATCGCCTCATGCTCGAAGGCGACGTCGCGCTCTCTCACGATCGAAGGAATGCATTGCATAGTCTGTTAATAGTTGACGCGTAAAGTATATGGCCAAACGTTCGGCGCCGCGACGTCCAATCTGCATCGCTCCACGCACCAGGTAATATAGTAAACCCATCAACTAACGATTGCGTCATAAATTTATCCGAGCAACTTAACGCTACATATTGGCGGTTAATGGAATTCCCGAGCATTTCCGACTTCATTTGTAGCGGCAAAACCCTGCTTGGTCGTAATATTTGTCACAGCCCCGCCAATCAATGAGCAACGAGTCGGCATCCGAGCCCAGCCAGACACGCGACACCCCGAGACCTGCGCCCGGCGATAGCTACGCCCGGAGCGAGGCGCGGTACGCGGATCTGGTGGAACGAGTGGGCTACGGGATCTATCGCTCCAGCCTGGAGGGCCACTTCGTAGAAGCGAACTCGGTCCTCGTCGCCATGCTGGGCTACACGTCGCCGGAAGAGCTCTACACGCTCGATCTCGCCCGCGACCTCTACCTCGACCCTGGCGAGCGCGAGCGCCTGGTGCACCGCCCGGTGGGCAGCACCCACCCCGGATGGATCGAAAGCCGCTGGAAGCGGCGCGACGGGAGCGCGATCACGGTGAAACTGTCGGTGCGCGCCGTCTTCGACGACAACGGCGAGATCGAGTTCTACGACGGCATCGTGGAAGACGTCACCGAGCGACTGCGCCACGACGAGCTGCTGCGCCGCAGCGAGCGCATGGCGAGCCTGGGCACCACGCTCGCCGGCGTGGCGCACGAGTTGAACAATCCGCTCGCGGCGATCATGGGGTTCGCGCAGCTGCTGCTCAAGAAGCCCTGGCCCGCCGAGGATCGCTCGGCGCTCGACACGATCAATCACGAGGCCATTCGCTCGGCGACGATCGTGAAGGATCTCCTTGCCATGGCGCGGAAACGCGACGGCGAGCGGCGCATCGCCACCGACGTCAACGACATCGTGGGGTACATCGTGCGCACCCGACGCTACCAGCTCGAATCGGCGGGGATCGTGTGCAGCGTGGAGCTCGAGCCGAATCTTCCGCCGGTGAACGGCGACCGCGCGCAGCTCGAGCAGGTGATGCGCAATCTGTTGAACAACGCCGAGCACGCGCTGCTGCCGCGGACCGACGGCGAACGGCGCAGCGAGCCGGCGCAGATCCGGCTGCGCACGCGCCACGACGAACGCGACGTGATCGTCGAGGTCGAGGACAACGGACCCGGAATTCCGGAGAGCACGCGCTCCAAGATCTGGGATCCCTTCTGGACGACGAAGGACGAAGGCGAGGGCACTGGGCTCGGTCTCGCCGTGGTGCATGCGATCGTCATCGAGCACGGCGGCAGCGTGTCGGTGGGCGACTCGGCGCAGGCCGGCGCGAGCTTCGAAGTGCGGCTGCCCATCGCGAAGGCAGCGGTGTTGCCGGTGAACGCCGGCCAAGCGCCCGCGCCGCTGGACGTGCTCGTGGTGGATCCGGGCGCGACGGACCTCATGTTCGTCGAGCGATTCCTCACGTCGCGCGGACACGCGGTGATCAACGCGGGCAGCGGCGAGCTGGCGATCCGGCTCGCAAGCCAGACCTCGTTCGACGCGGTGCTGTGCGATGCGCGCCTGCTCGGCCGCGACGGAAAGTCGATCGCCGTGACGCTGCGCGATACGTCGGGGTGCGCCGATGCGCGCTTCGTCCTCTCGGCGGCGAGCCCGCTCGAGCCGCATCAACTGCCCGGCGCGTTCCGAAACGCGGTGGTGGTGACGCGCCCATACGACGTCGAAGAGTTGCGACGCTTGATCGAAGGCGATTGACCTCAGCAGGGCGATATCCCCGGTCGCACGTGTTCGCCGCGTTCGTGGCGGTGTACATCGTGTGGGGTTCGACGTACCTCGCGATTCGCTACGCCGTTGCGACGATCCCGCCGCTGTTCATGGTGGGGATGCGCTTTCTCGTGTCGGGTGTGCTGCTCTATGCGTGGGCGCGATGGCGCGGTGCCCCGCGTCCGACGAAAGCACAGTGGCGCGACGCGATTGTAGCCGGCGTGGCAATGCTCTGCCTGGGCAATGGCGCGGTGTCGTGGGCGGAACAGCGCGTGCCGTCGGGCTTGGCGGCGCTGCTCGTGGCCGTGGTGCCGCTCTGGATGGTGATCGTGGACTGGATACTGCCCGACGGCGATCGTCCGCGCGCGAGCGTGATCGCCGGCGTGGTGCTCGGGCTGGTTGGGCTCGTGGTGCTCGTGGGGCCCGAGACACTCGCCGGCCACGGAGCCGTGGACACGACGGCGGTGGTGGTGCTGATGATCGGTTCGCTGTCGTGGGCGTTGGGGTCGATCTACAATCGATACGGCTCTCGGCCGGACTCGGCCGCCCTGTCCACGGGTCTGCAGATGCTCGGCGGCAGTGTCGCGCTGATCCTGCTGGGAGTGGCGCTCGGCGAGGTGGGTCAGCTGCACGTGCGCCAGATTTCCGCGGCGTCGTGGCTGGGATGGATCTATCTCGTGACGTTCGGGTCGTTGGTGGGATTCACGGCCTACATCTATCTGCTGCGGGCCGTGAGTCCGGCGAAGGCGTCGACGTACGCGTACGTGAATCCGATCGTCGCCGTGTTCCTCGGCTGGGCTATTGCTGGAGAGCCGGTGACGGCGCACACGCTGCTCGCGGCCGCGGTGATCTTGGCCGGCGTGGGGTTGATCACGGTTGGCCAGTCTCGGGAAAGAGCGAATGGCGCGGCGGCGAATTAGCGCGCGGCGCGCGCGCACGATAGAATCACTTCATGAGTGCGCGTGCCGGGGGAGCGGAGCAGGAGTACGGAGCTCGCGGTGAAGTGGCCGCCGAGCTGTTCGCCGGTCCTGGCGAGATGCGCGCGCTCTGCCGTGAGCTGGATTGGGCGAGCACGCCGCTCGGTCCGGTGAGCGAGTGGCCGAAGAGCCTGCAAAACATCGCCACGACGGTACTCGCGTCGCGCCATCCGATGTTCATCTGGTGGGGTCCGGATCTCGTGCAGATCTACAACGACGCGTATCGGCCCAGCTTTGGCGGAGGCGGGCGTCATCCGCGGGCGCTCGGCGCGCGCGGGCGCGAATTCTGGACGGACATCTGGGACTCGATCGGCCCGCAGATCGAGGGCGTGATGACGCGCGGCGAAGCGACGTGGCACGAAGACCAGTTCGTGCCGATCGATCGCAACGGTCGCGTGGAAGACGTGTGGTGGACGTACGGCTACAGCCCCGTGCGCGACGACAGCGGCGAAATAGGCGGCGTACTGGTCGTGTGCCAGGAGACCACGCAGCGCATGCTCGCCGAGCGGCGGCTCAAGACGCTCACCGCCACGCTGTCGGCCGAGCGGCAGCAGCTTGCCGCCCTTCTCGACATCGCGCCCGCCGTGATGGCGATCTATTCCGGCCCCGATCAGGTCGTGACGTATGTGAATCCCACGTGGGAACGGTTCGTCCGAAAGTCCAACGTCATCGGACGTCCCTTCCGCGACGTCTTTCCCGAGATGGAGAACAGTGGATTGTTCGAGCGAATCGCGCGCGTATACGAGACGGGCGAGCCGTTCGTCGAATCGGAGATTCAGCTGCCGATCGGCCGCGGACCAAACGGAGAGATCGAGCAGACGTTCTGGAACTTCGTGTTGCAGCCGAGCGTCGCTGCCGGCCCGGGGTTCGACGGATCTGGCCGCGACCGGGATGTGGTCGTGCATGCCGTGGACGTCACGCCGCAGGTGTTGGCGCGCCGCGAGCTCGAGGCCGCGCGCGCGGCGCTGGAAAGCAGAGTGGAGGCGCGTACCGCCCAGCTCACTCAGGCCAACGCGGTGCTTGCACTCGAGATCGAAGGGCGCGTGCAGGACGCCGAGGACCGGAACATTCTGCTGCAGCGCCTCGCGGGCGCGCAGGAGGCCGAGCGCCGGCATCTGTCGCGCGAGCTGCACGACGAGGTGGGGCAGCATCTGACCGCACTCGGGCTTCGCTTGCAGGAGTTGGCCCAGGTCACGGAGCCGGGCAGCGTCGCCGAACGGCACGTGTCGGAGCTGCAGTCGATGACCAGTCTCCTGGGCCGCGAGCTGCATACGATCGCGCTGCAGTTGCGCCCGCGCGCGCTCGACGACTTCGGCCTCGACGCGGCGCTCGCGGCGTATGCGCGATCGTGGTCCAAGCAATCGGGCATCGTGTGCCAGGTGCACGCCGAGACGGAGTCGGCTCGTCTGCCCACGGCGATCGAGAGCGCGGTATACCGAGTCGTGCAGGAAGCGCTGACGAATGTCGCGAAGCACAGCGGAGCCACGCGCGCCAGCGTGGTCGTGGAGCGGCGCGATGGTCAGGTGAATGCCATCGTCGAGGACGACGGCAGAGGATTCGAATCCGCATCGCCGGGCGATCGCTCGTCCGGATTGGACGCCGCGGGCGGACTGGGGATTCTCGGCATTCAGGAGCGAGCCGCGCAGCTGGGCGGCTCGGTGGATGTGGAATCGGCGCCCGGGCGCGGCACGACGCTGTTCTTCCGCATTCCTGAACGAGTGCGCGCAATGGAAAACCGGCGTGGTTGACGACGCGATGTTCGGCATCGATGAAGGCGCGCTTCGGATCGTGCTCGCCGACGACCACCCGGTGGTGCGCGAGGGGCTGAAGCTCCTGATCAACGCGCAGCCCGGCATGTCGGTGGTCGCGGAGGCGGAAGATGGACAAGGCGCCTGCGCGGCTGCGAAGCGCTTCACGCCCGACGTGCTGATCATGGATCTCTCGATGCCCGGAATGAGCGGCACGGAAGCGCTGGTGCACGTTCGCCGAGATTGTCCCGACGTGAAGGTGCTCGTGCTCACCGTGCACGAGGAAGGTGTGTACCTCACCCAGGTGCTCAAGGCGGGGGCGTCCGGCTATGTGCTCAAGCGAGCGGCGGCGGCGGAGCTCATTCGCGCTGTGAGAACCGTGGCGGCAGGAAGGACGTACGTGGACGCGGGAATTTCCGACGTGCTGGTCGAGAGCTATCTCGACGCGCACGTCACCGCGGACCGGGACACGACCGAATCGTTGAGCAGGCGGGAGCGCGACGTGCTCGTTCGTATCGCGAGTGGGTTCAGCAACAAGGCGATCGCCACGGAGCTCGGGTTGAGCGTGAAGACCGTGGAGACGTACAAGAGTCGCTTCTCGGAGAAATTGGGATTGACGAGCCGGGTCGACATCGTTCGGTACGCCATCCGGCGCGGCTGGCTCGCCGAATAGCGGCGACGTGCGGCAGGTCGCGTGTCAGGGATATTCCCTACATGCCCGTCTCCGACAATCCCGCTACCCGCGCTTGGTACCGCTGCCTACCGTTGGCGTATGCCAATCAAAGAGTCTCGGGAGGCCCAGTACGAGAGTGGGCTCCAGGACCGGATCGGCGCGATCCTCACCGCGGCAGCCGACGACACGCGAAGCGGTCGTCCAATCGACGCCAGCTCGCGGGTCTGGATACGTGAAACGTGCATGATTGCGCGCGAGCAGGGCATTCGCGCCGAGGAGCTCATCATCGCGGTCAAGCGGCGTTGGTGGCATCCCGACGCCGAGACCGTCACGCTGCGCAACACGGAAGGTGTCCTCGCGCAAGTTGTCACGTTGTGCATCCAGGAGTACTACGCCGCCGAGGGTCGCGCGACCGACTCCCAAACCAAGAGCCTGCCGCCCACATGACGGGACTGGCGCCTTCCACCGCGCAGCTGCCGGCGCGCCCGCGCATTTACAGCGGCGGAACCCCCGTCGCCGAATTCGGCAACGTGCTGGAGGCCGACGGCCTGCACGTCGCGCTCGGCTGGTTGAACGAGCGCACCCGATTTCGGTTTACCGGCGCCTTCAGCGACGAAACCGGCGCGCAGGCCATCATTCAGTTGTTCGATCGGGAGAACCCGAGCGTAGTGTACCACGGCGCGACCGATCTACCGGGGCGGTATTCGTACTGCGGCACAACGCTCCTCGATACGAACGGCGTGCGCGTGGGAACGCTGAGCCACTACGACCACCGTCCGCGCATCGCGTCGGACGAATGCCGCCGGTTGCTGCGCGACGTGGCGCCACTCGTTGCGGCTCACTGGCTACTGCTTCTTCGCCGCTGAGCTCTGGCCGGCCTGATGTAGCACGAGGCCGCCCGCGGCGGCCTGCGGCACCGTGAGAGCAAAGAGAGCCTCACGCGTGTGGATGCCGGCGAACTCATAGGCCAAGCGCTCCGACCAGCGCCCCACGAACGCCTGGGGCATCGATGCTCCTTGGGCACGCGACCTGCGCGCGCGGCGGGCTCCTTCATCACGCCGTTGGACGCGAGGAGCACACATGGGTACATCGAGCCAGTCCAGAGCCGGCGGGTCCGGCGATTCTGAACGAGCGCACACGAAGGCACTGGGCGCAACCGTTCGCCCGCGGCCGTCGAAGACACGGCCCTATCAAGAGCTTGCCGACGAAGACCGCGGCACCGGCGGCGAAAGCCTCGCCAACTTTCTCGGCGTGTTCAGCATCGGCCTCGGCCTCGCCGAGCTGATCGCGGCCGGCCCCATGACCAAGATCGTGGGCGTGGAGGACGACGATCGCAACCGAGCCGTGATGCGACTCATGGGCGTGCGCGAGATCGGACATGGCGTCTCGATCCTCTCGAAGCAGCAGCCGGCGACCGCGGTATGGTCGCGCGTTGCCGGCGACGCCCTCGACCTGGCGCTGCTCGGCCGCGCGCTCGCGAATCCCGACAACAAGCGCGGCCGCACGTTGTTCGCGACGGCCAACGTTCTGGCCGTCACCGCGCTGGACGTGATGTGCGCACGGCTGCTTGCCAAGCAGCCCGAGACCGTGGCGAACGCCGATGCCGACGACGACGTCATTCGAACGAAACGCAGCATCACCGTGGGCAAGCCCGTGTCGGAGGTATACGCATTCTGGCATGACTTCGAGAACTTCCCGCGCTTCATGCGGCACCTCGAGTCCGTCACCGTCGCCGGGCCACAGCGCTCTCACTGGAAAGCGAAGGCGCCCGCGGGCCACTCGGTGGAATGGGATGCCGTGACGACGGAGGATCGCCCGAACGAGCTGATCTCCTGGCGGTCGGTCGAGGGGTCGGACGTCTACAACTCCGGCACCGTGCGTTTCATGGCTGCCCCGGGCGACCGCGGCACCGAGGTGCGCGTCGAGTTGGAGTACAAGCCGCCGCTCGGCAAGCTCGGCTCCAAGGTGGCGATGCTCTTCAGAGAGGAGCCGGGACAGCAGGTGCAAGACGACCTGCGCCACCTCAAGCAGGTGATGGAGATCGGCGAGATCGTCATTTCCGACGCGACGAAACATCCCGGGCCGCACCCCGCGCAACCCGACGACGAACCCGTGACCCTCTGACCCCAGTTCTCCGCTGGCAGGAGATGATGCAATGAAGGCAACGTGCTGGATGGGACCGAACAAGATGGAAGTCACGACGGTGCCGGATCCCAAAATCCTGAATCAGGGCGACTGCATCGTGAAGATCACGTCGACCGCGATCTGCGGCTCCGACCTGCACCTGTACAACGCGTTCATCCCGGCGCTCGAGCCTGGCGACGTGCTGGGACACGAGTTCATGGGCGAGGTGGTCGAGGTGGGGCGCAACGTCAACCGGCTCGAGGTGGGCGACCGGATCGTGGTGCCCTTCCCCATCGCCTGTGGCGTGTGTCGCGCCTGCAAGAACGAGCTCTTCTCGGTGTGCGAGAACTCTAATCCCAATGCGTGGTTGGCCGAAAAGCTCATGGGTCATTCGCCGGCCGGCATTTACGGCTACACGCATCTGCTCGGTGGATTCGCCGGCGGCCAGGCGGAGTACGCCCGCGTACCATTCGCCGACGTCGGCCCGCTGCGAGTTCCCGAGAGCCTGAGCGACGACCAGGTGCTCTTTCTTTCCGACATCCTCCCGACCGGCTACATGGGCGCGGAGATGTGCAACATCCAGAAGGGGGACACGATCGCCGTGTGGGGCTGCGGGCCGGTCGGTCAGTTCGCGATCGCCAGCGCGTACATGCTGGGCGCCGAGCGCGTGATTGCCATCGACCGCTTTCCCTACCGGTTGGACATCGCCCGCGAACGGCTGGGCGCTGTGACGATCAACTACGAGGAAGTGGACAGCGTGCCGGACGTATTGAAGGATCTTACCGCCGGCCGCGGCCCCGATGCGTGCATCGACGCCGTCGGCGTGGAAGGGCACTCGCACGGCCTGTTCTACGTCCACGACCGCGCGAAGCAGATGATGCGCATGCAGTCCGACAGGCCGATCGCGCTGCGCGAAGCCATTCTCTCGTGCGCGAACGGCGGCACCGTGTCCGTGATCGGCGTGTACGGTGGGCTGATCGACAAGTTCCCGATGAACGCCGTGATGAACCGGTCGCTCACGATCAAGACCGGCCAGTGCCACGTGCATCGCTACATGAAGCCGCTGCTCGATCGCATCGAGAAGGGCGAGATCGACCCGACGTTCGTGATTACGCATCACCTGCCGCTGGACATGGCGGCGCGGGGATACGAGATGTTCAACAACAAAGAGGATAACTGCGAGAAAGTGGTGTTGAAAGCCTGACTGACGCCGAAGGCCTTACAGCCCGGTGATACGGCGGCGTCATCCCTCTGACAGCTTCACCCGTTAGCGTTGCATGACGGAGGGACTGTCGATGGCATCACGGGCGCGACCACGCTGGGTATGGATTGCCGCCGCCGCGGTAGTTGTCGCGGCGGCGTGTACACCGCCGGGCCAACGCACGGCGCGGCGATTCTTCTCGTCGCTGCGCCTCGCCAAGCCGCAACCTGTCGCCGCCAACCCGGCGGCCGCTCCGGGGTCCAACGCCAACCGGCAGTTGCAGGACGCCATCGGTGGAATGGTGTCGAAGAAAGTGAACGTCGTCTTCGACGAACCGGATCAGCGCGCGCCGTCGCCGAGCGCCGCGGAGCGGATCGCCGGATTCGCGGCGCGGCTGCCGAGGGCGCGCCACGACTCCGCGGTGCTGAGCGTGATCGGCGCGCGCTCGGTCGAGATGACGGTCGACCGCGACGAGCTGCGCACGATTCTGATGGAGGCCGGCCAGTCCGCGGCATCGCTGCCGGCGTCGATTCAGGGCGCGCACCTCGCGTTACGGACGCCGCGCGCCATTCGGGCGCAATACGGCAATTGCCCGGTACCGGTAGCGAACACCATCCAGGCACAGATTCAGGGACCACCGCCTCCGTCGACCGACAACGGAAATTGCGTCGTGCTGGTGCAGAGTCCGCGCGCCGCCGGCGACGTTCCGCCTGGTCTGGAGATGGATCGCCTCACGGAGATCGCGCTGGAGCTCGCGGGAATGAGCCCGAAGCAGGCGCACGCGTTTCAGTCGCTGGTGCACTGGCAGTCCGCCGTGGTGCTGTCGCTCCCGCGGGCGATGCGCTCGTACGACGTCGTCACGGTGCAGGGCGTGCCCGGCATGCTGATGAATACCGGCGGACGTCGCGGGCCAACGTGGGCGCTGATCTGGGAAAAAGATGGCACGGTGTACGAGCTGACTGGATACGGAAGCTCGGCCGATGCGCTGCCGCTCGCCAACTCCGTGAGTTGAGCGTGGCCTCCGACCAATTCGCGATCGAGACACGCGGGCTCCGCAAGGAGTTCGGACGGACTGTGGCCGTGAAGGGCCTGTCGCTTCAGGTGCCGCGCGGGGAGATCTTCGGCTTTCTCGGGCCGAACGGCGCCGGGAAAAGCACGTCGATCAAGATGCTCCTCGGCCTCGTGCGACCCACCGGCGGCGACGCGATCGTGCTCGGCGCGCCAGCCGGCACCGTCGACACGCGTCGCCGAATCGGATTTCTTCCGGAAGATTTCCGCTTCTACGATTGGCTCACCGCGTCGGAATTGCTCGCCTTGCACGGACGGCTCTGCGGCATGGAGCACGCCGCACTCCGCCGCCGCGTGCCGGAAGTGATCGAGATGGTCGGCTTGACGCCGCACGCGGACCGGCGACTGAGAGGATTCTCAAAAGGGATGCTGCAGCGCATCGGTCTCGCGCAGGCGCTCGTGCACGAGCCCGACATCGTGTTCCTCGACGAGCCAACATCGGGCCTCGATCCGATCGGGCGGCGAATGGTGCGCGACATTCTCCGTGCACAGCGCGATCGCGGGGCAACGGTCTTTCTCAATTCGCACTTGTTGGGAGAGATCGAGATCACCTGCGACCGCGTGGTGTTCATCAAAGAGGGCGAGGTCGTTGCCGCCGAGGATCTGCGGAACCGATCGCGCGACGAGACGCGGGTGCTCGTCGCCGCGCACAACGTTTCGCCGAGTGCACTGGCCGGGTTGGAGCGGTGGTGCACCGCCGTCGTCGCCGACGGCGACCAGTTGTCGTTGACGACCCGATCGAAGGAGCTCGTGCCCGAGATCGTTCGCCACCTCGTGAGCTCTGGAGCGGAAGTGTACGAGGTCGTTCCGCAGCGTGAGCCGCTCGAGGAGCTGTTCGTGCGGATCATGGGAAAGGACCCGGGCCTGTGAGCGCACGATGAACGGACTTTGGATCATGGCGGGCATCACCTTTCGCGAAGCGGCGCGGCGGCGGATTCTCTGGACCGCGCTGCTCTGCGGCGCGATCCTGCTCGCGATCTTCGCGATCGCGCTCCGGCTGCAGGTCGACGAATTCCAGTCGCGGCCCATGTCGCCGTTCGTGCGCTATCAGGTCGAGAGCGGCATGCTCATGATCGGCCTCTACACGTGTGACTTGCTCGCCGTCGTCATGACGATCCTGACGTCGATCGACACGATTGCCGGCGAGATCAGCTCGGGCACCATCCACGCAATCGCGACCAAGCCCATTGCCCGATGGCAGATCCTCGGCGGGAAGTATCTGGGTTTCGCGGCGATGGTCTCGATCTACGTATTGCTGACGTTCTCCGGCACCGTGGCCGTGGCGTATGCAGTCACCGGCGTGCTTCCGGAACACCCGATGGTCGGCGCGGCGTTGATCATCTTCGAGTGCCTCATCGCGCTCGCGCTGACCTTTCTCTTCGGCACCTGGTTCTCGACGCTGACCAACGGCGTGATCGTGCTCGGCTTGCAGGGCGCGGCGTTCATGGGCGGATGGCTCGAGCAGGTGAGCGGCTTTTCCCAGAGCGCGCAGATCGTGACCCTGGGTGTGTGGTCGAGTCTTCTCATGCCCGGAGAATCGCTGTGGCGGCGGGCGGCGTACGAGATGCAGACGCCGCTCGCCGGCTCGCTGTCATTCTCGCCGTTCGCGAACGTCTCGATCCCGAGCGGCACGGCCGTGGCGTATGCGGCAGCATATCTCGCCGTCGTGCTCGCGATCGCCACGTATCACTTCAACCGCCGGGATCTGTAAAGCCGTAGCTGCTCGGATCCTTTCCAATGCGCGCGGCGGCGATGAGCTTCGGCACATAGTCCCGTGTTTCCGCCGGCAGGTGCGAGGAGATACGATAGAAGTCGGCGTCGGAACCGGTGGCTTTGCCGGTAACGGTGCGAAGCGCACGTGCCACGGTGCCCTCGCCGGCGTTGTAAGCGGCGGCGGCCAGGTACCACGATCCGAAGCGTTGATGCAGATCGGCGAGGTAGCTCAGCGCGGCATCGGTCGACTTCGCGGGATTCGTTCGCTCGTCGACGGAGTGACCGACGTTCAACCCATACATCCGCGCGGTGGCGCTCATGAACTGCCAGAGGCCGAGTGCGTGTACCGGTGAGCGCGCAGTGGGCTTGAACTCGGACTCGATCATCGCGAGATAGACGAGCTCCTGCGGCATCTGCTTCGCCGCCAACTTCTGCGAGATCATCTTCGCGAAGCCGCTCATGCGTTGAAGCGACGCGCCGAAGTCTGCCTTGAGCGAGGTCTTGAAGCGACCGACCCATTTGTCCACGCGCGCGTTGGCGACGTTCGCCATTTCCCAGCGCGGCGGTGTTGCCGAGTCGGCCTCCGGTGCCGGTGGCGCGGCGGCCGTTGCCAATACGATCGACGGACGCGGGCTCGTCTGAGCGATTACCGGCGCGCTGATCGCTGCGGCAGCGGGCGGAGCCAAAAGCCGGCTCGGATGCCCCGCACTTTCAACGGCGACGATCGTTGCCGCGACAAAGAGAGCTCCGGTCGGAGCCCAGCGGACGCATCGTTGTTTGGCGGATTGTATCGCACTGCGGAATGTCGGCATCGACATAGGGGAGGGGGACATCGTACCCTGTTTTCTACCCGGTCGTATCGACGATGGTCCCGCATGAACCCGCACTGTCACATTCGCGTCAGCTTCACAAGAACGGCGGCCGCCAATGCCATGGCCAGAATTCGCGAACGAGCGACGCCGCCGACTCGCCGGCCAATCCGATGATTCCGTTGCGTACGCCGTCGGCAACCTGCAGCCCGCCCGATCGAACGGTGGTCACGAGAATTCCGCTCGTGATCTCGGCGATGGGGTTCATCATCGACAACCGAACGCCATTCGGCGTGTTGACGCGAAGGGGCGAGAGCAGCGCGTACGCAACGCGCGACGACGAATCTCCGCACGCGCAAACGCGATAGGGTATCGTGCGCTCGTCGAACACGCGCGACAGTCCGAAGCGAAGCGTGTGGGAGATCGCCACCTGGCCGTAGCGGGAGCCGAGCCGGTCGCCGAATCCTCGGCCGTTCGAGGGAAAGCTCGCTGGCCGGTGACGCCACTGATCGAATCCCGCGAGCGCCAGCGCGCGAATGATCGGTCGTGGTCCAAATGTGCCGAGCAGATAACCGCGAATCTCCTCGGGCCGATACACCGAGTCGGGATTCGGGGGTGTCGGCGCTACCGGCGCGACAACCGAGTCACGCTGTGGAGCTTGCGCGACCATGTCGCGCGGGAGCGCGACCGCGAACACCATGACGGCGATGCGCGCGAGTTGATGTGCTCCACCGTCCATGTTCGCGCGTGCCAGGTCGAGTCGCATGTACACATAGAATACCCACTCTGACCTGTCGGTGGGCTGTCCGGAGCACCTCTTGTCGTTCCGAGCGGTAGGGGAGGCGAATCAGTTTATGTCACGGCATCGGGGAAACGTGCGAGCTACGGGGATCCGTCGACTCGCTTCGCTCGCTCGGGATGACGGTCGACGCAGTCCGCAGCTCCAGCGCGGTCACCCACGCGCCGAGCTTATCACGGTCGGCACTCGCATTGAGCCGGTCGAATATGTCCATCGCGCGCTTCCCATCCTCGAGCGCACCCGAGAAATCTGCGCGCCACACGCGAAGCTCGGCGCGCGAGCGGAGCAGCTCGGCCTCGGTCAGCGCGGCGTGATGGTTCTGCGCCAGCTCGAGGCCTTCCTCGAGCACCATCTCCGCGCCATCGAGCTCGCCGAGCGCCACGCGCGCCGCGCCGACCACGCGCAGCGCGTTTGCCCGTTGGATCGGATCGCCGCGCTCGGCGAACTCGCCGGCGACGCGCCAGGCGGTGACCGCGGCGAGGCGCGCGTCGCCCAGCATGAGGCTGATCTCAGCTCGGCCGATTCGCGCGAGCGCCATGATGTGCGGATTGTTGGCGTCGCGCGCGAACTCGATCGCGCGCCGCTCGTACTCGTCGGCGCGGTCGAGAAGACCGATGTGCCGAAAGGTGATGGCCATGTTGTGGTACGCAGCGGCAAGCCCGCGCGGTTGGCCGAGGCGTTGATAGGCGGCGATCGCGAGCGCGTACATCATCAGCGCGCGCTCACGGTCGCCGCGCACGTTGGCGATCGCGCCGAGGTTGTTCGTCGCCCGCGCCACGAGCAAGTCGTCGCCGTCGCGCTGGCCAAGCTCCAGCGCACGCTCGAACGACGACGTGGCGGAACCCAGCTCGCCGAGCTCGAATGTCGCCGCCCCCAGCAGATTCACCGCCTGGCGCACCGCCGCCCGATCCTTGCGCTGCTCGATCAGCGGCAACACCAGCGTGAGCCAATCGTACGCCTCGCGCGCACGGCCGGAACGAAGCAACGCCTCGGCACGCAGATTCGCGAGCTCGGGCGGCAGGAGCGTGGTGCCCACGGACGGGACGTCCACCTCTACGGTGAACAGCGCGCATAGCTCCGGCCACGCGCTCTCCGACGAGAGCGAAAGCGCCCGATCGCGCAACACCTCGTGCCGTGCGGCCGCGGTCACTACCGCCCCCGCGCGCCGACTGCTACACGCCCGGCGAGAAGGCGCAGCGGGATCGTGTCGTCGAGAGACTCGCGCTCGACGGACGGTCCGTCGCTATCGAGCAAACGTTGAAAGCGCGTGCGGGAGATGCCGAGTCGCCGCGCCGCTTCGCTCTTGTTGCCGCCGCAGTACTCGAGCATCTCGCGTACCGTCGCCTCGATGACGGCGCTGAGCGGAGCGGGAAAGGGGATGCCGTTCCGCATCACCACCTCCGCCCCCACCTCGGATTGCACGTCGGTGCCGTCGATCGAGCGCCCGTCGGAGAGCAGCACGGCACGCTCCATCGAGTTGCGCAGCTCGCGAACGTTCCCCGGCCATTGCCGCTGCCGCAGCGCACGTTGCGCCGCCGGCAGCAGGTAAGGCGCGCGTACGCCGTACTCCGTGGCGAACGCGGTCAGAAAGTGGCGCGCGAGCGGTACGATGTCTTCCGGTCTGGCACGAAGCGGCGGCAGCTCGACCGGTACGACGTTCAGCCGGTAGAACAGATCCTCGCGGAATTCGCCGCGCCGCACCGCGTCTGCGAGATTCACATGCGTCGCGGCAACGACCTTCACGTCGATCGGAATCGACTTTGTTCCGCCCACGCGCCGGATGTGCCGCTCCTGCAGCACGCGAAGCAGCTTACCCTGCAGCGTCGATGGCAGGTGGGCGATCTCGTCGAGGAAGAGCGTTCCACCCTTCGCCACCTCGAAGAGTCCCGGCTTCACGCTGGTCGCGTCGGTAAACGCGCCCTTCTCGTGGCCGAACAGCTCACTCTCGAGCAAATGCTCGGGGATCGCCGCGCAATTCACGTCGACGAACGGCGCGTCGTGCCGCGGTCCGTTGTAGTGAAGCGCGCGCGCCAGCAGCTCCTTGCCCGTGCCCGTCTCTCCGGTGATCAGCACCGTGACGCCGCCGTGCGGAATGATCCGCGCCGCTCGATCGAGCGCCGACACGAGCGCGGAGCTCTCGCCGAGGATGCCCTCGAAGCGGTACTTGCTGCGTTGATTGTCGGCGAACGCGGTCCGCTGGCGACGAGTGCGAATACGCTCGGCCTGCTCGCGCACCCACGATCGCAACAGATCGAGGTCGTCGGTGAGCGTGAAGAAGTCCGCGGCGCCGGCGCGGATCACGGAGACCACGGTGCGCCGATCGCTCTGCGCGCAGACGGCGGCGATGTCCGCGTCGCGCGACAGCCGGTCGCGGAACAACGCCTCCAGCCGATGCTCCTCACCGCCCGCCGCGACGAGCGCCACGCAATCGCCGCCCGACGCAAAGCCGTCGGCCGACGTGGTGACCTCCAACGCGAGGTCACACTCGCGCGCGAGCGTCGCCCAGAGAACTGAAAACGAATCACTGAGCTGGAGAACGGCGAGCCGCGGTACGTCGGATTTCATCAGTATTCGATCGCGTAGCCGGTGAAGCCGAGAATCGCCGCCTGGACTTCGTCGAGATCCGTGTTGTTCGCGCTCGGAATCGGCGTCCACGGATCATTCGGCGTTTCACGGCAGATCATGTGCAGCATCTGCCGAAGGAGCGTGTCGCGGAAGTCGACCACCCCGTCGTGATTCAGATCCGGATCGGCGAAGCGATAGCTGATCTTGAGCGTCGCCGAGTGCTTCGTGGAGAAGCGCAGTCCCGACGGCTGGAAGTCGATGATGCCTTTGTCCGCGTCGATGAGCGTCATGGTGATCTGAACGGACTCGCCATTTGCGATCGGCGTTCCATCCGGACGGGACGCGAGACCGTCTTGCGGCACGCGGAATTGCGCGAAGACGGTGGAGTCGCCAGGCCGGCGCGGCTGGTAGTACATCTTCACGACTTTGTCGACGCCCTTCTGCACGGTGAAGACGATCACCGGGTTCAGGATCGACGGCGCGCCGGGGGCGGGGGTAAGAAAGTACGGGTCGTCGCTGCTGCTGCCGCTGATCCCGCTGCTGCCGCGCGACAGACTCGGCGACGAAGAGGTTGCATGGGCGGCGCGGGGAGAGATTGGATCTCTGCCGCAGGCGGCGATGCCTCCGAGCAGGAACATCACCGCGGATAGAAGCACCATCACTCGGCGCGGTCGATTCATGATTGTCTCCGGCTTGCCATTCAGGAAGGAACAACGAAACGTGTCAGCGGGAACCCGTTGGTCCAGCCAGGAGTTCCCAGCGTCTCGTTTCGATGCACCTCGAGGCTAGGCGGAGCGATTCGCTACGGTCGGATCGGAGTGCTGATTACGACGTAAACGCAGCAATGGCATTCATTTCCGCGACGAAATTGGAAATCGGCGGTGGTTGCACCGATTTTGCTGCGCGATCGTCAGCTGGCGCGAAGCGTACACGCTGGATCGACTCTCGCCGCACGCCACGCAGGCACCCCGCACGCGACGAGCGACACGCCGGCGAGCAGCACGATCACGCCGGCATACGTGACCGGATCGAGCCGCGAAACACCGAACAGCAGCGTGACGAGCGCCCGGCTCGCGACCACCGCGCCGCTCGCTCCGATCACGACACCCAGCGCCGCGAGCGACATCCCCTGCCGGATCACGAGCGTGAGGATGTCCGACGGCGACGCCCCGAGCGCCGAGCGAACGCCGATCTCGCGCGTGCGCTCGGAGACGTTCCCCGAGAGCACGCCGTAGATGCCGATCGCCGCCAGAAGTAGCGCAACGAGACCGAACATCTCGAACAACGTGAGCGCGAAACGGCGGTCCGCCGCGGTAGCAGCGACCAGGTGATCCATCGTCGCGACGCGCACGATCGCCTGGTTCTTGTCGGCCGACCAGATCGCCGCTTTCATCGCGGGGACCAACGCCGCGATGTCGGCTCGCGAGCGGACGACCAGCGACCGCGCACGGTCGGCGAAAAACCATTGCCCGCTCGGGATGTAGACTGCATCCAGCTCGCCCGCCGCGAGCGATGTGTGCTTCACGTCGCCCACGATTCCCACGATGGTGTACCACGGGCCATCTGCCGGCCCCACGTGCATTCGCCGTCCGATCGGGTTCTGGCCGGGAAACTTCCGCTTCGCGAACGATTCGTTCAGCAGCACCACGAACGGTGCGCCGCCAACGTCGTACGTCCCGAGGAGACGGCCACGCCGAAGCGGGATGCCCATCACCTTGAAGTAGTCCGCCGTCACGGCGTAGCGTAGCGCGCTCCCGTCGCCCGACGGATCGACGTCGTTCTCGAAGTGCACGCCGTAGCCGTCGAAGTCGCCGCTCAGCGGCAATTGGCTCGTGAACGCGGCGGCCGTCACGCCGGGAAGGTGTTGCACCGCATCGAGGGCCCGATCGTAAAATCGATTCGTGGCGCCCGTGTCGTCGAACTGCCGGCCGGATGCCTGCACTTGCATGGTCAGCAGATGCTGCGCGTCGAAGCCCGGGGCAACCGCGAAGAGATGCTCGAGGCTTCGCATGAGCAATCCCGCGCTCACCAACAGCACGAGTGCCAGCGCGACTTCGGCGACGACGAGCGTTCCGCGCGTGAACTGGTGATCGCCCGCAGTGCGCCGCGAGCTCGCCTGCAATCCGGTGCGTAGATCCTCGCGCGACGCGTGCAGCGCCGGAATGACGCCAACCACGAAGCCGATCACCGTAGTGACGACCATGCCGAACGCGAACACAGCGCCGTCGACGCGAATTGCGTTCACGCGCGGCAGACCGGGTGGGCTCAACGCCACGAGCGCGCGCACGCCGAGCTCCGCGACCGCCATTCCCAACAGCCCGCCGATGATCGCCAGCAGCAGACTCTCCGTGAGCAATTGCCGGATCAGCCGCGTGCGGCCGGCGCCGAGCGCGGCGCGCATCGCGAACTCACCGCGCCGTTGCGCGGCGCGCGTGAGCAGCAGATTCGTCACGTTCACACAGGCGATGACGAGCACCAGCACTACCGCACCGAGGACGGCGAGGAGCGCCGGCCGCACAGCGCGCGTCGTGTCGTCCTGCAGCGAGTGCACGAGCATGCCTCCGCTCAGGCTCGCCCACGGCACGCGGTGAAACTCGGGCAGCGGCGTGCGCGCGACGGCGTCGAGCTGAAGCGCCGCTTGGGACAGGTCGATGCCTGAGCGCAGGCGCCCGATCATGCGCAGGTGATGTCCCCACTCTCGTCCGTCGATCGGCAGCGACCGATCGTACTGCAGCGTGGTCCAGGCTAGCGCCGATGGCGCGACGACGTTCTCGAACCCGGCCGGCATCACGCCGATGACCGAATAGTTGTTGTCGGCGAGCTTGATGTCGCGGCCAATGATGCCAGGGTCGGCGCCAAACCGCCGCCGCCAGAGCGCGTCGCTGAGCATCACGACGTTGGGTGCGTTCGTCCGGTCGTCGGTATCCTGGAAGTCGCGTCCGATGACCGGCGGCACGCCGAGGACGCGGAAGTAGTCGGCAGTCACGCGCTGTCCGGCGATGCGCTCCGGCTCCGCGTCGCCGAGCATGGTCGGCTGCCACGCCTTGAAAACCGCAATCGCATCGAACGAGCGATTGCGCTCGGCGAGCTCGCGGTAGGTGCCGAAGGTCACGTCGGCCGGTGAGCCGTCGCCGGCGATGTCGGAGATGGCCGCGATCCGCGAGGCGTGCGGATAGGGCAACGGCTCGAACAGGATGGGGTTCACCGCGCTGAAGATCGCCGTGCTCGCGCCAATGCCGAGCGCCAACGTGAGCACGCTGACGATAGCGAAACCCGGATTGGTGCGAAGGCGTCGAATGGCAAAGCGGAGATCGGCGACGAGTGTGTCGATCGCGTTCTCCCACCCGTATCCACGAACGCGCTCCCGGACCACCGTCATGTTGCCGAGCTCCAGTTGCGCGGCGCGGAGTGCAGCGCCCTGAGTGAGGCCGCGGGCGACGTGCGCCGCGGTGGCGCGATCGAGATAATCGCGAACTTCGTCGCCGACGTCCCGGTCGGCGGCGGCGCGATTCACGAGCGCTCGGACTCCGCGCGCGAGCTGGCGCCGGAGCGACACCCGCTCAGCCCTCGGCCTTGAGGAGGCGCGCGACGGCGGACGTTCGGCGGCTCCAGTCTTCAGTCTCGACCTCGAGCTGCCTACGTCCGGTGCGTGTGAGTGAATAGAACTTCGCGCGCCGCGAGTTCTCGGTCTGCCGCCATTCCGCGTCGAGCCATCCGGCGCGCTCGAGGCGTTGCAGCGCCGTGAGCAGCGAGCCTGGGTTGACCTTGAAGACGCCGCGCGAGATCTGCTCGATGCGCCGCCCAATGCCGAAGCCGTGCAGCGGCTGCAGGCTGAGCGTCTTGAGGATCAGCATGTCCAGCGTGCCCTGAATGACGTCGGTGTTCGTCTCGTCCACGGCGGCTCGCGAGGTTGGTGTTCGATCTCAGGATAGGATCGCTCCATATGATTGTCAAGATGTGATAATCATGTGGAACGCGCACAGCCGGGCCGAACCCTCCGCCGGGGACTCAGCGTCCGAGCCGCACCATCGCCGCTCCGATCCGCGCGCCCAACACCGGTCCCTCGGCGCGGCTAAACGTTGCCGTGATGTGATCGTCGTCCTTGAAGACGATCGCCCCACGGACCACGACCGGGCAGCGCACGGTGGCGCAGAACCGGTCGGTCATGTCGACGAACGCGATGTGGGCGAGCCCACGCGCCGCGTCGTTCTGCGCGGCAATCGCGACGGGCGACAGCGAGCGCGCGAGGTCGTACACGCACGGCTTGGCCGAGAACGGCGCGCCGCTCGCTCGCCGCGAGAGACAGCCTGGTACGTTGAATCCCGTCATCGGCGTGCCGCGAATCACGACGGTGTTAATGCCGGCCCGCGACAACATGCCGTACGTGCGGCGCAGCCCCGCGCGCCAGAGCGCCGGCGTCACCTGCCAGTCCTCGCCGTCGCCGCTCCGCGGCATGTAGTGATCGTAGCTCGAGAGCACCACGGCCGCCGGCCGCATGCGAACGATTCGCTCGAGCATCCGCCGCCGCCATTCGGTGCACTCGTTGTAGCGCCGCTTGAGCCGATTGTTCACGAGCTCCGGCATGTCGGCGACAGGACAGGCCGGCTTCACCATCGCCACGATCTTCCATCCGCGCTCGCGTCCGATGCGATCGAGCGCCGGCAGCCAGTGTTCGGCGTGCGAGTCGCCCAAAAGCGCGACGGTCGTCGATGCGCGCGCGTCACCGAAGATGCATGGCGCCGTGGCGTTCTCGAGCAGCGAGCCCCAGCAGTCGTGGCCCATGCCATCGTGGCGCGCTGCCGCAAGTCGTTGCTGCACCGGCGGCGCCGCGTTGCGCGCCGCGACGAACATCGCGCCGTACGCGATCAATGCGGCAACCACGCTCGCGCCCAGCGCGAGCGCCGACAGGAGTTGCGGACGGCCGCGAAACAGCTTGCCGCGGCGCGCCGGCTCCTCGACGAAATAGTACGTGAGCATCGCGAGCCCGAGCGCCGCCGCCGACCAAGCGAGCCGTCCGGCCACGCCGATCTCCCAATCGACGACCGCGGCCGCGCCGACGAGCGGCCAGTGCCAGAGATACCAGGAGTACGACATGCGACCAAGCCAGCGGAGCGGCGATGCGCTCAGCACGCCGGTAACCGGACCGGTGGGCGCGCGGCGTCCGCCCGCCAATATCGCGGCGCCACCCAGCGCGGGAACGAGCGCCGGACCTCCCGGATAAGGCATGCCCTGGTGGTACGACAGCACGGCGATTCCGATCGCGACGAGGCCGGCCACCTGGAGCAGCGTGCCCCACTTCCAGTCTGTTAGAGGTTCATCATTGACCGCAAGCGCCACGAGCCCGCCGAGCGCGAACTCCCAGATCCGCGTCGGCATGCCGAAGAACGCCCATGGCTGCGCTACACGCGTGACGTACAGCGACGCGACGAACGACAACGCCCCGGCGACTGCGACCCAGGTGGCGATTCGCCTCCGCGTCGATCCAGACGCGCCGTAGGCACGCCCGACGAGCACGAACAGCAGTGGCCAGATGATGTAGAACTGCTCTTCGACCGCGAGCGACCAGGTGTGAAGAAAGGGGTTCGCCGAATTCGCGTGGTAATCCACGGCGCCCTGCGCGAACAGCACGTTGCTCCAATAGAGCGCCACCGCGCGACCGTTGGAGGCGATGAGCCGCTGGTCGATCGGCGCGTACAGCCAGAGCGCGATGCCGATTGTCGCCAGCAACACGACGAGCAGCGCCGGCAGCAGACGCAGCGCGCGCCGCGCGTAGAACTCGGCGAGGTCGACGTCGCCCGTTCGCCGCAGCTCGCGGACGAGCAGGCCGGTGATGAGGTAGCCCGACAGGACGAAGAAGATGTCCACGCCCACGTAACCGCCGGCCAGCCACGAGACCCCGGCGTGAAAGCCGACGACCAGGAGAATCGCGGCACCGCGCATGCCTTCGATGTCGGGGCGGAAGCCAGGGCGGTCGGACGACATCCTATGGGGTACGGGAAGCAGGCGGCCGAAGTTACAACCCGGCCCGGGGGAGTGTTAACGTCCGTCTGAACCCGCCGGTCCCGGAGGATCGATGCCCGACAACGAGAAGCAACTGTCGCTCGAGGACGCGGCGAAGCATCTGCTCGAGGAATGCCGCATGGTTCTTCCCGGCGTGCAGGCGCTGTTCGGCTTCCAGTTGGTCGCGATCTTCAACCAGCGGTTTGCCGAGGCCGTTTCGGCGAACGAGCAGCGACTCCACCTGGCGGCCATTCTGTGTGTGGTCGTGTCCGTCGCGCTCGTCATGACGCCCGCTGCCCTGCACCGCCAACGTGAGCCGATGAGCGTGTCGAGGCGATTCATCGACGTGTCGTCCCGATTGTTGATGTGGAGCATGGTTCCCCTTGCCGTGGCGACGGCGCTCGACCTGTACATCATCGCGCGAATCATTCTCGGGAATCAGCCCGTCGCGGCGGTGGTCGCGGCGGCGGCGCTGGCCGTGTTCATCATTCTATGGAAGGTGTGGCCAGCGCGGGTGCGGCTGGTCTAGCGACACGCGCGGCTGTTGGTGTTGACATTCGACACCAACACTCGCATTATTGGTGTCGACAAACGACACCATGACCACGACACGGCTGGACCTGCTCCAGGGCACGCTCGACCTCCTCATCCTCCGCACGCTCGTCGCCGAGTCGCGGCACGGATGGGCGATCTCCGAGCGCATCCAACTGCTCTCGCGCGACGTGCTTCGCGTGAATCAGGGCTCCCTCTATCCTGCGCTCCACCGCCTGGAGCATCAAGGGTGGATCACCTCGGAGTGGGGCGTCTCGGAGCTCGGCCGCCGTGCGCGCTTCTACAGCCTCACGGCCTCGGGCCGGCGCCAACTCGATGAGGAGGCCGAGCAATGGACACGCTTTTCGGCTGCGGTCGGCCGAGTGATGCGGCTGGCCTGACATGAAATGGTCCGACGTGGTCCTTCGCGTGCGTGCTCTATTCGCCCCGCGACGGGCAGAGCAAGAGCTCAGCGAGGAGCTCGAGTTCCACATCGAGATGCAGGCGCGGAAGCACGAAGCGGCCGGCGCCGATCCGCACCAGGCTCGCGCTCTTGCGCGCCGCGAGTTCGGAAACCTCGACCTCGTGAAAGAAGACGCCCGCGACGTACGCGGTCTCCGGCCGGTCGAAGAGATCGCGCAGGACGTCCGGTACGCATTACGCGCCTTCCGCCGAGCCCCGACGTTCGCGCTGTCGGTCGTGCTGACCATCGGGCTCGGCATCGGGCTGACGGCAAGCGTATTCACGATCTTCAATGCGTACGTCTTGCGGCCGTTCGACGTACGCGATCCGCATTCGCTGTACTCGCTCCAATGGATGGACCGTGTCGGACGGATTCACGATTTCAGCTTGGCGGATTATTCCACGCTGCGGCGCGACAATCCAGCCTTCGCGGGGCTCGCGGCCTTTCACACGGTGAGCACGCGCCTCAATGGCGTTGCGGCAAACGGCGACGCCGTCACTGGAGATTTCTTCGGGATGCTCGGAGTGCAGCCGGCGCTCGGGCGGATGCTCGTCCCCGACGATGCCGGCCCCGTCGACGGCTCGCCCGTGATCGTGCTCAGCCATTCCGCGTGGCGCAATCGCTTCGGCGGCGATTCGAACATCGTCGGCCGCCGAATTCTGTTGCGCGGTTACCCATATCAAGTTGTCGGTGTTGCTCGAGCGGGCTTTGAGGGATTGTTCAAGAAGCCGCGCGACTTCTGGGTGCCGTTAGGAATGCTGCCGAGATTCGAAGAGTCCGCGGATCTCAGCGCGCCCTCCCGTCCGGAGCTGCTATCGTTGCTCGGACGACTCGCGCCGAACACGAGCGAATTACAGGCGGCGACCGCGACTCTGTCGAAGATGCAAACGCAGGGCGCCGGCCGGCCCGATAGCAGCCTTGCCGCCCACGTCTTCCTCATATCGCGCGCCAGCCCGCTCCCGCGTTCGCTCAAGTCGTATCTCGTCTTCACGCCCATCGCGGTGGCGTTCGCGCTCGTGCTGCTGCTTGCCTGCGCGAATGTCGCGAACATGATGCTCGCGCGCGGCCTCGCACGCCAACGCGAGCTCGGAGTTCGCCTGGCGCTTGGTGCCTCGCGCGCACGGCTCGTTCGCCAACTCGTTACCGAGAGCATGCTGCTCGCGCTGCCGGCGGTGGCGCTGGGCTTCGCGATCGCGTGGCTCGCGATCGGCGTGGGAGTCCGTGCCATGTTCGCGACGCTGCCGGCGGATCTGGCGCCGTTCGTTCGCCTCGTTCCATTGCAGCCGGACGCACGCGTGCTCCTCTTCACCTTCGGCACGGCGTTCGCGTCCGCGCTGTTCTTCGGGCTCGCGCCGTCCCTTCAAACCACGAAACTGAGCGTCGTGCAGGCGACGCGCGGCAACTTCGGTGCGGAGCGTTCTCCGACGCGCCTGCGAAATGCACTCGTCGTCGCCCAGGTGACGGTCTCGACGCTGCTGCTCATTGTCGCGGCGATCCTCCTTCGCGAGGCCGGTCGCCTCGGGCGGACGGATATCGGCATTCGGACGCGCGACGTCGTATCAATTGAGACCGTGGATCGATCGCGCGCGGCCGTTCTCGCGCGACTGCGTCAGAGTGCGCTCGTCGACGTCGTCGCGGCGGCGGCGACGCTCCCGCTCGACGCGCACTTTCCCACGGTCGCCGTGGTCCGAAGCGGAGATTCTTCGGTGGTCGACGTCGCGTACAATCGCGTTTCGTCGTCGTACTTCGACGTGCTGACGATTGGAATCGCCGGCGGACGCGAGTTCAGTCCGCAGGACGAGCACAGTGCAACGCCGGCGGTGGTCGTCAGCGAAACGGCCGCGCGGCAGCTCTGGCCGGGCGCGAGCCCGCTCGGGCAGACGATTCACCTCCAGCGCCGCGAGGCGGGCGTTCGCGGCGCCGACGATAGTTCGCTGCGTCAATTCCAGAATGCGCGCGTCGTTGGGATCGCGCGAAACGTCGTGACGCAGTCGCTCGAGAACGGAAGCGACCGCGCCGTCATGTATCTCCTCACGAACGCCGACAGCAGCGGCTGTTGCTTTCTCGCGAAGGTTCGCGGCGACCCTGCGTTGGCGAAGCGCACGCTCGACGACGATCTCGAGCGCACGACGCCGGGGGCCGTGAGCCGCATCGATCGGCTGGAGACATTCGTTGCCGGCGGCGTCTATCCGTACCGGGTGGCCTACTGGGTCTCGTTGTCGCTCGGCATCCTGGCGCTCTGCCTCACGCTGGCGGGAGTGTACGGCGTCGTGTCGTACGTCGTCGGCCAGCGCACGCGGGAGATCGGGATTCGACTGGCATTGGGCGCAACGACGCGCGATGTCCTGAAGCTCGTGCTGAGCCAATCGGTGCGCCACGCATTCTCCGGGATCGCCATCGGGGGCATCCTCGCCATGGGCGTCGCACGGGTGCTCGCGTCGAGCATTCAAAGCATGCCCGCATTCGACCTCGTGGCGTTCGTCGGTGGATCGCTCTGCGTCCTCGCCGCGTGCATGGGCGCCGCGTTCGTTCCCTCGCGAGCGGCGACGACAATCGACCCGACGACGACGCTGCGGCAGGAGTAGCGACCGCGGCGCCGACGGCTACTGCCGCCGCCGTCCGTCGCGCTGGCGCGCCGTATCGAACAGCGGCGCGATGCTGACGCTCACGAGCAGTCGCCGCACCACGCTGCCGCTCGCGGCTACCGGATACGATACGTCGACTCGTGTCGACGAAATGGCGCCGTTCGCGGCGAGAAGCCGCAGGCGCGCACCCACGATGGCGACCGCAAAATGGTCGGTGCCCATCGTCGGAGCGTCCCACCGGGCCGATGCGGCAGCGAACAGCGCGCCGTCGAGCGACGACGAACGCCCAACCGGCCGCAGATGCACCGAGCGCTCGGCCGAGGAGGTAAAGACGCGGTCGGCGAGGCGGAAGGGCTGCGGCACCGCGGGAAACGAGGGATCGTTCGCGACCGTGGCGAGCGACAGAATTCTCAGATCGGGGTCGAGCTGGAGGAGCTGCTCGAACATCACGCGCCCGCCCCAGAAGCCGCCGCGCGCCTCCTGGTATCCGGATAGCGCAACGCGGTCGATCTGGTTCGCGCGGACGTTGCCGACGAAGCCCGAGGACCAGAGGTCGGCAGTCACGAGCTGGCCACGGCGCGGAATCCACATGCGTCCGGCCCAGGCATCGAAGCGCGCCGCCGCGGCGTGCTGCGCGCGATCCGTGCCCGGCGCGATCATCACGTCCTCCTCGAAACCGCTCGGAATGTCGAGAAAGCCGCGATGTGGAACGAACCAGCTCACCGTGTCGAACTGCGCCGCGCGACGGAGCAGCCCCGCGTCGAGCCCGATGAAGCGCCGTTGATGGTCGCCGGGAATTCCCAGATCGCCCCGGCGTACCGCGATGACGTGGGCGCTATCCAGCTCGGCGCCGACATACGGAAGGGTGATGGACATACGCGAGTTGCCGATCGTGTGCCCCACCTGCGCGGCGACGTACAGCGTTCCGAGCGCGTGCTCGCGTGGACGCATGTCGCTGAACGTCTGCCGCGCGAGCGATGCCTCGGCGCGCCACGGATCGAAGTTGCTGATCTCGTGATGGCGCAGACTCGCGCGCAACAAATGGTTTCCCGCCACGTCGGAGAAGCGAATGCCGCCGATGACATTCGTTCCGAACAACCAGGGGTCGGTGATGGCGACGCTGCCGCCGTGCCCGCGTTCCGTCTGGTCGTTGCTGATCGAGACCGACCGCGCGGTGCCGAGGACGTTGCGGTCTTCCACGCCGAGCGACACGGTGGCCGGCGGCACGACGCGGGCGATGGGCCGGAGCGTCCACGCGTCGCGCGTCGCGACGGTGAGGTCCACGGAATCCGCGCCGGCGCAGCGCGCCACCTCGAGGACGACGTCGGCATACAGCCGCTGGTCGCGCAACCGGCGCAGCGTTTCCGCGATACGCAGCGTGTCGATTCGTTCGCCCGGGGCGAACAACAGTTGCCGGCGGACGATGTGCGACTCGGTGGTCCGCCGGAGCGAGGAGAGCCAGGTACCGCCGATGGGCAGCGCGATCGGTGCGTCGGTGCGAACAGCGATCGAGCGGATGACGGGCATGACCCCGCCCCGGCCGGCGTAGGTCGTGCGCGTGGTCGTCGTGTCGCACGTTTGGGCGCTCGCACCGGTTGGCGTCGTGAGCAGCGCAAGGAGCGCAGCGGCAACGACGGCAAACGCGGCAAGCAACGTCGCTAGCCTGCGGTGGGGCCGCATCATGAACCTGCTGGTGCTTCGGAGGAGGGTCGACCCGACCGGCGGGAGGGATGGCGGGAGGTGGCCTCAATCTATTATCGGCACGGAAATCCGATAGCGGCTAGGCCTCCGCCTCGCCACAGGTGCGAGCCCATGGAATTATCAGCAGCCGCTCGAACTTGATCTCCTCTCCGGTATTCTCACAGATACCGAATTGCTTCGGGTTCTTGTACAACCGCTCGAGCGCCGCGTCGATCTCGTTGAGCTCGCGCGACGTGCGCGTGGCGTTCGAGGCGTCGAGCTCCGCATCCATAGTGTCGGTGCCGAGATCGGCGGTGTGAAAGGGAACCGCGGACAGATCGCTCGCGCGGTCTTGCTCCGACGCTTCGGCGCTCTCATCCACGAGGCGGTTGAGGGCGCGGAGCGCGCTCGCGCGCTCCTCGTGCAGGCGGCGCTCGACTTCCTGACGTTGCGTGTCGGTGAGTGGCATCTCGGCTTCCGGTGCTTACGGCTGGTGACGGGCTCAGGGACGCCGTACGGCGTCGCGCTAGTCCTCCTCAAAATACGCGCCGAGGCTCCAGGCCACCGTGGCGCTCAGCTGCGCTTCCCGTTTGCTGGTCACATTCGATGTCCGGCTGAAGCGGGTGGCGAGGTGCGGCTGGTGCGCGACGGCAGCCTCCATCTGCAACGTACAGATGCTGCCCTACAGCCCGATGATATTCGAGAGAGCTCAGGCGTGAGGCTGTCGCCGCGCGGATCGTGGCGTGCCGATTACGCCTTGTTCTTCGCAGCGTGCTTGGCGGCCGCGGCCTCGGCTTTCGCTTCGGCGCTTTCGGTAGCCGGGTTCTCATGCTGCACGCCGCCGACCATGCGGCCGGTCTTCGCGTCGACGTTGACCTCGTCGATGCCCTTCTTGCCGGCGGTCTTCACGTCCATCGAATAGATGAGCTTACCGCCTTCGCGCTCGAGCTCGATGCTGGCGACCTCGCCGTTCGGCACGGCCTTCTTGGCCATGGCGATGGCGGCGGACTCGGTGACCTTCGCTTCGCGAACGAGCGAGTCGGGGAGATCGCGCTTGTACGACGTCTGTGCCTGGGCGTGTGCGTGGCCGGCGGCGAGCGTAACGATCGCCGCGGCGGTCGCGAGGATTCTGATCTTCATGTGTGCTGCTCCTTCATGAGATGGAAGTCGTTCGACGCCGAGTGGCGGCGCCTTCCCGATTCCATACCCGTTTGCGCGCGCATTGGTCCGGTAACAGACGCGCAAAACATTGGAACATTCTAGAACGCTCATGGCTGCGCGCATGTCAGCTTCGCGTCATGTCGCCGGCTGTCATGCGATTGTCATCTCGCTGTCATCTTCGCGCGCGAGTGGGTTCAGCGCAGACCGTAGATGAGGATTTGGCTCGCCAATGAGCCGCCTGGCCAGATCGGCGATTTCATTCCCGCGGCGACGCCGATCAACTGTCGACCGCCGGCGGAGTAGCTGACGATCCCGCCGCCCATCGACTGACCAGTCGCCGTCTGCCAGAGTATGCGGCCGTTCTCGGCGTCGAAGGCGTACAGCGTTCCGCCCATGTCGGCGGCGAAGACGAGCCCACCGGCGGTGGGCGTGACGCCCGCGAGCATTGGGCGCGTCGCGGCGAACTTCCAACGCACGGCACCGTTGTCGGCGTCGAAGGCGGTGAGCCAACCCTTCGCGTTGGCCGGTGGATCCATCGTCTGCGCCGCCGCGCCGAACCAGGACGCGCCGATCGGCGGCACCGGCGCCGACGCGGGCGCGAGCTGCACGCTGGTACACCAGTCCACGGCGCCGACGTACAAGGCGTTGAGCTGCGGATGGTACGCGGCGCCGTTCCACTCCGATCCGCCCTGCAGCCCCGGGCAGAAGCGCGTCTTGCGATCGCGCGACAGCGGCGTGTCGACATTTTCGCGGGTCGTCGTCGGCACCTGAAAGACGACCGGCAGCGCGCCGCCGGCCACGCGGCTGCGGTCCACGACCGAAAGGAAGCCGTCTTTGTTCGCCGATGCGGCGATCTGCCGGCCGGAGCGCGTGGTGACGAGCGGTGCCGGGCTGTCGACGTCCCAGTCGTGAAAATCGTGCTTCACGAGCTGGTTGTACGCGAGCATATGCCCGTCTGCTGCGTTCAGCGCGATGAGCGAATTCGAATACAAGTTCTCGCCGTCGCGCACGGCGATGTCGAAGTCGGGCGCCGGGTTGCCGGCGGCGACATACAACACGCCGGTGCGTTCGTCGAGCGTGAACGCCGTCCAGAACGCGCCGCCGGACACCGGATAGCGTGGCACCGTCGGCCAGGTCGCCAGAGCCGGCCCGCTCTGTGGCACGACGTCGAAGCGCCAGACAACGTGACCATCGCGCGCGTCGAGGGCATAGACGTGGCCGATCACGCCTGAGAGGTCGCCGCCGGCGTTGCCGACGAACACGAGGCCGTTCCAGGCGGTCGGCGCCATGGGGACGGTGACGCCGCGACCGGCCACGTCGAGGGCGACGTCCCAGATCGAATGGCCGTCGGCGGTGTCGATGGCGATCACGTGCGCGTCGGAGGTTCCGCGGAACAGCCGGCCGTTCATGTACGCGGCGCCGCGATTGACGGCCAAACGATTCGGCGTGGGGCTGTGGCGCACGCTCCTCCACTTCTCGGCGCAATTGCTCGCGTCGATGGCGTAGGAGATGGTGTCGGTGGTGAAATACATCGTACCGCCAACGACGATTGGGCCCGTTTGCAGCGCGGTGACTTCCGGGAGCGCGTAGCTGCACACAGCGCGGATACGCCCGACGTTCGACCGATCGATCTCGGCGAGTGGCGAGAAGCGGTCGCCGGCGAGAGTTCGGTTGAAGGCGGGCCAGTCGCCCGGGCTGACGTTCGCGGCCGGCGCGGCGTGCGTCGGGCCCGCGAGCGGTGAGTGGCTACAGGCCGCGAGCGCGAGCACCGCGTTGAGTGTGCAGAGCCGCAATCGCATCAGCGCCGTCTGAATCGAATGTTCGTCACGCGTCCAGCCTCCACGGTGAACCACGAGGGCGCTGCATTGCCCGACGGCTCGAAGTGCAGCGAGAGGGTCGCGGCCATCGCGTCACCCTCGGCGCGAAAGGTATCGTGGTCGACCGGAACCAGTCGAGAGGTGGCGATCGGCCGGCGCAATATCAGACCATTGCCGGACGGCACGATGTGGTACGTGACGTCGAGCTCGTCGCTGTAGTAGTCGCCCGCGACGCGCGAGAGTTCGGCGCTCGTCAGGGTGGTCGTCTTCGGCGGCTCGCGCCCGCGCCGGGGCGCCGCCGCGACCACGGCTTGGGTCATCGTGGCGCCGAGATAGAGATCGGCAATCTGGCGGGCCGGCACGCCCGGATCGATCGAGCCCAGGTTGCACGTTTCGAGCACGCTGAACCGCTGGTCGGGAAAGCGGATAATGTACGCCTTGTAGCCCATGAGGCTTCCCCCATGCTCGTCCACCCGCAGCCCGCGGTAGCGGTCGACGTTGTTGCCGAACGCATATGGGATCGTGTCGCCGTTCGTGAGAACGCCGCGGGTGTGAATCAGCTTTTGGAGTGCGTCGCCGCCTACCTTGTGAGTATAATAATTCTCATCCCACTTCTGTAAATCCTCGACCGTCGAGTAAAGCCCGCCGGCGCCGATCTTGTCGAAGTTCTGCAGGTAGCTGATCCGGAAGCCACCGGCGCCGTCTTGCTCGTAGCTCATGGCCCGACGCTTCATCGGGTGGCCCGGGTCGTCGTGGAAGTGCGTGCTCGTCATGCCGAGCGGCTGGAAGATTTGCTCGTCGGCGAAGACGCGCAACGACTTGCCCGTCACGCGCTTGACGATCTGTCCGAGCAGCCAGTAGGTCGAGTTGCTGTACAGATACTCGGAGCCGGGCTTGAAGTTGAGCTCCTTCTGGCCCGCAATGAGCGCGAGCATGCGCTCGTCGGTCATCACGTCCTCCATCCGGAGTCCGGCGAGGCTCATCAAGGTATAGATGTCCCGGATGCCGCTCGTGTGGTGCAGCAACTGTTGGATCGTCACCGGCACGCCATACGTGGCGCGATAGTCGGGCATCTCGGGAACGTATTTTCTGATGTCGTCGTCGAGCCCGATCTTCCCCTGCAACACGAGCAGCCCGATGGCCGCCGCCGTGAACTGCTTCGAATCCGACCCGATGTAGTAGACGAGATGCGGCGAGTTCGGGATGTCGTAGTCCAGATTCGCCATCCCATAGCCGCGCTGGTAGATGAACCGGCCGTCGCGCACCACTCCTACCGCACATCCCGGCGACGTGGGCTTGTCCCACTGCGCGAACAAACGGTCGACAGCCGGGTTGGCGGGAAATTTTTGTGCGATCGCGGCGGTCGCGCCGCACGCGAGAAGAGCAAGCGCACCGCGAACCGCGGTGCGCATGGTCGAGACAGGATGCATGGTGGCGATCTCCGAGGACATTCGAGTGCGCGGCATTCGTCACCCGCCGATGTTTGGGTTGCCGATCCGCTCGACGGTCGGCAGCGGGAAGCAGGTCGTCGTACCGTAGGGAAGGTTCGTGGCGTCCACGCCGTTGGGGTGGATCGACCCCGGCTCGCCTTTGAACGGGATGTTGTACTTGGTGCCGCGGAAGCGCAGTTGGTCGTTGAAGCGATGTCCGCCTTCGGTGAACAGCTCGCGGCGGCGCTCCTCGATCACCTGCGTGATGACCTGGTCCTGGTTGTCGGTGCCGGGCGCGTCGTAGCCGGGAATGACGGCCTCCGTGTGCATCGCGTTGATCAGGGTGCGTGCACGCGCCAGATCGTTCGTTCGCGCCGACGCCTCGGCGATGATCAGCCGCGCCTCCTTGAACGACGCGAGAATGAGCGGGAAGCTGCGCGACGTGTGCTTGTTGGTCGGGAAGTAGTGGATCTGCGCGTTGTCGAAGGCGAGCTGATTTCTCGTGCTGACGGCCACGCGAGGATCAGGCACACCCTGCCACGTCACGTTGCGGTAGTTCGGCGCCACCGTGGCGTGGCGGTTCGTGGCGCAGGTGATGAACTCGCAGAAGCCGTCGTAGCGCCGCAGGTCGCTGTCGTCGCGTGTCACGTTCTTCACGTAACCCGTCGGGATTCGCGCCGCGTCGGCGAGCGCGCCGGCGAAGTTGGCGAGATCGAGCCGCACGCGCGCCCGGCCAACGAGCGCCATGTTGAGGATGTCGGTGTTGTTGCTCTTCGTCGCCAGGTCGATCGCCTCGGTGAACCGCGTTTCGGCGAGCGCGAGCACCTGCGCCTTCGTCATCAGCGGCCCGCCGTCCAATGCCATCTCGCAGAAGCCCTCGCCCAGCGCGACGAGCGCGTACGCACCGTAGGCCTTCACCGTCGCCTCGAGCGACACGCGGCCGGTGACCTGCGCGTCGGTAAACGTCTCGAGGCGCTTGAAGATGTCCTCCGCCTGAAACCGCGCCGTGTGCAGGGTGGTGTACACGCCGTACTGTGTGCGGCAGGTGCCCTGCGCCATCGTTGGCTCGTCGGCGGTGATGCGCCGCGAGCCCCAGTTTCGCTGGTTGAGATTTCCCGACGCCTGGATGAACTCGTCCGAGATGAGCGCAGCGCCCGCGGCGTAGTTATTCCAGGCGCATTCGAGATCCGACACCACGCTCGCTACCATCGTCGCGGCGAGCGACGGATCGTTCAACGCATCGGACTGCACGCGTCCCGGAACGTGCACGGAGAGGATGTCGCGGCAGGACGTCGTCCCCACCACGCCGGCGGCGACGAGCAACAGCACCCGGAGATCGAATCGGCGGCTCATGGCGTCACCCGCAGGCTGACGAGGAAACGGCGAAGCTGCGGCCATCCTTCCTGGTTGTATCCGAGCAGGCCTCCGGGGTCGGATCCGGAGCCGGCGCTGTTTCGAATTTCCGGGTCGGTGAGCTTCACACCGAAGTCGGAGCGCTGCGCCACCCAGAGCGTCCAGAGATTCTGGCCCGACACCGTGATGGAACCGCGCGTGAGACCGACGCGAGAGAGCGTACTCGGCGGCAGCGTGTACGTCGCCGAGAGTTGGCGCAGCTTCGCGAAGCCGCCTTTCACGATGCCCGGTTGGCGGCGCGTGTCGAGCACGTCGTAGCCGAGGAGGATCGGGTCGGTCGCCTGGAGAATGGCGACCTGGTTACGGAAGGACAGCAGCGAGGCGCGGATGTCGCCGCTCAGAATCTCGTTGCCGCCGAGCGCGTCGACGAGCCCGAACAGTTGTAAGTTCTTGAATAGCGTGAGCGTCGCGGTAGTCGATGTTTCCCAGGAGGGCAGCGGATTGCCCCAGTACACCGACGGCGCCTGCGCGCAGGGCACCGGCGGTCCGCCGCCGCGCGAGAACGACGTTCCCGGCACGAGGTCGCCGCTCTCGCACATCATGTTCGTCGGCTTCGGCGCCGCGCCGCTGTTGTCGAGCGTCGCCGATACGATGCGGCGCTGGAAGATGCTCGCCAGCGGGAAGCCGGGCACGTGGTACTGTCCAAACGTGGCGTTCATGACGAGCGACGAAGTGCCGCCGAGCGTGGCGACGCTGTTGCTGTTGTGCGACGCCTTGAATCCCAGCTGCAGCTCGGCCCTCTTGCCACGGAACACGTTGGCGGTGAGCGCGCTCTCGAAGCCGCGATTGTTCACCTGCCCGATGTTTCGATACTGCACGCCGGGAAAACCGAGCGAGGGAAGCGCGGGCACCTGGACCAGCGCGTCCATCGTCTTCTTGTCGTACCAAGTGAACTCGAAGCCGAGGCGGTCGCCGAAGAACGCGGCGTCGAAGCCGGCCTCGAGCTCCTGGCCCACCTCGGGCCGCAGATCGACGTTGCCGAGGTTCTGCGGCGTGAGCGTGGGCGTTCCGCCGGCGCCCGTCTCCGGTGCGTACGTGCGCAACGCGGCGAAGGCGTCGGGCTGCTGCCCCGCCTTGCCCCACGCCGAGCGCAGCTTGAGCGACGAGAGCACGGGTACGCGCGCCATGAACGGCTCCTCGCTCACGACCCACGACCCGCTGAACTTCGGATAACGCGTCGCCTTGTACTGTTTGCCGAACGCGCTGTTGTCGTCGCCGCGCAGCGCGGCCGTGAGAAAGATCCGGTCTCGCCAGGCGAACTGCTCCTGCGCGTACAACCCCACCGTCTTGTTCTCGACGAAATTCTCGGCCGAGGTCTTGAGCGCGCCCGAGGTGATCGTTTCCAGATCGCCCACGGGGAACACGTCGCCGCGCGCGAAGATGCCTTCCGTCTGCTTGCGGTAGTATTGCGCGCCCGCCGCCGTCTCGAGTCCGATCGCCGGGCGCGGCCGCCACTTGGCCGTGGTCGCGTAGTCGACGCTCACGTACGACGTGCCGTTCGTCGACACCTCGCGGCGGCCGTTCGGATTGAGGCTGCCCACGGTGGAGATCTTCTTCCATAGTCCCGTGAGCTGCTGGTTGGTGAAGTCGCCGCCAACCGTGAGCCGCTGCGACAGCCACGAGGTGGGCGTGTGGCGAAGCGTCGTCGTCACCGTGTTGCGATCGAGGTCCTCGTAGCCCTGGATGTCATTCTCGTACACCTCGGGCACGTACAGGAGGTAGCCGCGAATGGGACTATCCAGTCCGTTCGGGAGATTCCTTCCCGGCTCGCAGCCGGGCGACGGGCAGGACCAAAGAATGGCGGTGGTGACGGGCTGCTGCGTTCCCGCCGAGCGTAGACGGCTGCGGATGTACGACAACCCGAAGTCCACCGACACTTTCGTGTTCGGCGTGAAGGTCAGGTTGCTCCGGCCGCTGAGCCGGTTCTTCCAGTTGTAGTCCACAGCGCCTTCGTCGCGATCGAAGCCGCCGAAGAAATAGTACGACAGTCCTTCGATGCCGCCGGAGACTGTGGCTTGATAGCCCTGCGGGCGTCCGGTGGAGAACGGCGTGCCCTTGCACATCGAGCCGTCCTGCTTGTACGGCGTGGGGCACGAGCCGTAGTACGACACGGGAAATCCAACGAGCCGGTCATGCGCGAGAACGTTGGCGTCCACGATCTGGCCCGAGGCGCTCTTGTAGTACGAGTGCTGAAAGAGATTCTCCGGATTGGGAAGCCAGTTGGCGCCCTGTTCCACTTGGTAGCTCATCAACGCTTTGCCCTTCACGCCCTTCTTCGTGAGGATGTTGATCACCCCGTTCGACGCCTCGGTGCCGTACAGCGTCGCCGCGGCCGGTCCCTTCACGATCTCGATGCTCTGGATCTCGTCGGGGTCGATGTCGTTGATGCGCGACGGCGGGTAGCGCGAGTCCACGCCCACGCCGAACCCGCCGTTGTCGGCGGCCGAATTGTTCACGCGCACGCCGTCGATGTAGACGAGCGGCTCGGAGCTCAGCGTCATGCTGCTCGCGCCGCGAATGCGGGTGTTGCCTCCCGATCCCACGTCGCCGCCGGCCGCGGCGACGCGCACGCCGGCGACGTTGTTGAGCAGCTGTTGCACATTTGGCGGCGGTGCGAGCGCCACCACGTCGGCGGCATTCACGATGCCCACGGCGTTGCCGAGCTCGCGCTTCGACGACGCCATCGGCGTGCCGGTCACGACCATGGCGTCGAGCGTCGACGCCACGCGCTCGAGCGTGAAGTCCGCCGCCGTGGTGGCGCCGTCGATGACGGTGACCTGTCGACTGATTTTGCCGTATCCCAGAATTCTCGAGCTGACGGTGCGCGCGCCCGTGGGCACGTTGACCAGCCGGAAGGTGCCGTTCGCGGCGGTCTGCGTCATCAGGCCGGTGCCTTCGATCTGCACCGTTGCTCCGCCAAGGGGCTCGCGCGTCACGCCGGCGATGACGGTGCCGGCGACGATTCCGGTTCCTGCCCGCCCGCCGGTCGCCTGCTGGGGCGGGGGCGGGGGCGGGGGCGCGTTGTTCGCCAGGGCGGACCGAGACCCGGTCGTCAGCGCCGCGAGAATGGTGAGAACCAGGGCGGCCCGCCGGCGAACGGCGGGAGTGGGCACACGCGAACGAACATCACTGGAGATCATGCTGCGCTCCGCTATCGATGGGGGAGGCCACGACGAGCAGGAAAGCGGTACGACCGCGAGCGGCGGTCAGGGCAAAGGCGAGGAGCTGAGGCTGGGGTTGGACTGGGTTGGCACTGGGAACGAACAAGGCGGAATGAGTGTTTGTGTGTTCCATATTATGGAACTACATTCCGTTTTCCAGGCTAAGGTACGGCTCACCAAGATGCTCCGCAAGATTATGGACGTGCTCGAGCTGTTCGCCTTCGAGCGCCGAGAGTTGGGGGTGCTCGAGGTGGCCGCGATCCTCGAGCGCCCGAAAAGCACCGTGTCGCGCAGGCTGTCCGACATGGAGCGCGCCGGCTTTCTCGACCGCGATCCCGAGTCCGGCCGGTATCGGTTATCGATGCGCCTCGCCGCACTCGGTGAGGTCGCCCGACAGTCGACGACGTTGCAGCAGTCGGCACGGCCGTACCTCGCCCTGCTGGCGGAACGAACGGGCGAGACAGCGAACCTCACCGTGCTCCTGGGCAAAGAAGCGGTGAACGTGGAGGTCGCGGACAGTCCGCGTCCGGTGATGCACGTGGGGTGGGTGGGCCGGCACCTGCCCATGCACGCCACCGCCGCGGGCAAGGTTCTGCTCAGCTACGCGAGCGAGCAGTTTCTCGACGACGTGCTCGCGGCGGGACTCACCAGGCTGACACCGGACACGATCACCGATGAGACGGCCCTGCGCGCCGACCTCGCCTCCGTGCGTGCGCGCGGCTACGCGATGGCGTGGGCGGAGCTCGAGCCCGACCTCGCGGCGATCGCCGCCCCGGTGTGCAATCATCGAGGCGACGTCGTTGCGGCGATCGCGATCGGCGGGCCGGTTTCACGGTGGGCGCGAGAGCACGTTGGCGGGCTGGCGACCCACGTGATCGACGCGGCGCGAAACCTGTCGGAGTCGATGGGCTATCGCGACGGAGTTCGGGTGAACCGGTCCACTAGTTCGCTCGAATGAGCGCGAACGCGTGCGAATCCGGCCGTACGTCTCGCACGACACATTGTTCGCGCGCTCGCCGCACCGGCGGAAGTGCGATGCCCAGCCGCTTGAGGCGACGGTACAGCGTCGAGCGGTGGATGCCGAGTCCAGCGGCCGCGCGATCGGTGTCCCACGCTGCGCCGTCGAGCAGCTGAAGCAGCCGACGGCGCTCGGAAGCGAGATAGTCGTCGGCGAGCATTGATGGGGCGGTGACATTCGCGACGCCGGTGCGCGGCCGATGCGTGAGCGCTGTCGCGACGGCGTCGGCGTCGAGCACGCCGTGCGCAAAGACCAGCGCTGCGTCGACGACCTGCTTGAGCTCGCGCACATTGCCCGGCCATGCGCGCTCCTGCAGCGCGCGACAGGCACCCGGCGTGACCGTGACGCCGCGAGCGAAGTGCTCGACCAGCATCGGCACGTCGTCGAGACGCTCGGCGAGAGTGGGCAGCGTGATGACGATGCCGCTCAACCGATGCGCGAGGTCGGCGCGAAACCGGCCGGCGGCGACGAGCGACTCGACCTGCTCGTTCGTCGCGGCTACCAAGCGAAAGTCGCTCATCGCGTCACGCGAGCTGCCGATGGGCCGAAACACACCGGTCTCCACGGCGCGCAGCAGCTTCGCCTGAAGCGGTAGTGGCAGGCCGCTGATCTCGTCGAGAAAGACGGTGCCGCCGTGCGCCTCTCGCAGAAATCCAGGCGTGTCGCCCGCCGCGCCGGTGAACGCGCCGCGCGTGTGGCCGAAGAGAGCATCCTCGAACATCGTGTCGCCCACGGCGCACACGTTGAAGGCCACGAAGGCGCCGCGTCGACCGCTGAGCTCATGCAACAGCGACGCAGCGAGCTCCTTTCCGGTACCGGTCGATCCCTCGATCAACACCGGCACGCGTGCCGGCGCCACCGTCGCGATGGTCTGGCGCAACCGACGCATTGGTTTCGACTGGCCGACGAGAATCGATTCCGCCGCCGTCACGGCACGTCTCGCTTCGATCGCTCGCGGAGCGGATCGGTCAGACGTTTGGCGTCTTCGTCGTTGCGAATGACGCGTGGCGTGAGAAAGATGAACAGCTCCGTTTCCGTCGTGCTGCGCGAATGACTGCCAAAGAAACCGCCGATGAACGGAATGCGCGACAGCAGCGGGATGCCGCGCGACTGCACGTCATGCTGCTTGTCGGTGAGGCCGCCGAGAACGATCGTCTGCTCGTCTCGGACCAGCAGATCGGTTTTCACGGAGCGTGTCGAGATCACCGGCGCGTTGAAGGCGGTCTCCGTCGTGGCGCTGCTCACTTCCTGCGTGACGCTCAGCTGCACCGTTCCATCGACGCTGATCGTCGGACGAACGCTCAGCTTCGTGCCGACGTCCTTGTACTGGACGACCTGATCGCGCACCGCCGCATCGGTGGGCAGCGAGCGCGACACCTGCACGAACGGCCGCTGGCTGCCCACCACCACCTCGGCCTGCTCGTCGTTGGCGGCGAGCACCACGGGCCGGCTGATGATCTTGACGTCGCCGCGTCCCGCGGCCGCGGTAATCGTTGCGTCGAGATCGAAGCCGCCGGCGCCCATCACTCTGAGGGTGAAGTCGGCCAACCCGGCGTTGCCGGGCGTGAACGATCCACCCGCGGTGGTGTTCTCAGTGTTCACGACGTGCCGATCGGCGATGGATGCGTTCACGCCGAGGCTGAAGTTGCGATCGCGCCGCGCCTCGACGATGAGCACTTCGATGAGCACCTGCGGCGGCCGGACGTCGATCTGTTGTACGGCGGCCTGAATCAGCTCGAAGTCGGCGCGGTTGGCACGAACGAGCAGGCTGTTCACGCGCGCGTCGGCGACGATGGTCAGCTCGCCGGTGAGAGTCGCTGCCCGGCCGCCGGTTCCGGGAATATTCTGCGGAAGGGGCGCGTCCACGGGCGGAATCTGATTGCCGCGCAGCTCGTCGGCGAGCGTCATGGCGCGACCGCTGCTCGAGCCATTCGACGCACCCGGCGTTGCGCGGCCGAAGAGCGCGTTGATCGTGCTCGCGACGTTGTTCGCGCGCGCGTGGCGTAACGAGATCACGAACAGCTCCGGCGCGGCAGCCTGCCGGCGCGCCGCGTCCGGCGCGGCCGGAGACGGCGACGCAAATTGTGGCGGCTGCACCCGTTGCTGCTCCTTCGGGCGAGCGCGGTATGTGCCGGTCGTCGTGTCGTCGACGAGCTCGTAGCCTTGCGAATCGAGCAGTCCGCGGAGCAGCCGCGGAACATCCGCGCGCGCGACAGGCCGCGGTGTCTCGAGACTTACCGGCGGTCCCGCACCCGCACCTTGGCCGCTGAAGATGACCGGCTTGTCGAGATACTGTTGAACGATCTGGATCGCCGACCGAAGCTCGGTGCCAACGATGCGCAGCGTCACGCTGTCCGGCGCGCGTGCTGCCGGCGGCGGTGCTTGAGCGCCGAGCGCGCGTGCGGTGAAGGCAATCGCGACGACGCACGCCGAGTGTCTGAGTCTCACGGACGTCTCCCGAAGCCCAATACCCATGTCGTGTCCGGCCCCTGAATGACGACGCTGTCACGCGTGACGCTTCGAATGGCGAGCTTGTCGAGCGTGGTGCCCTGACGCACGAGCACGCCCGGGGGCTGGCCCGGAATTCCGTCGACGACTGCCTGCCAGGGTGGTCCGCCGACGATCGCCTTGAGCGTCATCACGGGACGCACACGCGGCGGGGCATTTGCCACGGCAACTGCTCCTTCTATAGAAGGATCATATCGGACAGCCGAGGGCACGTTCGCCAGGCGGAATGGATCGTTCGACACGAGCTGTTCCTCCGCGACGGCGAGCGCGGAGTCGGGCAAGTCGACTCGTACAGCCGTCGCAGTCTGCATGGCGACGTCAGGTTCGACCGGTACGAGAAGCGCGTGGCGCCAACGATATGCCGCGACGGCGCTGAGCGACGCGAGTGCGGCGGCGAGCGCGATCGATGACTGTCGAGTCACTTGACTAGCCCCTGTCGAATGAGCGCGACCGTCTCGATCAATGCGTCGATGCGGAGCATCTCCGGTTTCGAGTCTGGTGCCGCGGGGTCGGGTTGCGAGATGGCCAGCTCGCGCACGGAGGTGTGATGCTCGCCGCCATCGACGGCGCGGAGAAACGCGGCGAGTCCGATGACATCGGCGACGCCGGTCACACGAACGGTCACCGTCGCGAGACCGGCGCGAGTCACCGAGTCGGCGCGAAGCTGCAGCGCGCTCACTCTGATCGGCGCGTCGTCGGCAAGGTCTTCGACCACCGACGCCAGCGCCGCCGCGGCTGCCGATGACGACGCCGCACTGATCAACGTCGAGTCGAGCAACGTGATGCGCGATCGACGCGCGCGCAAACTGTCGCGCAGCGCCGGCAGCGCTCGAGCCGACCGCCGCGCCGTTGCAAGACGGTCGGCGAGGGCCGCGGCTTCGGCGCGGCGCGTGCTCTCCCACGTGCGAAACGCCGGAACACCGCGCGCCACGAGACCGAGTGTCGCGATCGACGCAAGGCCAATGACGAGCGTCCGCCGATCGCGCGTGCTGAGTCCGAGGTCGATCATCATCGTCTCGTCGTGGTTGGAATGGAATGCGCGTTGGCTGCGCGCGGTCTCCGAAAGCGAAATGTCGCGCGCTCGAGGCGTGCTCCAGCAAGCGTCTCACGTGTGAGAGAACCAACGATGCGAGCGCCGGCCATCTGGTCCACCGAGCCCAGCTCGGCGAGTAAGTCTGCCACGTGCGGCGAGACGCCGACGAAGCTGCCCTCGATCGAATCGACTCGGAGCGCCACGATGGCGGTGGACTCCGGAATGGCCTGACCGAGCGCTGCCAGCATGCGCGTCAATTGCCCGCGACTCGCATCGAATGCGCCCACCGCGTTCAAGAGTTGCATAGCACGCAGGAGCTCGGCGTCGGTTCGCGCCACTTCGAGCTCAGTTGCGCGCGTATGAATTGCCGACGCACCTTCGCGCCGCACGAACAGCGCGGCGCGGAGCGTGGGCGCTACTACCGCCGCGGCGCACGCCACAGCCAGCGCAGCCGACCACGCCGTCAGCTTCGCGCGACGGATCGCGGTCGCGCGGGCCGGTGACGCCTCGGGCGTCCAGGCAAGCGGATCGTTCCGCGCCGAAAGCGCAGCGGCGTACGCTCCGACGAACGCGACGGCATCTTCGCCAAGCTCGCGAAGGGGTGCCGGAATCGTGAGTTGCGCCGCGCCTGCACTCACGCGACGAACGGCTCGCAGCTCGCCGCGATCGGTCGTCAACTCGACGTGCTGTGCGCCGTCGGACAGGACGAGCACCTCCGACACATGGACTCGCGCAAGCGCAGAGATGGTCGGAACGACCAACACCACTCGCCAACGGCAATGCTGCGCGGCGACGACGACCATCTCGAGCGCCGCGCGATCCAGGAGAGCGCCCCAGCACTGGCCGTCACCGGTACGATGTACTTCCGGAATCACGGCCGCACCGAACGTTCGGAGAAAAAGCGCCCCGGCGTTCTCGCGCACCATTTGCGTCATCTGCGATCGGTGGCGCAGCGAGGGCAAGCCGTCGAGACGTTTTACCTGGGCGGTTCCGAGACCCAGCGCCACGCGGAGTTGTGCCCTGACGAGACCGCGCCGCGGCGCCGTGGCGAGCAGTTGCGTCAGCGACTCGGATAAGGGAACGGAATCGGCCAGCTCCACTCGACCATGCCAGTGCAGTGTACCGGATCTGAGCATGACCGCGCAGAGCTCTCGGTCACGCACCTCGAGTCCCAGACGCGTCGTCATCACAGTCTCCGCACGCGAAGGACAACGATCCGGCGGCCCACACGACCGAGGCGCCATTGCAGCACGAAGGTGTTCGGCGGAAGTCCACTGCTCGCGATCGATCGCAGCAGCCAAGCGTCAGGATCGGCGGTCGTCATACGCATGGCGTCGGAGTAGCGCGACGCCAATGTCGCGGCGGACGCTTCGGAGACGCTCGCCAACGCCTCGCTCAGATCAGCGATCGGTGCGCCCGACTGTTGACGAGCGACGATTGCCGTCGCGAGCTCCGGCGTCACGCCGGGAACGGCGAGCAACACGGTGACCGGCGCGGTCGCGAACGAGATACGACCGGGTTCGACCGACACGACCGAGTCGAAGCGGGCGAAATTCTCGAAGCCGCGCACCCGCGACAGCTCGCGCGCGTCGCCGAGCGGACGAATGGAACCCTCGGCGTGTCGCCAGTCGGTGAGCGAGTCGGCCATGGCGCGCGCCTCGTCGTTTCCGTATCCGAGCGCAACCGCGAGATTGGCGACGGCTTCGTCGCTCGCCGCATTCAGATCGAGCCGGGTGCCCGCCGCCTCGAGCGACACGTTGCACCCCACGATGAGGGCGGAGCCGGCGACGGCGTGGTTCAGGATCCGCCAGATGAGCGTGGCCTGCTCGGGCGTCGCCGCCGTGTCGAGCGCGGCATCCATGGCCGCTTGGGCGCGCCGCGCGCAGCCCGCCGCTCTCCAGTAGGCGCGCTCGAGCTCCACGCGATTTCGTGCGGCGTACACGGATGTGCGGCCGGCCAGCGCGGCGGCCATGGCCGCGACCGATGCGACGGTCATGATCCAGAGCGTCGTCAACATCGTGAAGCCGCGTCGCGCCGCGCCGGATCGACTAGTCACGAGACGCGCCCACGGGCAGTACGATGGTGTCGCTCCGCAGCACGATGCCGACAGCGGTGGGCAGCGTCGCGCTCGTCGACCACGACGCGACCCACGCGGAGTCGCGCGACGCGGCGTCGAAGAAACGAAAGCCAATCATTCCGGCATGCCGCTCGAGAACGAATCGGGCGCCGTTGTCGAATTGCGCGGACACCGCGCTACTGTCGGCGAGCGAGTCCACGGCGAGCGAAACGCGGCACGGCTCGGTCCATCCCGCGGGTACCTGGCATCGGGTGAAGTATTCGATGCTGCGCGCGTCGCCTCGGAATCGCCTCGTCGAGTCGAACGACGGCTCTGCCTCGAGCAAGAGGCGGCGGAACGTGCGTGCGCTGTTTCCCTCGCTCGCCTGCGCCGTGCCGTCGCGCGCGATACGGGCGCCGCTGTCCTCGACCTGATCGAGGAGGAGAATGCCGCCGAGCATCGCCATCGCCGCAATTCCGAGAGCGGCCACGATCTCGAGCAGCGTCATACCGCGACGTCGCTCAGCGATCCACATACGCGCTGTCCGGTCGGTACAGCGTGGTGCCGAGCAGGGCAGCGCCGGTGTCGGTCCGCGCCACGAACACGTCGAACAACGCGGGCGCGACCTGCGTGACGCTCATGCTCCAGCCGGCGAGCGTATACCGACCTTCACGCGCGGCTAGCTCGGCGCGGTCGAACAGCACGAGGCGGTCGAGCTGGGCGGATGCTTCACGGGTGAGCTTCTCGCTGTCGCGCAGCGTACGCATTGAATGCCGTGTCTGGCCAAGCAGGGCGATCAACGCCGTTCCCGCGACGGCGAGCATCACCATCGCGACGAGGGCCTCGATGATCGCGGCACCGCTCCGGGCCGTTTCAGCGCGCATTGGTCCGGCGCGCCGTGAGTGGATCGATGTGAAGCGCGCTGTCGGCAATCACGCTTCCGTCGGGAATAACGGTGGCCAGGACAGGCGCCCCGTGCACCGACAACACGAGCGTGATGCTCCTGCCCTCGGCGATCGCGGCGCGCAACGATTCCGCCACGGTCGTAGCGGGATCGTCGAGAACAGGCCGTTCGATTCTGCGCACACCGAGCGTAGTCACCGACGCGATGACGCCGAGAACGACCAGCGTCACGAGCAGCTCCACGAGAGTGACGGCTCGGCGCGGCCGTCTCATGACGTGGGCCGCACGCTATAGATGGCTTGCAAGAGCGCCGCGGCGACGAGAGCGACGACGGACGCGAAGCTCAGCAGGAGCACCGGCTCGAGCATGCGGACGGCAGCGCGCACGATGCGATCGGCGCGCTGCTGCTCGATCCTTGCGGCGTGCGACAGCATGGCGGACAAGCCGCCGGACTCCTCGCCGGCGCGTATCAGGCGAACTGTCGTCTGCGTCGTCGCGCCGCTCGCCTCGAGGGCGTGCGACAGGCTTTGGCCCGCGGTGACGCTCGTGCGAGCCTGGAGTATCCGGAACTCCAGCTCGCCGTCGGCTGTTGCGCGCGCCGCGAACAGCAGCGCCGGCGCGATCGCAATGCCGCTGTCGAGCAAGGCACCGAGCGAATGCGCCATGCGCGCAACGGCCGACGACCGCCGCACGGAACCGACAACGGGCACGGCGAGCAGCGCGCGGTGCCACTGTCGCCGGCCGTTCGCGTTGAGTGTCCACGCTCGCCAGGCGATGAACGAGATGGTCGAAAGCACGAACGCGGGAAGCAGGAGCGAGCGAGCGCCCGCGGAGAGATCGATGACCAACCTGGTCGACGCGGGCAGTGCCTGGCCAAGGTCGAGCAGGATCTTCGCGAAGCGAGGAAGCACCACGGTGATCAACACGGTGATTGCGCACACGCCCGCCAAGGCAACGACCGCGGGATATGCGAGCGCCGCGCGGACGGCCGCCTCGGTCTCCGCGGACGCTTCTGTGAGCTCGGCGGCGCGGCGAACCGCGGGGGCGATGCGCCCTCCCGCTTCACCGGCCTGCGCGATTCCGATGACCAACGGTGGAATGTCGATCGGCGCCGCGGCAAGCGCGTCGGCGAGCCCCTCCCCTTCGCGGATGGACTGCCGAATGTTCGGCAGCGCGACTCGCCAGCCTTTCGGCGCGAGGTCCTCGAACGCGTGCAACGCGCGCCCCACAGGAAGACCCGATTCGAGCAGGTCGCCAAGAATGCGAAGTCCCAGCGCGAGATCGGCGGATGAGAGCGGCTCGCGCCGTGTGCGGCGGGCCCCCTTCGCATCGAGCGCAAGGACGTAGAGTCCGCGCGTCGCGAGGATCTCGCGCGCTTGCTCGCTCGAGTCGGCGTCTATGACACCGCGATCGACGCGACCGTCGATCGCCGCAGCCTGAAAGGCGAATACCGTTTGCATGTTCGTTCCTATTGACGGACTGGCCCGTTCCACGACGTGATGTCGGCGTCTTCGCCGTCGCCGCCGGGCCGGCCGTCTTTGCCGAGCGAGTAGAGGTCGTAGGAGCTAGGGTTCGCGACTCCGGGCGACACGTAGACGTAGGCGCGGCCCCACGGATCGAGCGGGACGAGCTGGCGGAGGTACGGCCCTTTCCAGTTCGGCGGCGGATCGCCGGTAATCGGTACGGTTCGCAGCGACTCGATGCCCTGCTCCGTCGTTGGAAAGCTCTCGTTGTCGAGACGGTACGCGTCGAGCGCCAGGGAAAGGATCTGGACCTGGCTTTTCGCCGAATTGCGCCGAGCATCGCCGATGTTGCCGAAGAGCGAGGGCGCGACGATCGCAGCCAACGTGGCGATGATCGCGATGGTGACGAGCAGCTCGATGAGTGTAAAGCCGCGTGGCGCGCGCGCGAACCAGCCGCGGCGATCAGTCCTGGACGACACGTGCGACCTCCTCGACGGTGGTGAGCCCGGCGACCACTTTCTGCCACCCGTCGCCGCGAAGCGGAACGAGGCCGCCGGAGGCGGCAAGCGCGCGGAGCTGCGCGCGCGACGCACGGGCGGCGATCGCGTCGCGGAGCTCGTCGGTGACCACGAGCAGCTCGAAGATTCCGAGCCGGCCGCGAAAGCCCGTGCCGCGACATGCTGCGCAACCGGCGCCGCGCGCCAACGTGACACGGCCGACGAAGTGTCCCGCCACCGCCGCGGCGGTGTCGACGCTCGGCTCGTATGCGATGCGGCAGCCGCCGCACACCTTGCGGACGAGTCGTTGCGCCAGCACGCCCTCGAGTGTCGCCGAGACGAGGTAGTCGGGAATGCCGAGATCGAGCAGGCGAGGGATGGCGCTCACCGCGTCATTGGTGTGCAGCGTGCTGAAGACGAGGTGTCCCGTCATCGCCGCCTGCACGGAGATCTCGGCCGTCTCCTGGTCGCGCATCTCGCCAATCATGACCACGTCGGGATCCTGACGCAGAATTGCGCGCAGCGCGCCGCCGAACGTCACGCCCGCGTGGCGATGGACCGGCATCTGCGTGATGCCGACGAGCTGGTACTCGATCGGATCTTCGACGGTGATGATCTTTTCGGTCGACGCGTCGCGGCGTTGAAGCGCGGCGTACAGCGTTGTCGTCTTTCCGCTTCCGGTCGGGCCGGTGACGAGGACCATGCCGTGCCGCCGCGTCGACAGATGCGTCATGACGTCGTGCACCTGCGACGACATGCCCAGCTCGTCGAGCGTGACGGGCCGGCCTCCATGATCGAGCAGGCGGAGCACGACGCTTTCGCCGTACATAGTGGGGATCGTGGACACGCGGAGATCGAGCTCGCGCGCCTCGAGCCGAACGCGAATGCGCCCGTCCTGCGGCCGGCGACGCTCGGCGATATCCAGCTCGGCGAGCAGCTTGATCCGCGAGACGACGGCGTGATGCAGGTGGCTCGGCGGCTCGGGCGCCGGAACGAGCACGCCGTCGACGCGGAAGCGCGCGGCGAGGCCGGTGCGCGACGCCTCGAGGTGGATGTCGCTGGCCGCGAGGTCGTACGCGTCGCGCACGAGCAGGTTCACGTAGCGGATCACCGGCGGTTGATTCGCGAGGTCGCGCACGTCGGTGGCGAGATCGTCTGCCGCGGAGCCGACGCGCGCCAGCTCCACGCTTCGCTCGGCGCGGGTGGTGACCCGCTCGACGAGCCGCTCGAGCTCCTCGCGCGGCACGCGCTCGAGCGCGACGGGGCGTTGATAGGCGAAGGCGATGTCGTCGGCGCCGGCCACGAGGGCGTCGTCGGTCGCGACGACGATCAAATGCCCGCTGGTGTCGAGTGCCGTGGGACAGAGGCGATGGTGGAGCAGATAGTCGCGACTCAGCGACGCGGCGAGCGGGAGGAAGTCGTCGGGCATTGGATCAGCACGCCCAATGGAACGCGGCGTTGGCGCGCTGGAGCGCGGCGTTCTCGTCGATGCAGGCGGCACGTGCCGCGGGCTCGGCGTGGAGCGCCGGAAGCGAGACGCTGTCGGCCGCCTGTCCGCGCTGGCGTTCGACCGGGACGACTTCGACACCCTTGAGGCTGCCGAGAGTCGAGCGCGACTTCGCGACAATCTGGACGAGGTGTGCGCCGGCGACATCGGCGGACGTGCTTTGCACCACGACGTGTTCGATGGAGCCGGCATGGAACGCATCGCGAACGCGGAGGTCGACGGCTCGTTGTGCACGCGCGGCTCCATCGCCGGCGATCGGGGTACAGTACGATGGGGACCCACCGCCGGCGTCGTCGTAGCGGCGGATGCCCGTGGTGACTACGCGGCGGATGGTGTACGGGTCGGGCGTCGAGACGATTGCGGTGACGATGACGTAGCAGGGCGTTGGCGCGGGGCGGGTGGCCGATCCGACGGCCGCGAGCAGGATGCCGAGTAGCAGAGTCATGGCGCGACCACCGGGTGTGCGTTAGAGATCTCTCATTGTATCGACTCGTGGTCGGCGCGCGGCGGAGAGCGCGAGCACGGCGCACGACGGCAGCATAGCGCGCGTGTCACCGGAGGCTGGCATGGTTCGAACGCGGGCGTCATCGGAAACGCCGGGGCGTCGGGGGCGGTGGCGTGATGGATACAATCGAGACGCGTCGAGACGCGCGGAGCCGAGCGGATTGTCGATTGCGATTCGAGTTCCGTGATCTATATCACGCGAATGTGGATAACGTCACGTTTCGCCGGTGTAATGACATGATTCAGGGCTTGAGGATTCAGAAGCGGTGGTCGATATATGCCACTGAGGTAGAACCATTCGGGATGTTGCACGCCGACTGTGGAGGTCAGGCGCGATGGAATCAGAGGGAATGTTGCGGCACCTCGCGTTCTTCGAGGAGCTCGGAAGGATGGACGAGACCGATGCGAGCTGGCGCTCTGTAAGCGCCGGCTTGGTCGTCATGCGTCTGGTGGATAGTTGGATCGAGGACGGCGCGACGCCGTCGCGAGTGGATGCGTGGGGCGTGAGCTCGGTGCGCGAGGCGATTGCGGAGGTGGCAGGCAGCACGCCCTTGCGGCGGATGCTGACCGGTATCGTGGACGCGATCGTCTCATCGACGAGCGTCGACATGCACGCCGTCATTCCGCGTTTGATGGCGTATGGCCAGGCACTCGAGTACGACGCGAAATGGTCAATCGCCGCGGACGTGTACCGCACCATCGTTGCGCACGCACATCCGACAGACGACGCCGACGTCGTGGTCTCCGCCTATATCCAACTCGCGATCTGCTGTCGTACCATCGGTGAGCTCGATGACGCTGCCGACGCGTACAACACGGCATCATGCGTTGCCTTAGCGGCAGGAGACATGATCGGGGTTCTTCGGGGCCGTCTAGGCGACGCGAAGGTCGCCATGGCCCGAGGCAACATGCCGCAGGCCGAGCTCATTCTCGATGAGACAATCCTCCGGGCACAAGCTGGTGGGCATGACGAACTACAGGCCCGCGCCCTGGTCGACCGCGCGTTCGTTGCTGGTTCAAGAGGTGAGCACGATCGAGCTATCCGGTACTCCTACGAGGCGCTTGACCTGAGTAGCTCGCAGCGAGAACGAGATCGTATCCTCATGAACATTGCGACGGCATTCCGCTTCCTCGGGTTGCTGGATGCGGCGCGTGATTCGTACTTGATCGTAGCAGCGACCACACAAGAGCAATACGTTCGCTGGTTCTGCGAGCTGAACATGCTGGAACTTGCCGCCGATCAACGCAGCGAACTTCAGTTTGATCGATATCGACGGGACTTGGAATCCGCCGATCTCACACCGCAGCTTCGTGTGATGTATTTGCTCAATGTCGGTCGGGGGTACCAGTCTTTTGGTCGTGCCGAAGCTAGTGTGTCGTACCTTGAGTCGGCGATAGCAATGGCTTCAGCGCACAAGCTGAATCAGTTGCTGTTTGAAGCTGAGGCGGCTCTAGCGGCAGCTCACCGATCTGAGCCACGTACTGAAAGATCGGCAACACCGATTGAAATTGACCCATCCGTCCAGAGCGTCATCGGCGCAATTCGGAACATGAAGCAAATGGCGGGGGCGGGATAGAAAGAGGACCGGCGACGATGTCGCCGGTCCTCGATTGGAGCTCAGATTAGCTGGTCTAGCGGCTCACGGTGCGCAACGGCCGGTAGAATCGATGTAGCCGCTGCGGCACGTATCATCATTATGCGGCGCCGTCACATCAGCGCACGCAGACAACGCAAAGGAGGACACGACCAACAGAAGGAGAACGAGGGGGCGGCGGGACATGGGGGCGATCTCCATTTAGGTCAGAATGCGATCAGAATCATGCGTTTTCTTGGCGGAAAACATCTGCTCGGCATTCTAGGGTCGCGGGCCGGGGCGTAAACTCGCATTTTGTGTCAGGTTTATGCGCTTTTATGTCATCCGAGTCCGATACTGGCCCACGTGGACGTCGTCGCGTTCCTCCCACGTCAGCTCCTCTCGCACCTCAGAATCGTCCTCGGATCCGAGCACTCGCTCACTTCCGTTGCGAGCTGGGCCGAGCTCCAAGCCCTGGTCCAACACCGCGGCATGGATCTCGTCGTCGCCGACCCCTCCGCCGGCGGCTTCGTCCAAGTCGAGACGCTCGAGCTCCTTCGCAGAGAATTTCCGTCGCTCCCGCTCGTCGTGTACACCACGCTCGCACCTGCTTCCATCAAAGCGGTCGTGCGACTGGCCAAAACAGGCGTCGAACACGTCGTCCTGAGTCGGTTCGATGATCAACCTGGACGGTTCCTCGAGTTGCTGGAGGGAATTCCGGGGCAGGCGCTGAGCGATTTGATGTTGCAGGAGCTGGCGGGCCCGTTGTCCAGCCTGCCGGTGACGGTGGTCCGGGCGATCGACCAGCTCTTCCGGTCGCCCAACGAGTTCAAGAACGCGTCGGACCTCGCGGCGGCCGCGAGCATGAACCTCCGCACGCTCTATCGGAATCTGGAACCAGCCGGGATCTTCTCGGCCAGATCATTGGTGGTTGCGGCACGGCTCCTCAGAGCCTATGCGTACTTGCAGGATCCTGGGCGGTCGATCAAAGATGTGGCGGCCAAAGCCGGTTACCACTCTCCCTGGCAGCTCTCGCAGCAGATGCGCGAGCTCACGGGCCAGACGACCGAGCAGGTGCGAAAGGAAGTCACTGGACGCGCGCTCGTCTCCCTCCTCGCGGAGGAAGTTCGGCGCAGGAGAAGAAAGCAATGACGTGGAAGGTGGTCCCCGGCTCCGGCGGGGTGCAGCATCCGGGTTCACGAGGCGCAAGCCCACAGACGAAGGCGAACGAGTCGATGTCGTTTGGCAAACAGGTGCGGGTACTCGTCGTGGACGACGAGCCGTCGATCTGCAAAGCCCTCACGATGGCACTGTCCCGCGGTGGCTATGACGCCATCGCCGCGCAGTCCGGCGAGAGCGCGCTCGCGATCGTCCGCAACGAGCACATCGACGTCATGCTCATCGACTTGCGCATTCCCGACATGCGCGGCGACGTGATCTTCGAGGTCGCCGCCGGACACCAGCCGCACCTGCGCTACCAGACGCTCTTCATGACCGGCGACATCACCGAGCGTGCCCACAAGCTCATCGCCGCGTGCAAGTGCCACTTCCTTCGCAAGCCGTTCGACCTCCGCGACATGACCGACGCCGTGGCCGCCCTCGCGCCGCGCGTGCAGGACGCCGCGGGCTGAGACGACACCGACTGGTCACGTTCACTCGAGCGGACGCATGCCCGCTCGAATCCAGTCGGCCAGCGTCAGCTCCGTCCGCCGATCCACCGGTCCGCCGCCCTCATACCTTGAAGGTTCGCAGCGTCTTTAGAGTTTGCTCGAGGGCGAGCTTCTGCGCCGTGGCCTTCGATTCCGCCAGCAGGCTCTCGTACGTCGCGATCGCGAGCTTGAGCGCCACGGGGTCGGACTCGTCGTTGGCCAGGCTCGTGGCGTTGTCGGCGAGCGCGGCGCGGGCGAGCTGGTCGCTCGGAAAGTGCTTCGTCACCTCGTGCCACCGGTTGGTCCGCTTGCGCAGATCGGACTCCGCCAGCGCCCACAGGTGCCAGGCGCCGCGATTGCTCGCGTCCACCTTTTTCGCGCGCGACGCGAGCTCGCTCACCACGTCGGGGCCGCGGCCGGTGAGCCAGTAGGCGTTCGCCAACACGACCATGGATTGGGCGTCGTCGGGCGAATCCGCCACAATTCGCTCATAGAGGGGTATGACTACCTCGGGCATCTCGCGGTAGCTCTGCGAGGCTGCCTTGAGCAGGTCGGGGGACGATCGCTTCGCCAGCGCTTTGAGCTGGTCGAGCAGCGTTCCCACGTCGCCCGACCGTTGGTAGTCGTCGACGAAGGCGGCCAGCTCGCTGGCGGGATCGCGGAAAGGAGAGGCGGAGGTCGGGCTGGTCATGGCCCGAAAGCTAGGGACCCGGCACGAAGTTCGCAGCGCTGGCGTCTCGGGAAAAGCGAACGTCACCCTGATGCGAAGCCGGGGAATGTCCGGCGAAGCATAGGGAGGGTTGCGCCAAAGTGGGTTCTTGGCGATACTCTTGGCGTCCGCCGGCACGACCGCGACGTCGTCCCTCCGGCCAGTACGTCAGGAGTTGTTCCCGGTCCCTCGCCGAATGAGCGACCAGGTCCAGACGTCAAGCGCCGCGCCGTAGCGCCAGCATCGCCAGTAACGCGTGAGGTGTCCGCGCGCCGGCGATACCGACAGCAGAGCACGCGTCGCGTCTCATTGTTTCATCCCGTCATACAACTCGTTTCATCGCACACACGGCACAAGTCCGCGAGCGATCCATTCGAGCGTATGTCCTTGGATGTCACAGGACGAGCAGCTCGATATGCAGCTATGCAGCAGGGTCCGCGAAGCACGCGGGCGATCCGAACCAGATTCACCATTTTACCACACAAGTGCATGAACGAACGTCGACGCCCACCGCGGCGCGGACGCGGTCCACGTCCGAACAGCCGTTCCGGCGGAGAGACCGGCGACAATCCGTATCGCGAGGAAGGCGACGCCACCGGCGGCGGTGAGTCCGGCGAAAGCTCCTCACCGCAGGCTCGCGAGGAGAGCTCGTCCGACTCGGGCCCGCCGCCACCACGCGCCGACCGGCAGTCGTCCACCGAGACGGCGCCCTCCGCACCTTCAGCCGCCGACAACGGCGGCGGAGATTCAGGAGCCGGCAGTAGTGGCGACGGCGGAAACGCACCGGGCCAGAGCTACCAGCAGCAACCAACGCAGCGCGACCGCGGAGATCGCGGCGACCGTCCCGACCGGGGCGACAGAAACGACCGCGGAGACCGCGGCGATCGCAACGGCGGACCACAGGACCGCAACGGACGGCGTCACCGCAGAGGACGCGGCCGCGGTCCCCGCCGCGATGGACCAGCGCAACCAAATCAAGCCAATCAACCAAGTCAGTCACACCAGGCGCAGCAACCGCAGGCGCCCGTCCAAATCGTCGCCACCACGGAGACGCGCGGATGGTTCGAAGGCGCGCGCGACGCGGGCTTCATTCGCCGCCCGGGCAACAGCTATCTCGCCGAGGCGGGCGACGCATACGTGCCGCCGCACATCGTGCGACAGTACACGCTGCGCAAGTCGGATCTGATCGACGCCACGGTCGGCGTCGATCCCCGCGGCCGCGTCACGGTCGTGGAGATCCGCACGATCAATGGTGAAGATCCCGCGCTCGCGGCGAAGCGCCCCGACTTCAACTCGCTACCCGCCTCGTATCCCGAGCGCAAGCTGTTCATGGAAACGGGACGTCCGGCCAAGACCGGCCACGAGCTCACTCGGCGCGCGATCGACCTCATCGCGCCGATCGGCTACGGGCAGCGTGCGCTCATCGTCGCGCCGGCGCGGGCCGGTAAGACGACCCTGCTCCACGCGATCACCGAAGGCGTGGCGATCAACCATCCGAACGCGGCGCTGTTGATTCTTCTCGTCGACGAGCGTCCGGAGGAAGTGAGCGAGGCGGTCTCCTGGGGTGTCGGCGAAGTCGTGTCGTCGAGCTTCGACCAACCGGCGCAGCGGCACGTGGAGGTCACCGAGATGGTGCTCAACCGCGCGCACCGGCTCGTGGAGGCAGGCCAGGACGTGGTCATCGTGCTCGACTCGCTCACGCGCATGGCGCGGGCGCACAACACCGCCGAGCGCGGAACGGGACGAACGTTGTCGGGCGGACTCGACTCGTCGGCGATGGCGAAGCCGAAAGCCTTCTTCGGCTCGGCGCGCTCGATACCGGCCACGTCGGGCGGCGGATCGCTGACCATCATCGCCACGGCGCTCGTCGAGACCGGGTCGCGCATGGACGACGTGATCTTCGAGGAGTTCAAGGGCACCGGAAACTGCGAGATCAAGCTCGATCGCAGCCTGGCGGAAAAGCGCATCTATCCGGCGATCGACATCGGTACGAGTGGCACGCGCCGCGAGGAAAAGCTCTTCCGGGCCGACCAGATCGACAGCGTGTTCACGCTGCGCCGGGGATTGAGCCAGATGCCGCCGCAGAGCGCGATGGAGTGGCTGATCAAGCGCATCGCGGCAACGCCTTCCAACGACTCGTTGCTCGCTGGACTCTAAGACCGGTACCGTATTGATCGCGGGAAGCGTGCGATTGGGCGCTTTAGGTCCCTGGTCCCTGTTCTGAGCACACCCAGAACAGGGACCAGGGACCTCGAGTATCCGCCCCGCAGGGCTCGGTATTAGCGAAGAGGACGCCTCGGCCTACCCTTTGCTCAAGCTGTTCCCAGCCATGCATTTCCCGACTCCCAATCGGATCCGGGCCCTGTTGACCGCCGGAGCGCTCAGTCTCGCTCCGGTCGTCGTCCGCGCTCAATCCGTTCGACCCGCTACACCCCAATCGCCCGAGGTTCGGGCGATTCATCTCGTTGGCGTCAATCACGTCGACCAATACGACCTGCTGAAGAGCATCTCGACTCAGACGTCGAAGTGCCGAAGTTTTCTGCTGCGCCCGTTCTGCCTGGTCAGCCATTCGCCGACCTTCGAGTTCAAGTTCTACCTCGACGAAGCGGAGCTGCGGCGCGACGTGCTGCGCATTCGGTTGTACTACTGGAAGCGCGGCTACCGCGATACGCAGGTCGACACCGCCGTGAAGCGCCTGGCGCCGAATCAGGTCGAGGTGACGTTCACGGTGAACGAGGGACCGCCAACGGTGGTGCGCAAGATCGCCATCGCCTACGACTCGACGCTCCTCCCCGACAAGGTGCGCAACCGGCTCACGCTGTTGCACGCCAAGAGTCCGATCGACCTGATCCGGCTCGACTCCATGCGTGTGCTCTTTCAGAACGAGCTGTGGGATCGCGGGTACGGCGACGCGGTGGTCGACACGACCGTCACGGTCGACCAAGCGGCGCACGTTGCCGACGTGGGCGTGACCCTCATCCAGAACAGGCCCACGACGATTGGGCGCATCACGGTGGTCGGGAACCAGCGCGTGAACACCACCACGATCATGAACTCGCTGGCCTTCAAGACGGGCGATCCGTACCGCCAGTCGACGATTCTCGAAAGCCAGCGCAATCTCTACGAGTCGAATCTCTTCCGGCTCGCATCGATCGACGTGCCGCCGCAGTACACCACGGTGAAGAACGTCACGATCGACGTGACCGAGGCGCCGCTGCACGAGGCGCGGTTCGGTCCGGGGCTCAACAACATCGACTTCTTCCAGTTTCAGGCGCACTACACGAGCTACAATCTGTTCGGCGGCGCGCGGCGGCTCGACATCGACGGCGCGGTGGGCAACCTGTTCGCGTCGTCGCTACAGGGGCGCGGCATTTTCCGCAACGTACGGAAGGACGTGGCCGAGGCGTCGGACAGCAACGTGGCGCCGTATCTTCAGCCGACGTACACGGCGAGCATCGACTTCCGGCAGCCGGCGTTTCTGCGGCGGCCGGCCGACGCGGCGGGCTTCGGCCTCTTTGCCCACCGGAGTATCAACCCCGGCGTGTTCATCGACCGCGGCTACGGTGGACAGGCGACGTTCACGCACACGGTGCGCGTGCGCGCGCCCGTGAGCCTCAACTATCGCTACGAGATCAACAACGTCTCGGCGAGCGACGTGTACTTCTGCGTGAACTTCGGCGTGTGCGACACCCCGACCATCGCGTCGTTCCGCTCGCACCAGTCGCTGTCGCCCCTCACGCTCACCGGATTCGTCGACCGCTCGGACCTGCCCTTCTCGCCCACGAAGGGGTATGTCGCGCGGGTCGATCTCGAGCACGCGTCGTCGCTCACCGCGTCCGACTACCGGTACAACCGCTTCGCCTTCGACGGCGCCGCATACACGCACCGGAGCGGCACGCAGAACGTCTATACGGCGCATCTCAGGTTCGGCTTCGTGCGCGCGCTGGCGAGCGGCGCGGAGAGCGGCGTGCTGCATCCGAGAAAGCGCTTCTACGCCGGCGGCGCCAACTCGGTGCGCGGCTACGGCGAGAGCCAGTTGGGGCCGCGCGTGCTCACCATCGACGAGACGACGCTCGCCAAGGCGCAGAGCCTCGCCGGCGGCACCTGCCAACTCACGCCGGAGGCGGTCAAGTTCTGCGATCCGAACTCGCCGAACCTCAAGTCGTCCGACTTTCTGCCGCAGCCGCTCGGGGGCACGTCGCTGCTCGAGGGAAGTGTGGAGTACCGCTTTCCGGTTCCCTTGGGGCTCGTGCTGCGCAACATCGTGGGCGCGGTGTTTCTCGACGGCGCGGTCGTGGGATCGGGAAACACGGGAGGGTTGCCGCGCATCAGCGCGATCGTGAAGGGCACGGGAGCGGTGACGCCGGGCTTCGGCTTCCGTTATGAGTCGCCGGTGGGACCGATTCGCGTGGACTTCGGCATCAACCCCAATCGCGCCGAGGATCTCGCGGTGGTCACGGCGGTACGCGACAGCACGGGACAGATGCACATCGTTCCGTTGAGCGCCACCCGCAACTTCTCGCAGGGCAAGACGCTGCTGAGCCGTCTCACGCTGCACTTCTCGATCGGAGAAGCGTACTAAGTGCAGGATGGAGTGCGTGGTCGCGAGCGGGTACCAGACGACGAGCTGCGGTGGGGACGCGGCTTCGTCGCGTTGCTGCTGAGCATTGCGATCCTGGTGTTGGTGGCGGCGGTGGCCGTTCTCGTGTTGACCGGGACCGATTGGGGACGCGAGCGTGTGCGGCGCGTGGCGGAGAACTATCTCAACGGCGTGGTGCACGGAAAGGCGAAGATCGGCAGCCTGTCGGGCAACCTGCTCACGGGCATGACGGTGCACGACTTCTCGATCACCGACAGCAGCGGCACGCCTTTCGTCGCGGCCGAGTCGTTCAGGGGCAACTACGACATTCTGTCCCTGCTGCGCAAACACATCTGGGTGGACGGCGGAGAGCTCGTGCACCCGGTGATCGTGCTCGACCGGCCGCCGAACGGCAAATGGAACTGGGAGCGCATCTTTCCGCGCGACACCACGCCGCACCCACCGTCGCAGCAAAATGGGTGGTTGGATTGGATTCGCTTCACCAACGCGACGGTGGTCGGCGGACAGCTGATCGTGCGCACGCCGTGGAGCCCCAGCGCGAAGTTGAACCGCCAGGCGCGCGATAGCGTGGTGCGCGAAGCGCTGGCCGGCGGCTCGCGGCTCATGATTCGCCAAGTGCCCGGCGGCTTTCAGAAGATCGTGCAGCTCGACTCCGTCACCGGAAAGTTTCCGCTGCTCCGGCTCTCCGAGCCCGGGGTGAAGGATCGCCTGCTGCAGGTGTCGGCGCTGAGAATGCAGGCGTATCCCTTCCGTGCGCCCGGCGCCACCGTGCGAGATCTCAAAGGCTCGTTCCCCTTCAACAACGATTCGGTCTGGTGGAAGGGCGCGTATGCCGCGCTTCCCAGCTCCAAGGCCACCGGCGACGGGAGCTACGTGTTCAGCTCGGGCGACATGACGATGTCGGTGCACAGCGACCCCGCCGCCTTCGCCGACATGCGCTGGATCTATCCGCGCTTGCCGGCCGGCACCGGAAAGCTCGACCTCGCGCTCACGTGGCGCGGCGCGGTACAGGCCTACACGGTCACCAACGCCGACATCACCGTCGAGAACGCGCACGCCGCGGGCGCCTTCGCCATCACGCTCGCGGACACGATCGCGATCCACAACACGAACGTGCGCTTCACCGGTGTGGACACGCGGCTGCTCGAGCAGGTGATTCCGCACTTCAAGTCGCCGCGCCGCGGCGTGTTCGCCGGCCGCGCGACGTTGCGCGGCGGCACGCACGCGCTCGTGATCGACACCGACGTCACCTTCGCCGATCAGCGCGCGGGAGCGAGCCGCATCATCGCCGTGGGCGAGGTGGGCTTCCTCACCGGCGCTGGGCTCCGCGCCCGCGACCTGCATCTGCAACTGCTGCCCGTCCAGGTGGACATGGCGCGCACCTGGATGCCGACGCTGCCGATCGAAGGCGTCGTCACCGGCACGGCAACGGTGAACGGATCGACCAACACGCAGCTCGCGATCGTCGCCAATCTCGACCATCGCGACCGTGGCACGCGGTCGGTCGTCGACGGAAAGGCGACGGTGCGGCTGGCCGGCGGCCAGTACTTCGACGTCGACGTGAAGGCGCGGCCGGTGTCGCTCGTCGAGGTCGGACGCTTCTTCCCCGCCGCGGGTTTGCAGGGGAGCGCGGCGGGGCCGCTGCATCTCGTCGGCTCGCTGCGAAATCTGCGCGTGCAGGCGGACCTGCGCCTGCCCGACGGCGGACGGTTCGTGACGCGCGGCACGCTCGACCTCGCGAGTAAGGACAAAGGCTACGACCTCACGTCGAGCCTCTACACGCTCAACCTGCGCACGATCGACAGCAAGGCCCCGGTCACGTCGCTCACGGCGAACGCGTTGGTGCGCGGCCGCGGCACCACGCTTGCCACGATGCACACGGTGATCGCCGCCGACCTCTCGACGTCGCGGTGGGACAGCGTGGCGGTGGACACGATGTCGGTGCGCGCCAGCATCGCGAACGGGCTCGCCGACATTCAGCGGCTGTACGCGTACGGCGCGCATACCGCCGCCAACGTGTCGGGCAGCTTCGGGCTCACGCGCGAGCGGACCGGCCAGCTCACCTACACGGTCGCCGTCGACTCACTCGGCGCATTCAATCGCTGGTTGCCGAAGACGGCGGGTGCCACGACGGCGGTGGCGCCGCGGCCGCAGGTGCTGCAGCGAGCCGCCCAGCGTGCGCGCGCCGATTCGGTGCGCGCCGACCGCGCGACCGAGATGGAGCGGATGATCAACGGCCGGCCGGCGCCGCGTCTCGCCATGACGGTGCCGCAGCCGGTGCCCGGCGACACGATCTCGGGCAAGGTCTACGCGGCGGGAACGCTGCGCGGCAACCTGTATGATTTCGATCTGCGCGGGCGCGCCGGCGGCGAGAACGTCGTGGCGCGCGGCAACTTCGTGCGCCGGTTCCAGAGTGAGTACGCGTGGATCAACGCGCGCACGCCGCAGGCCACGCTCGCCGTGGGTCTCGAGGCCGACAGCCTCACCGCGATGGGCTTCGCGTTCGACACGCTCAGCGCGCGCGTCACCTACAAGTCGCCGGGCGGGCACATCGAGCTCGCCGTGACCCAGGGCGACAATCGGGAGTACGGCGCGAAGGGCGACTACGCGCTGTACACCGACCGGAAGGAGCTGCGGCTCGCCGACATGACCTTCCGCTTCGACACGGCCTACTGGTCGATGCCGCATCCGGGAATGGTGCAGTGGGGCGGCCCGGGCATTCAGGTCACGAACTTCGAGCTGCGCAACCGCACGAACGGCCGAGTCTACGCGAACGGTCTGCTGCCGACGAGCGGCGTGGCGAATTTCAACCTGGAAGTGGACAACTTCCCGGTGTCGAACGTCGTGGACATCGTGCAAACCGACGTCAACATGACGGGGATGATCACGCTCGCCGGCACGATGACGGGTACGCTCGCCGCGCCGGCGTTCAGCGGCGCGTTCGGCCTGCTCGACGGCACGTACAACGGCGCGGTGGTGCCCGAGCTACACGGGCGCTTCGGCTACGCCGACCAGCAGCTCGTGACGCACGTCGACGCGCTGCGCAACGGCGGCCAGCCGATGATGGTGGCCGACGGGCACATTCCGATCAACCTCGCGCTGTCCGGCGTAACGGGCAGCCGGCTGCTGCCCAATCCGATGGCGGTGGACGTCGTCGCCGACAGCCTGCCGCTCGAGCTCATTCCGCAGTTCACGACGCTCGTCTCGGACTTCCACGGGCGCGCGGCGGGAAAGTTCAGCATGCGCGGAACGCTCAAGCAGCCGGCGCTCGTGGGCGGCTTCACGCTCGACCATGGATCGGTGAAGCTCGTTCCCACCGGCGCGAACTTCACCGACGTGGCGGCGTCGGTGCGGATGGCGAACGACACGGTGTACGTCGATTCGCTCGTGGGCGCGGCGCGCGGCTCGGTGCGGGTGCGCGGCACTGTGGCCGTTGGCAACTGGCGCACGCCGGCGTTCAACCTCTTTCTCGTGTCGAGCGGCGCGGAGCTCCTCAACAACGACAAGGGAAAAATTCGCGTCGACGCCGGCCTCGCGTTCACCGGGCCATTCGACAAGCCGTTCCTGAGCGGAGCGGCGACGATCACCCAGGGCGTGATCTACGCGCCGGAGACGAGCGGCCAGCATCTCATCGGCGCGGGCGATCCGGCGCTGTTCAACGTGCTCGACACCGCGATCGTCGCCGACCGCGATCTCTTCCCGCCCCTGTCTCCGCTGTTGGCGAACCTGCGCGTCGAGATGTCGCTCGCCATCAACCACGACACGTGGGTGCGCAACCGAGAGGCGAACATCGAGATCTACACCGACGATCCGGTGAACATCGTCTACAACTTGCAGGCGCTGTCGCTGACGGGCGTGGTGACGACGGATCGCGGCGAGTACAACATCCTCAGCAAGCGGTTTCAGATCAAACGCGGGTCGGCGATGTTCATCGGCACGGCGGACGTGAATCCCACCCTGCAGATCACGGGCGAATACCTGGTGCAGGCGCCGCGCGGCGCGATCAACATCAGCGTCGTGATCGGCGGCACGCTCAAGAAGCCGAAGCTTGCGCTCGAGAGCGACGCGCAACCGCCGCGCACGCAGTCGGAGCTGTTGAGCCTTCTCGCCTTCGGCCAGTCGTCGACGTCGCTCCTCGCCTTCAACTCGTCGAGCATTGCCGGCGGCGCCGGTGCGACCGACCTGTTCGGAGCCGGCGCGCGGATCGCCGTCACTCGCCTGGCGAGCGTCGCGGTGGGCGTGCTCGTCGATCAGCTCGAGGTGCAGGCGGGGCGCGCGTTCGGCACCGACGTGCTCGACATCACGCCGGGCGACGTGCCGTTGTTCAACGGCGGGAACGCGTTCAGCAACTTCATCCTGCAGACGAAGATCGAGGCGGGGAAATACATCAACGGCCGCACCTTCGTGAGCGTGCAGGAGCAGGCGTTCCGCCCCGGTTTCGGAATCGAGCACCGCACGACCGACGGCTGGCACTTCAACGCCAGCGTGGAACCGCGGATCCTCCTGCGAGAACCCACGCTCAACAACCAGCCCACGCGGCCGGTGTTGTCGTACGGCGGGTTCATTTTGCGCGAGTGGAGGTTCTAGCCGGCGGCGAGCTCGTCCCACAGCGCCGCCATGGCGCGCATACCCTTGAAATAGTTCTCCTCGCTCATCCACTCGTTGGGAGCGTGCGCGTTCTCTCCCGGCAAACCGAAGCCGACGAGCAGCACCGGCGCGCCAAGTATTCTCTGAAAATCGCCGACGACGGGTATCGAGCCGCCCTCGCCGGTGACGACCGGCTCGCGTGCAAACGCGGTCGCGAGCGCGCGGCGCGCGGCGTCGAACAGCGGACCATCGAGATCGGCGCGCCACGGGTGACCGCCGTGCAGGTGGGTCACGGTGACGGTCACTCCTTTCGGCGCGACACGCTCGACGTGCTTCTTCATCAGATGCTCGATCTCGTCCGGCGTCTGGTTGGGAATCAGCCGGCAGCTCACTTTGGCCATCGCCTTCGCGGGCAACACGGTCTTCGCGCCCTCGCCGGTGTAGCCGCTGAGCAGGCCGTTCACCTCGCAGGTGGGGCGCATCCAGATGCGCTCCAACGTCGAGTACCCCTTCTCACCGAACAGCTCGGGAGAGCCCGTCTCGGCGCGGAAGTGCGCGTCGTCGAATGGCAGCGTGCGAATTTGCTTGCGGGCATCCTCGCCCCAGTCGCGCACCTTGTCGTAGAAGCCCTCGATCGCGACGTGGCCGTCGGCGTCATGCATCGTGGCGAGGATGCGCGCCAGGGCCATCGCCGGATTCATCACCGCGCCGCCGTAGCTGCCGGAGTGCAGGTCGGTGGTGGGACCCTGCACGTCGATCTGGAAGTACGCCAGTCCGCGCAGCGACGATAGAATCGACGGAAGGCCGGGCGCGAACATCGCCGAATCGGAGATCACCACGGCGCCGCATTCGAGCAAATCCTTATGGTCCTCGATGAAGGCGGCGAGGTGCTCGCTGCCGACTTCTTCCTCGCCTTCGGCAAGTACGATGACGTTCACCGGCAGCGTGCCGCGCGCCGTGAGGTGTGCCTCGAGTGCCTTGATGTGCAGGTAGAGCTGGCCTTTGTCGTCGACCGAGCCGCGGGCGTAGATCTTTCCGTCGCGCACCGTCGGCTCGAAGGGCGGGCTGTCCCAGAGCTCGAGCGGCTCGGCCGGCTGTACGTCGTAGTGCCCGTAGATCAACACCGTCTGCGCGCCCGGCTTTGCCTTGCGCCATTCGCCGACGACCACGGGGTGTCCCTTGGTGGGATGCACCGTGGCGGTGAGGCCGATCCTGCGCATGGACTCGGCCACCCAATCGGCGGCACGGGCCGTGTCCGGGTTGTGCTCGGACCGAGCGCTCACGCTCGGAATCCGCAGCAAGTCGAACAGCTCGTCGCGGGCACGCGACTGGTTTTTCGCGAAGAAAGCTTCGAGGTCGGAGGCGAGTGGCATGTGAAAAAACCTGAGCTATGCCGGCTTCTCTCGCCAGTGCCACCGAGCCGCTCCGCACGGAGAAAGCGGATTTTGGAGTGCTCGTTCGGGAGTGTTCGCTCGGAATGACGGCGGTGGGCGACGATCAGATCGCCAAACCCCGCAACTCTCGCGACCGCGTGCGGCTGGCGATGATCCGCTTGCCGTCCTTCATCTCGATCTGCAGCCGCGTCGCGTCGTACGGCGCGAGTGCGGCGACGTGGTCGAGGTTGACGATGTGGGAGCGGTGCACCCGCAGGAAGCGCTCGGGATCGAGGCGCGACTCGAACTCGTTCATGCCGAGATAGACGAGAAAGCGGCGGCCGCGGCTGTGGACGGCGACGTAGTCGTCGTCGGCCTCCAGTCGCTCGATGTCGCCGACGGCGATCGGCAGAATGCGCCCGCGGTCGCGCACGAAGATGCGCGCGAGGGGCCCGGCTCCGCCGATCTGATCGACTGCCTCGTGCGCACGTTGCGACACCGAAACGTCCGACCCGCCGCGCACCGCGCGGCGCACGCGCTCGAGCGCGGCGAGTAGGCGATCGCGTCCGAACGGCTTGAGGAGGTAGTCGATCGCCTCGAGCTCGAACGCGGCGACGGCGAACTTGTCGTACGCCGTCGTGAACACCACGGCGGGATCGTGCTGGATGCGGCCGAGCACCCCGAGCCCGTTGAGCTCCGGCATCTCGATGTCGAGAAAGATGAGATCGGGCTCGAGCTCGTCGATGAGCGCCACGGCCGTCAGTCCGTCCGCGGCTTCGCCCACGCAGTCGATCCAGTCCACCTCGCCGATCAGATCGCGGAGCTGCCGCCGCGCGATGGGCTCGTCCTCGATGACGAGCGCGCGCGTCTTCATGCGTGCAGTGTCGCCGGTTGCCGCGGCGTCTCGGAGCCGGTGGTCGCCGGAAGCCCCAAGCGCACGGCAAAGCCCTCGCGCGGGGCCGTGGTCACGGCGAAGCGGGCTTGACCCGGGTACCGCGTTTCCAATCGCTGGCGCACCGCGCGGAGTCCCACCCCGCTCGCGCCATCGATCACGTCGCTCGGCGCGCCCGGTCCGTCGTCGCGCACTTCAAGGGTGAGAGACTCGTCGTCGAGCGACGCGCCGATCGTGAGCGTGCCGCCGGCGGCGCGCGGGGCGATGCCGTACTTGATGGCGTTCTCGACCAGAGGCTGCAGCGTGAGCGACGGCAGCACGCAGTCGAGTGCGTCGGGATCGATCTGCTCGACCACGCGGAGCCGGTCGCCCAAGCGGAGTTGCTCGAGCGAGAGATAGTTCCGCACGAAGTGCATCTCGTCGGCGACCGTAACGTCCTCGCGGGCCGACCGCTTCACGTCGAGCACGTAGCGCAACATGTCGCCGAACCGCTCGAGGGCGTTCTCCGCGGTGTCGGGGTCGCGGCGAACGAGCGCGGTGAGCGTGTGCAGCGTGTTAAAGAGAAAATGCGGATTGAGCTGCCCGCGCAGCGCCGCGAGCTCGGCCTGCATGCGCAGCGAATCGGCGCGCGCCGTGCGCGCTTCCTGCTCGCGCAACCGCGCGGCGATGCGGATCACGTACGAGCCCGCGGCGATCAGCGCGTAGACGATCACGCCGTCCACCGCCTGGAAACCTGCGAACGTCTTCGCGAGCACGATGGCCGCGTACGCCCCCATGCCGAGCGCCATGGAGCCGACTTCGACGCCCAGCCAGATCGCCGACAACAGGATCGCCGCGGCAATGTGCACCAAGATGAAAAGCGGTTTGTTGCGCGGCGGCCAGTCGAGCACGCCCGTGAGCCACCACACGGCGACGCCCAGCAGTGCCACCGGGATCACGTACGTCGCGCCGGCGATCGCAGCCTGCGAGATGGGAATCGGCGACGTCGCCGCGATGTTGAGCGAGTGGAGCAGCGCGATCGGCACCCAGACGAGCGCATACCACGACCAGCTTCTCGCTCGCGTGATCTCCATCGGCATGGCGATGACCTCGTGAGGAATTACTTGAGTGAGGCGGCGAGGAACTTGGCGAACGCATACGTCGGCGCCGCGTCGACCGCCTGCTTGTACATCTCCGCGGCCTTCACCTTGTCTCTTTTCTTCTCGTACACCTGTCCGAGCCAGGCCAACGCTTCGGCCTTCCCCCAACTCGGCTCACCGGGCTTGGGCGCGTCCTTGGCGAACAGCGCGATCGCGTGCTCGAGCTGACTCTCGGCCGGTCCCAATCCGCCGCCGTACTCGGGCGGAGTAAAGATTGCGCTCTGGCCGCGCAGCAGCCAGACGCGCGGATTGTTCGGACCGAGCGAGACCGCAGCGCTCGACGACGCCTGCGACGCCATTCCAAGCTCCATGGCGCGCGACACGTCTTTCGAAATGAGTTGGCCGTCGATCGTCGAGAGCAGCATGTGCGTCTCCGGCAGCGGATGTGTCTTGAGCGACTGCTCGAGCACGCGCTGCGCCTGCTGGAACAGCGCGCTGCCGTCGGCGCCCTTTGCCATCTGCTGCACCCCCTGCCGGTAGAGCGCGTAGCCGCGATAGTGCAGCACCAAGCCGTCGTTCGGATAGGCCATCGCGACGCGCGACGCGAGCGCCGACGCCGCGTCGAGCCTCGCGGCGTCTCCGGCGATCTGTGCTTTCTCGATTTCCATACTGATCGTGTCGGCCCACTTCGGCGGCGCTTTGTCCTGCTGGGCACTCGCCTGCATGCAGCCAGCGGTGGCGATCATCACGGCGACCGCCGGCAGGTAGAGCGTTCGTGTCCGTGTCATTATCGGTTTCCGATGTGGGTGAGCGATCCGCCGAAGTACACGGATCGGTTGAACAGGCTGCGCACCGCAACGCGCTTCGTATAGTCGGGCGAGTAGGTGTACTGGTAGATGTTGTCGCGGTCGAACACGTTGTCGAGCGAGAAGAAGTACACCAGCTGATTGCTCGGCGAGAGCCTCGTGACGCGCGACAGCGCGACGTCGACGCGCCTGAACGCCGGCAACCGGTCGCTGTTCGGTGATCCGTACGACGGCACCCACACCTGTCGGCCCGCATTCAACCTGGCGCCCGTCACCGGTGTGAACGGCTTGCCCGTGGCGCAACGCCATGCGGCGCTGAAGCTCCATCCCTTTGGCAGCGCCTGGTCGCCGATGATCGCGACCGAGTTGGTTATGTCGAACGCCGCCGGTGCCATGACGCGCGTGTCCGGATCGGTGCGGCGCGAATCGACGTAGCTGTAGGCCACGCGCGCCGAGAAGAAGGGCCAGAGCTGGCGCTTGACGAAGACATCGGCGCCTCGCGCGTCGCCCGTGCCGCCACCAACCGCCGTCTTGCTGTCGCGCGTGAGTCCGACGAGGTCGTGATACCGCTTGTCGTAGAGCTCGATGCGCGCGACGCCGCCCGATTCACCGAGCTGCGCGCCGGCGACGAGCTGGCGCGCCGCCTCGGGGCCCATGCCCGCCTGTCCGATACCCGACGACAAATAGATGGGATCGGGCACCTGATGATATTCGCCCACGGCCGCCGTGAGCGTCGCGTTGCCGAGCTTGTACGCGAGCGACAGGCGCGGATCGACGGTGTGCTCGCGCGTGTGCGTCGAGTAGTCGCTGCGTATCCCGGCGATCAAGCGCAGATCCTCGAGCGCGCGCCAATCGGTTTCACCGAACACACCGCTGTGCGATCCAGTCACGGGCGAATCGAACACGGTGGTGCGCGCACCGGGGCCAACGTCGGACTGCGACTGGGGAATCGATCCGACGAAGCGCGTGTCGCGCCAGTCGGCGTCGCCGCCCACGCGAAAGGTGTAGCGATCGTCGGGACTCCACGCCGTTTGCGCGAACGCCTGCGTCCAGCGCTCGCTCGTGCCGAGCTCGAAGACGCCGAATCCTTCCCTGCGCTCCGCGGTGGCGTACGACACGCTGACCGTGGGCGACACGCTGCCGAAGACGTCCTTCCATCCCGCCTGCATCATGCGGCCGCGAACATCGGCCGAGTAGCCGCCGTTGAACGACGGATCGGTGACGCCGATGCCGAGCGACGTACTCTGGTCGATGGCGAAGGTCTTGATCTCCGCGGTGGGGCGGTAGCTGTAGATGATGCTGCCGCTATAGGTGCCGCCCTTCGGCGCCGGCGCGTAGTCGCGCGTGGCGCCGTTCAATTTGAAGAGGTACTCCGTGTCGTGATGCTCGGCGGTGGCGTGCACCGTGAGGCCGTGGTCGAGCGCGAGGTCGACGCCGCTCGACACGCTCGCCAGCCCCGCGACGGCGGTCTCGCTGCTCACGCCGGGGCGTCCCGCCGAGCGTAGATCGGCAACGCCCGAGAGCACGTTGCCGTAGCGCGCGCCGAAGCCGCCGGAGCTGAAGAAGATGCCGTCGAGGAGAAAGGGATTGACGGATACCGTGTAGTTGCCGGTTGGCGTTTGATAGTTGTACGGCGAGAGCATGACGACGTTGTTGAGAAACACCTTCGTCTCGCTCACGTCGCCGCCGCGGACGAACAGGCCGGTGCCTTCGTCGACGTTCTGCACGCCGGGTAGCGTCTGAATCGCGCGCATGACGTCGGCCGTCGCGCCGGGGGTGGACACGACTTCGATCGCCGTGAGCGTGGCGCCGCGCTCGTTGCCGGCGCGATAGGCTCCGGCCTGCACGGTGATGGGCACGAGCGCCGCGGCCTGCGAAAGGAGCGTGAGCGCGACGACGCCGCACGTGTCGACCGGCACGATCGCGGACGCCGGCGCGAAGCCGATGTGGCGCGCGACGATCGTGACCGAGCCGGTGGCCGTGGTGCGAAGGGCGAAGCGCCCGGCGCTGTCGCTCAGCGCGCCGTCGAGCGACTCGAGGAGAAAGATGTTCGCCCCGGAGATGGGCGCGCCGGACAGCGCGGTCAATACGCCGCGAACGACGTGCGCTGCGGGCGTCTGCGCGGCGAGTGCGGTTGGAGCGACCGCGATGAGGAGGAATCGATGGAGCGTCGTCATGCTCGACCGTACGACGGCTCCGGCGTGTTCTCTTACAACTATTCGGTGAACCGTCCGGATGGCTCGGCGAACGGTCGACGCCTTGCCAAGTGCACGCGCCAACACGGACCCGAGCGCGCTAGTACACGCCCAGATATCCGAGGTACACTCTCGTGAGCTCGCCGGTGAGATCCAAGCCATCGGCGAGGTTCGGCGTGGGCCACACCTCGCCGAAAAGCGTCGTCTCGCGCAGTGCGCCGACGAGCACCATGTAGCCGAGCTCGATTGCCCGCCGGGGATCGGGATGGCGAATCTCGGCGACGCGCGGCATCAGGAGCGCCACGAGGCGCTGGATGAGATGCGCGTTCACCTGGCGGGCGGTGTCCTGGATGACGGGATCGATCCGCGCGCGGAGGAACAAGCTGCGGAGCAGGCCGCGGCGCTCGCGGTAGATGATGACCGCTTCGCGCGTGAACTCTCCGAGGATGTCGGCGATTGGTGCGTCAGGCCAACGGTTGGGGCTGAGCACCGCGTCGCCGCGGGCATACAGCTCACCGAAGAAGCGCTCGTCCATGAGGTGCAGCAGCGCGTTCTTGTCGGGAAAGCGGCGATAGAAGGCCCCAACGGTGACACCGGCGCGCTCCATGATCTCGACCAAGGTGGCTTCGGAGAAGCTCTTGTCGTCGAGCACACGTTCGGCTGCATCCAATATCCGATCCAACGTCTCCTGACTGCGATGCTGCTGCGGCGGACGAAAGCGCGGAGTCGTCATTTGCCTGTTCCGAAGATCGGCCAGCGCGCGGTGGGTGCTGTGCGTTCTGAACAATGGCGGCTCGCGTCTCTCGCGGCAAACGTCTATCATCAGGCTACGTCGCGAAATTGACCGAAGGAGACAGGATGCGGCACAAGCGAAAGACACGCCCGGGGGGCGCCAGGTGAGCACGCCGCCCTCCAAAGAAGGAACGGGACTGCAGGCGGAGATCGCCCAGCGGCGTCCGTTTCATTCGGTCAAGGCCGAAGTCGCCGTAAGCATTCTCAGAACCGCGGCGCTCATCGAGCGCCATTTCGCGCAGGTCGTGGCGCGGAGCGGCGTGACGACGCAGCAGTACAACGTGCTCCGCATCCTCCGCGGCGCGGGCGACGAGGGCCTGCCCACGCTCGTGATCCGCGACCGCATGATCCACGAGGCGCCGGGTATCACGCGCCTCCTCGACAAGCTCGAGAAGGCAGGGCTGGCGCGCCGCGAGCGTACGTCGCCCGACCGCCGGCAGGTCTTCTGCTACATCACCGAGGAAGGGCTGGCCGTGCTCGAGGAGCTCGATGAAGCAATGAAAGGCGCCGACGAAGTGGCTGTCGGCAACCTGTCCGACGCCGAGCAGCGACAGTTGCTCAAGCTGCTCGAGGGCGTGAGGTCGGCGCACAAGGCGAACAGCCGCGAGCCGCAGACCGCCTAAACGTTCGTTTACCTCGCCGACACCGGCGTTGACGGCCAGCCGCCGCGCCACCCGCTCAGGAGCCACAGCCTGCGCTGACCGACCTCGCCCTCGCCGCGGCGAAGCGACACCAAGTGGTCGAGCCGAACCGACTGGAAGTAGGGCGCCAGCAGCGTGACCACGTCGTGCGGACCGTCGGATTCGTCGAGCACGAGCACGAGATTGTCGCCCGCCTTCGCGCGATCGGGAAAGCGCGGCCAGAGATCGTACTGGTTCGGGCGTCCCGAGAGGTTCATCGCGAACGTCGTCGGGTGCGCCGGATCCTGAATCGCGAGCTCCGCCGCCTCCTGATAGCGATCGCCACCCAGCCACGTCGTTCCGTTGTTGTCAGCCGTCGCCGCGTGCGCAACGCTGTCGGCGCGGACCGTCACGTCGTGCCACCCATAGGCGCGGGCGATGGGGTCCTTCGCCGGCGCGAGGGGCAGAATCGGCGTGACGCCCTGCACGTAGATGACCACAGAGAGCAGCGCCGCGAGCGCGATGCCCGCGCCGAGCCACTTCTCGCCGCGCTTGCTCCAGCTCATCGTCGCGAGCAGCACGATTGCCGGGATGTACGCCGGCGCCGGCCAGTTCGGCTCCACGCGCTGCCTGACCGCACTGTAAACGAAGAAGCCGAACGACAGCGCCGCCACCATGGCCAACACGAAGTGCGCGGCCGACGCGCGACGCCCGAGCGAGCGCACGACCGCGACGACCATCATCACGAACAGAATCGGCGACGCGAGCCCCGCCTGCCCGCCGAAGAAATCTCCCTCGTGCTTCCACGCGGCGAGCAGCGCGGATCCCTGCGGCGCCCCCAGCCCGTGGCGCACCTGATAGACGAAGGAGATCCAGCCGTGGTGCGCGTTCCAGACGAGCACCGGTGAGAAGACCACCGTCGCGACGACACATGCGACGTACGGCCCCGGCTCGCGCAGCCGCGCGCGCAGCTCGGGCCGCAACACGATCGCGAGCACGACGCCGACCGGCAGAAAGATCGACGTATACTTGGACGCGAACGCTACTCCGAGCGCGACACCCGTGAGCGACCACCAGCGCAGCGAGATCGCCGATCCCACCGGACTCTCCAACGCGCGCACGACGCAGTAGAGACCCGCCGCCGTTGCCGCGAGCAGCGGCGCGTCTGGCGTGGCGAGGATCAATCCCGCCGCGGCGAGCGGCATCACGGTGATGAGCACCGCCGCGCGCAACGCCGCTCCGTCGCCGCTCAACCGGCGCGCGGTGGCCACGGTGGCCGTCGCGGCGATCCACCCGGCGAGCACGGCCCCGAGCCGAACGCCGAGCGGCGACGCCGATTGTCCGAATGGCGCGGTAAGTAGGCCGCCCAGCCGAACCAGGATCGCGATGCCGGGCGGATGGTCGAAGTAGCCGGCGGCGAGATGCCGCGACCAGTCCCAGTAGTACGCTTCGTCGGGAAAGAGCTCGATGAGCGCGGCGAACAGCAGCCGCACCACGACAGCCGCCGTCACGACGACGAGCGCGAGCCGCCAGCGCCGATCGTCGTGCGGCCGAAGGTCCGCGGCGGTCACGTCGTCGCGGACGGGCGAATGCGGTAAGCGCGCAGGCCGCGTACGAGCAGCACCAGCCCCCACGTCCAGATGAGCCACATCACCCGCTCGTCGGCCGACAGCGTGGTGAACATGCGCCACGCGACGAGCGGCAGCGCGAAGACGAGCGACAGCGGATTCGCGCCGCCGGCCACGCGCCGCTCCACGGCGCGCGTGGCGTCATGCCGTCCGGCGCGCAGGACGTCTTCGATGCGGCGCGACAGCGAGTCGGTGCTCATGCCGCGCCAGCCGGGAATGCGCATCAGCGTCCACCCCGGCGCGGCGCGTCCCCAACCGTGATTGTCCGAGCCGACGACGAGCGCGAGGTTCAGGCTGTCGGCGATGTGCAGAATCTTCGCGCGCTCCTTGCGTGTCTGCGCGAGGCCGCGCGGCGCGCCGTCGACGATCTCGATGGCGTTCACTCCCGGAGCGTTCTGCGTCGTCGCCGGCACCTTGTCGAGGTTCGCCGGCACCGTCTCGATGAGCACGGGTGACGTCGCGGCGAGAATACCGGCGAGCTGCAGCGCCTGCTCGTCGACGTCCTTCAGGTTGGGCGTCGTGATACCGCGATAGCGGCGGCCGGCGCTCAGGATGTTCACGTGCTCGCCGCGGTAGAACACCTCGAGGGCCTGGAGCAGGATCGTCCCCTCCCCCGCCTGGCTCGCATTCCCCGCCACTCCGCGCTCGGCGCCCTCGAACGTGGCGTGATCGGTGATGTACGCGACGTCGAAGCCCGCGCCACGGTGCCAGTTGCGCACGTCGTCCTCGGTCCACCCCGGACGGCCGTCGTGCGAGTACTCGGTGTGCGAGTGGAAGTCGATGGCGAGCACGCTGCCGTCGGAGGCCACGAGCTCCGCCATGGGACGGGGCATGAGTGCGCCGACGACGTACACGAGCACGACACCCGTGAGAAAGAGCAGCGCGGCGACGACTTCGCGCCGCACACGGGTGGCGCGGCGGCGCGCGCGAAGGACGCGCCAGAGGGCGAAGATGCCGATCGCCCAGAGCAGAATGGCGATGTGCTGGCCGACGGTCATGAGGGTCAGCGTGTCGAGCACGTTGGAGATCGGCCCGACCGACAGGTAGGAGGCCGACTGGTCGAGCCGCGCTTCACCCACCGACCCGAGCGTCGCGGCGTCGCGAATGGCGTCGACGGGAACGGCGGCGGTGATCAGCACGAGCAGCGTGACCGCGATTGCCCACCACGGAATCGCGCGACGATACCACGCGGCGCGCGGGGGCGTGTCGGCGGCCGCGTGCTGAGCTCGCGATGCGTGCGACGATTGCGACGTTTGCGACGATTGCTGCGAAGTGGAGCGTGGCAACGCGGTATAGTTTGAGCGTGGTAGTTGACTGCCCGTCAAACTGACGCTCCGACTCGCTTCTCACAATGCCCAACCGCCTCGCCCACGAGACCAGCCCCTATCTCCTGCAACACGCGAACAATCCGGTGGATTGGTATCCGTGGGGCCCGGAGGCGCTCGACCGCGCCAAGCGCGAGGACAAGCCGATTCTCCTGAGCATCGGCTACGCGGCCTGCCACTGGTGTCATGTCATGGAGCACGAGTCGTTCGAGCACGCGCCCACGGCCGCGCTGATGAACGAGCGGTTCGTCAACATCAAGGTGGACCGCGAGGAGCGGCCCGACTTGGACGGCATCTACATGCAAGCGGTTCAGGCGATGACGGGACACGGCGGCTGGCCCATGACGATGTTCCTCACGCCCGAGGGCGTTCCGTATTACGGCGGCACCTACTTTCCGCGCGACGAGCGCGCCGGCATGCCGTCGTTCACGCGAATTCTCAACGTCGTGTCCGACGCGTACAAGTCGAAACCCGACGACGTCGCCCGCACCGCGGCGTCGGTGCGCGAGATGTACGGCGCCGCGGCCGAGGCGACGCGCAACGCGGGGCCACTCGCGCCCGCACTCCTCGACAACGCCTACCGCGCGCTCAGCCAGCGGTACGACGAGACGAACGGCGGCTTCGAGGGCGCGCCCAAGTTTCCGCAGACGATGTCGCTCGACTTTCTCCTTCGCTACGCCGCGCGGCGCAACGTAGAGCACGCGCTGGCGATCGTGTCGCACTCGTTCAAGCAGATGGCGCGCGGCGGAATCTACGACCAGGTCGGCGGCGGGTTCGCGCGGTACGCCGTGGACGCGGTTTGGCTCGTGCCGCACTTCGAGAAGATGCTCTACGACAACGCCCTTCTCGTTCGGCTCGGCGCGCATCTCTGGCAGGCGACGAAGGACGACGAGGTGCGCCGCGTGACCGAAGAAACGATCGACTGGGCGATTCGCGAGATGCGCTCACCCGAAGGCGGCTTCTACTCGTCGTACGACGCCGACAGCGAAGGACACGAAGGCAAGTTCTACGTCTGGAGCGCCGAGGAGTTCGACGCGATCCTCGGCGCCGACGCGCCGGTTCTGCGGGCCTACTGGGGCGTGACCGACGGCGGCAACTTCGAGGACCACACGATCCTGTCGGTCGTCGGCGACCACCGCGCGCTGGCGGCGCGCCACAAGATCTCCGACGCGCAGCTCTCCGACCTCGTCGCGCGTGCCAAGACGGCGTTGTACGAAGTGCGCAAGCAGCGCATCTGGCCCGGACTCGACGACAAGATTCTCGCGTCGTGGAACGGGCTCATGGTGCGAGGCATCGCCGAGGCGGCGCGCGCGTTCGGAAACGATCACTATCGCGCGGTGGTGGTGGAGAGCGCCGACTTCCTGTTCGCGTCGCTGGTGCGAAACGGCCGCGCCTTCCGGTCGTACAAGAACGGCGACGCGCGTGTCGCGGGCTATCTCGAGGACTACGCGGCGCTCGGTCTCGCCGCGCTCTCCGTGTACGAGCTGACCTTCGACCGGCGTTGGATCGACCGCGCACGCGAGATGCGCGACGCGCTGGTGCAATGGTTCTGGGACGACGCGACGGGCGCGTTCTACGACACGGCGTCGGACCACGAGCAGCTCATCACGCGCCCGCGCGAGATCTCGGACAACGCGGTTCCGTCGGGCACGTCGCTCGCGGTGGAGCTGTTGCTCCGCCTGGCGGAACTGTTGGACGACAGCGATGCGCGCCGGCGCGCGACCTACGTCGTCGAGACGCTCGCGCCGTCGATCGCGCGCTACCCAACGGCGTTCGGGCACCTGCTGGGAAGCGCGGACATGCTCGTGAACGGCGCGATCGAGGTGGTGATCGTCGGCGAAACGAACCAGGTCGATTTCATCGCGCTCGATCGCGCGGCGGCGGAGCGGTATGTGCCGTCGCTCGTGCTGGCGGGCGGCGAGCCGAGTGCCGACGTCGCGCTCATGGCGGGCCGCGAGACGGGTGACGGGCGAGCCATGGCGTACGTCTGTCGCAACTATGCGTGCGATAAGCCGGTGAGCACGCCAGAAGCCTTCGCGGCGCAACTCGAGGCGCTGTCGCTGTGACTGGCCGCTCTAGCGGGACGAGCGGCTAGTTGCGCCACGCCCCTATCAAGGCAACGCCGGCGTCACAGTAGCACTCTTGTACACGTATCCATTTTTCATTACGAAATTCGCCTTTTCCATGACCCGAATATCCTGCAACGGGTCTCCCGGCACCGCGACGACGTCCGCCAACTTGCCGACCGTCAACGAGCCGATGCGGTTCTCCCAGCCGAGCAGCTTCGCGCCGCTCATCGTTCCGGCGACGATCGACTGCATGGGCGTCATGCCGCCCCACTGCACCATCAACGTGAACTCGTGTCCATTCGTGCCGTGTGATCCCACGCCGGCGTCGGTCCCGAGGGCGATGGGCACGCCGTCGCGCACGGCGATCTTCACGGCGTTGCGCATCGCGGCCGCGGCGGCGAGGCCCTTCTCGGCCTTGAGTCCTTTGAGCATGCCCGCCTTTACCGCCTTCTCCACCGCCTCGCCCGCGCTGAACGTCGGCACGAGGTAGGTGCCGCGCTGCGCCATCATCTTCGCGCCCTCCTCGTCGAGGAATGAGCCGTGCTCGATCGACGCCACGCCGGCGCGCACGGCGATCTTGATTCCCTCGGCGCCGTGTGCGTGCGCGGCGACTTTGCGCTCGAGCTTCGTCGCTTCGTCGACGAGCGCTTTCATCTCTTCGTACGTGTATTGCGGCACGCCCACCGCGTCGCCTTCGGAGAGCACGCCGCCCGTCGCACACGTCTTGATGACGTCGGCGCCGTACTTCGCCTGATAGCGCACCGCGGCGCGGATCTGGTCAGGGCCGTCGGCGATGCCGTTGCGCGGACCGCCGTCCATGAGGCCGGGCTTGTAGCCGTTCTCGTCGCAGTGGCCGCCGGTGATGCCGGTCGCGTGTCCGGCGTTCTGCATGCGCGGTCCGATCACGAAGCCTTCGCTCACCGTCTTGCGCAGCGCCATGTCGTCGAAGTTCGGCGCGCCCACGTTGCGAATCGTCGTGAAGCCGCCGAGGAGTGTCTTCTGCGCGTTGGCAACGCCGATGATCGCGCCGACGGCGTCGAAGTCCTTCACCGCCGCCGCGTCGGCCTCGGGATCGTTCAGCTCGCGGCCGATGATGTGCGTGTGCGCGTCGATGAATCCGGGCATCAGCGTCGCGTCGCCCAAGTCGATGATCTTGGCGCCGGCCGGAATCGTCACCGATCCCTGCTTGCCCACCGCGACGATCTTGTCGTCCGTCACCACGACGACGCCGTTCACGATCGGCGCGGCGCCCGTTCCGTCGATCACGCGCGCGGCGCGAAGGACTGTAGTTCCCGTTCCTTTCAGCTCTTGCGCGAGGATCGGTGTGGCGACGAGCAATGCCGCGGCGGCGAAGTTGCGAATGAGCATGATGGGTTGATCGGGAGGGAGAGACGCAAGGACAATCGTCGCGCAGGCGACTTCCGAAGAAACAACACCTCGTTCCGGACGTGCGGAAGAGCTACGTCTCGACGAGCTCTCCCTTCGTCGCCGTCGGCAGGTAGACGGTGAACACCGTTCCCGCGTTCGGGTGGCTGTCGACGTCGATATGTCCCCCGAACTGCTTCACGATTCCGTACGCCGTCGACAACCCGAGCCCCGTGCCGCGGCCCGATTCCTTCGTCGTGAAGAACGGCTCGAAGATCTTGGCCACGGTCGCCGCGTCCATCCCATGGCCCGTGTCGGTCACGCGAATCACCGCGTAGTCGCCGGCGACGAGATCGGGATCGGCGCGGCGAACCTCCTCGCCGAGTGTCGAGCAGGCCGTCTCGATGCGCAGGCTGCCGCCGTCGGGCATCGCGTCGGCGGCGTTGATCGCGAGGTTCATCAGGACCTGCTCGAGCTGTCCGGGGTCGACGCGGACGAGCGGCGTGTCCACAGCGAGGCGGGTGACGATGTCGACGTTGCCGACGACGAGGCGCCGCAGCAGCGTCTCGACGCCGCGCAGCACGTCGTTCGGGCTGACCAGGCGCGGCTCCATCGCCTGACGGCGGCTGAACGCGAGCAGTTGTCGCGTGAGCTTGGCGGCGCGCGCCGCGGCTCCGCGAATCTCCTCGACTTCCATGTGGGCGCGCGACATCTCCGGATCGTACAGCATCAACTCGGCGTAGCTGTTGATGACCGTGAGCAGGTTGTTGAAGTCGTGCGCCACACCTCCGGCGAGCCGGCCCACGGCTTCCATCTTCTGCGCCTGGAGAAACTGCTCTTCGAGCTGCTTGAACTCGGTGACGTCGGTGACGGCGATGCCGACGCCGAACAGGTCGCCGTCGGCGGTGATGATCGGGAACCCGCTCGTGAGCCAGCGGTGTGGGCGGCCTCCGGCCGCGGGCGCTATTCCGCCGAACTCCACGTTCGAGATCGGCTTGCGCGTCGCCAGCACGCGCTCGAGCATCGGCTCCAGCTTGGCCGCGAGGCGCGGGTCGATGTCGCTCAGCGTGGCGCCAACGTGATCTTCTGTCGCGCGATTGTTGATTCTGGCGAGCGCCGCGTTGACGCGAAGAAAGCGGAGTTGGGGGTCGAAGAACCCGAATCCCACCGGCGACGTGGCGAGCGCCGCGTCCAACAGCGCGACGACGCGCGCCTTCTGCCGCATCTCACCCTCGGCGCGGGCGCGCGCCTCCTCGGCCTCGACAGCCGCGTTGCCGAGCTCGGACGCCTGCGTCTCGAGCAGGAGGCGCTGCTCCTCGAGCGTCCGCGCGTGTCGCATGATTTTCCGCGTGAGCCCAGAGATCGCCCCTATGACGACGGCGATCTCGATACAGACGACGAGCGCGATGAGGCTGTGCCACCGGTGACCGCCGCCCACGAGCGACGTGCCCGCGACGGTGAGCGCGATGGCGGCGAGTGCCGCGGCGCTCAACCACGCGGCGTGTTGCAGCTCAGCGGTGCCCTCGTGCCGGCCCTGTCCTGCGGGGCCGCGCGGCTCGTTCCGTCGACGCATTCACCGGAGGTTAATACAGGCAACACGATCGCCGGCCGGCTAACGTCACGGATAAACATCTGCCTACATCACGCTATTCGAGAACACTAATACCAGGCTCGGCTACCGCGACGAACGGTGCGACGCCGTTGCCCATTGTTTGGGGTCGAACGCGGCGTCAGCCACCGACACGTTGGCGTTCAGATCGCTGAGCTGCTCGAGGATACGCCGCTTTCCGTTCACGATCTGCGTGACTTCGGTCGCCACCCACCCGTTCCCCGCCGGTGCGTATTTGGCGAACCGGACGTCGGTGTGCCCTTGCCGCGCATTCTCGAGCATCCGAACGAACAGCAGCCGGTCGCGCTCCACCCAGAACTGCTTGGACGTGGTGTCGCCGCGCAGCGCGCCAACTACGTACACGGGCGTTCCCTGCCAGGTGGCTTCGTGAAAGCGCGTCAGGTCGAACCCGAGCCCGCGGAGCGCCGCTTCGGTTCGCGCGGCCGACTGCCCGTAGACGTCGAAGCCCAGCACGAGGAGCTCGTTCGAGCCGGAATCGGCACGCACGAGCTTGCCGCCGGAGAAGTTGTAGATACTATCGCGCGCGAAGAGCACGCCGGCCTTGGAAGCCAGGTCCGAGTCGATGCGCTGCCGCCCAGGAACCTTCACCGCGGCATACCACGTCTGCACGACGTCGCCGCCGCTGGGGAGGCCGAGCGTGGTCTTCTGGGTGAAGGTCAGCGAGCGGTACCAGGATGCCGCGTAGCGGTCGTGCATCGCCTGGACGAGCGTTGGGCCGTTGCGAATGACGACGGCCGCTGGAGCGGGCGCTGTGCCCGGCGCCGCGGGTGATGGAGTGCCGCCGGACGGCCTGTGATGACACGCAGCCCCCAAAATGATCAACCCCACGACGAGGAGGCGCGGGGTTGTCGTCCAACGAGTGCGAAGGTCGGTCATCATGGATCAGGGTTCGAGTCTGTAACCCGCTTTCCACACCGTGAGAATGTGGCGCGGCTGCGATGGATCGTCTTCCAGCTTGCGGCGCAGCTCCGCGATGTGAATGTCGACCGTGCGCGTCATGACCTCGACGCGGTGTCCCCACACCTCGCGCAGCAGCTCGACCCGCGACGCAACGGCGCCGCGCCGGCGAACCAGAGCCAGCAGTAAGTCGAACTCCTTGGGACTCAGTGCAACTGGAGTGCCTTCCTTCGTCACCGTGCGCGACGCCGGGTTGATGTCCACGGATCCGAACCGCTCGAGTGCATCCGCTCCCCCAACCCGATGCTCGGCGATACGCGACCGCCGGAGCAATGCACCCACCCGCGCCAACAGCTCGAGCACGCCGCACGGCTTGGTCACGTAGTCGTCGGCGCCCAGCCGGAAGCCGAGAACTTTGTCGGCTTCCTCGCCGCGCGCTGTGAGGATGAGCACAGGAACGTCCGATCCTCCCTCGCGCAGCGTTCGCAACACGCGATAGCCGTCCATGCCGGGAAGCATGAGGTCGAGCATCACGAGGTCGGGTGTCCATGCACGCGCGCGGTCGAGCCCGGTCTCGCCGTCTTCGGCAACTTGCACGTCGTAGCCTTCGATCTCGAGGCCCGTGCGAAGGCCGTAGGCCAGATCCGGATTGTCTTCGACGATGAGAATGCGCGGCATGGTCAGTGGAATGATGTCCGACGGCGAGTGGCGATTGTCGATCAGCGTTGAGTACGTCATGGAACCGCCTTGAGTTGCACGTGGGATTCGGGCTGGTCGGAAGAGTCGTGTGAATCGGGCTGGGTCAGCGGAAGCTCGATGACCACGCGCGCGCCTCCGCCCGGCGCGCTTTCGGCGCGCGTGCGGCCGCCGTGCAGCGTCACGAGCTCACGGACCACGGAGAGGCCAATGCCGCTGCCGCCCGTCGCCGATTCCGTGTCGCGGTTGAGGCGCACGTACGGCTCCCAGACGCGCTGCCGCTCGTCGCGCGGAATGCCGGGGCCCTGATCTTCGACCCAGACCCGCGCGCGATCGCCGGCGATCTCCGAGCCCACGCTGATCGTCTGCCCGGCCGGTCCATACTTCACCGCGTTGTCGAGCAGGTTGAGCAAAATCTGACGGAGCGCGTCGCGATCGAGCGACACCACCGCGTTGGCGCCGAGCGCCGCCGCGAGGGTCATCTTGCGCGCGCGGGCGAGCGGCGCGAACAGCTCGAGCGCTTCCGCGATCTCGTGGTCGAAGTCGGCCGGCGATGGAGAGATGCGATTCGTTCCCTTCTCGGCGCGCGAGAAGTTAAGCACGTTCTCCACGAGATACGTGAGCCGCCGCGCTTCCTGATCGATGATGCCCGCCGAGCGTGTGCGCTCCTCCTCGGAGCGCAGCTTGCCCAGGTGGAGCAGCTCGGCGAACCAGCGGATTTGCGCGAGCGGCGTGCGCAGCTCGTGCGACACGCCCGACACGAACTCCGTGCGCAGCCGCGCGAGCTCCTGTTGGCGGCGGAGCTGGAGCAGCGCGACGGTGAGCAGCCCCGCGGCGATGACGAAGAGCGCGATCAACATCGGCAAGCGCGAGCTCGGCAGCCCGCCCACCACCAGATCGCCGGCGAACTTCTTGTTCAGGCTGACGCGCAGGATCAGTCGCCCGAAGTTTGGCTCGACGGTGTCCACGGCGCTGTACGTCGGCGCAACCCAACCGGGCGACTGATACACCTCGGTTCCAGCGAGGGTCGTGACGGAGATCGAGAGGATCGAGTCGACCGACAACCCGCGGATGAGCGATTCCGGCAGCAGCGGTGAGCTCGTGCTCCCCGGTTTCCCGCGGAAGCTCGCGACGACGGGCGCCAGGAACTGCCGCGGCTCCGTCACGTAGCCGTATACCTCGACCGGCAATCCGCGGTCGACGTCGCGCGCCACGACGAACACCACGAGCACCGGCTTGTGATTCCGCTCGCCGAAGAGCGTGGCGTACGAATCGTTGGTGAGGACGACGGCAAGCTGCGTGAGTCCGTCGGGATAGCGGAACCCGAGCACCCGCCGCGAATGGAGCGGCCCGAGCGACCTGGCGTAGGAGATGATCGTGTCGCGCGTCCACGCGAGGTCCACGTCGGGCAGGTCGGTTTCCGTGGTGCGGAAGGCGCCGTCCTTCCAATCGTATCGAAAAAAGTATTTCACGCCGCCGAGGCAGCCGCACCAGTTCATGTCTTCGCGGGCGACGTCTTCGATCTCCTCCGGCGTCATCACCGTTTTCGGCAGCGAGTCGGGGAGAAGGCGCGACGCTTGGCGGCTGAGCGACGTGACGACCTGCGCGAGCATGGCGTTCCTCACCTGCTGCGTCAGCTGCCAGTCGGCGATCTTGGCGTAGTCGTGCAGCGCTCCTTCGGCCGTGCGCTGTTGGGAACGCGCGGTGTCCCAGGCCTGGTAGGCGAGTAGAGCAGCCACGACCAGTGCGAGGATCAGCAGGGCGACAGTGCCGATCAGGCGGGGCGAACGGCGCATGGTCATTGAATAGAAAGGGTTTGGACGCGGTCAGGCCAGAGTCTCTGCAGGCGTTTACGGAAACCTTTCAGGAGCGAGGGCTCCGGTCGCGGGATCTCTGGTCTCGGGGGCCGCTGGCCAAACCTGATACCTTTTAGCCCATGCCTTCCTTCGTCCGCGGCATCTTTTCAGGCGCTCTGCACGATTCTCTGCTGTTCCCCTTCCCGGAACCGCTCGACGTTCACGATCCGGGCGAGGCGAAGGTGGTTCGCCGGTTGATCGACGCCCTGCGCCAGATGCGCGCGGAGGGCCTCGTCGACTCGGCGGCGTTCGACGAGATGGAGACCATCCCCGAGCCCACCATCCGGGCGATGGCGGAGAGCGGCCTGCTCTCGCTCACCATCCCGAAGGAGTACGGCGGCGCCGGCTTGTCGTCGACCGGCTACGCGCGCGTCTTCGGCGAAGTCTCGCGCGTCGACCCCTCGCTCGCGGTTTTGATCGGCGTGCACTGCGGGCTGGGATCCAAGGCGATCGTGCTTTTCGGTACACCGGAGCAGAAGCAGCGCTATCTCCCCATGCTCGCGCGCGGGGAAACGCTCGCCGCCTACGCGCTCACGGAGCCCGACGTCGGCTCCGACGCGCAGAACATCAAGACCGCGGCAACGCTGAGCGCCGACGGCTCGCACTGGATCTTGAATGGCCGCAAGCAGTGGATCGGGAATGGCCACCGCGCCGGCGTGATCGCAACCTTCGCGCAGACGCCCACCGAGCGGCACGGCGAGCGCGTGCAACGGCCCACGGCGTTCATCATTCGGCCCGACATGCCCGGGTTCAGCGTTGCCGGCACTTACCGGAAGCTCGGCATTCGCGGCTCGACGCAGGCCGAGCTGCACTATGACAATCTGCAGGTGCCGGCCGACCACGTGCTCGGAACGGTCGGCAAGGGATTCGCCGTCGCCGTGCACGTGCTGAACGGCGGACGGTTGACGCTCGCCGCCGGGTGCACCGCCGGAACGAAAGGGATCATGAAGGACATGGCGGAGTTCACCGAAAAGCGCGTGCAGTTCGGCAAGCCGATCGTTGAATTCGAGATCACCCAGCGCAAGCTCGCGCGCACCGCGTCCGACATCTACGCCTCCGACGCGATGCTCGGCGAGCTCACGCAGCTCGCTTCGCAGCCGGAGGGCGACTTCGCGCTCGAAGCCGCGTGCTGCAAGGTGTTCGCGAGCGAGATGCTCTGGCGCGCCGCCGACGAGATGGTGCAGCTCGCGGGTGGCCGGGGGTTCGTGAAGCCCTATCCGTACGAGCGCATCCTGCGCGACTCGCGCATCAACCGGATCTTCGAGGGAACGAACGAGATCCTGCGGCTGTTCATCGCGCTGAACGGCATTCAGGGTCCGGCGGAGCAGCTCAAGGAAGTCGGCACCGCGCTGCGCCGTCCGTTGCAGAACCTCGGGTTGATCAGCGGATTCGCGGCCTCTCGTTTGCGAAGCGCACTCGGGGCGACGCCAACGCTCGACGTGGACGTGCACGAGCGGCTGGCGAAGCACAAGGAATACCTGGAGAAGCACGTGGCGGAGCTGCGCTCGGCCACGGAGCGCGTGATTCGTTTCTATCGCCGCGAGATCATCGACCGCCAGCAGGAGCTGGAGCGGCTCGCCGACATGGCGGTCGAGCTGTTCGCGACCGCGTGCACGATCGCGCGCACGCAGCGGCTGGTCGACGACCGCGGCGTGGAGCAGTGCGCGCGCGAGCTCGATCTTTGTGACTTGTTTGTGGTGGAATCGGGACGGCGCTTTCGCGCCGTCCGCCTGACCCTGCAGTCGGAGCAGGACGAGACTCGCCGCCAGGTGGCGCGCCGCGTCCGGGAGGATGCAGGTTATGGAGTGACGGACGCAATTCTCGACATACCCGAGTGACCATGCCCAGCATTTACGACATTTCCCTTCCGCTCGCGCACGACGGCCTGGTGTATCCGGGCAATCCGCCCATCGGCATCACGCCGCAGCAAGAGGTGTCGAAGGGCGCGAGCGCGAACGTTTCGCTGCTCTGTTTCGGCTCGCACACGGGCACCCACGTCGACGCGCCGAAGCACTTCTTCGACGACGGACTGGGGGTCGACGCGCTGCCGCTCGACGTGTTGATGGGCCCGGCCGTCCTGATCTGCGTCGAGGACGACGTCATGGCGGTCACCGAGGACCATCTCCGCCGGCACGAGCTCAAGAACCATTCGCGGATTCTAATCAAGACGCGCAACTCGAGCTTCATTCGCGAGAAGCCGTTCGTGAACGACTACACCTATCTCGCGCCCGACGGCGCGGCGTATCTGGTGTCGCTCGGGGTCAAGCTCGTGGGCGTCGACTACCTATCGGTCGAACAGTTTCATTCCGGACATCATCGCACGCACCGCACGCTGCTCGAGAAGGGCGTGATCATCGTCGAAGGGCTCGACCTGTCCGGCCCCGCGATGGGGCCGTACGAGCTGCGCGTCCTGCCGCTCCGGCTCGCCGGACTGGATGGCGCACCGGCGCGGGCGGTGCTCGTCGGATGACGCCCGACGTCGAGCTGGTGCTGTTCGACATCGGTGGAGTGCTCGGGAGCAACGGGTGGGATCGCGAGCAACGCACCGCGGCGATCGAGCGGTTCGGGCTCGACCCCGAGGATTTTCAGTATCGGCACGAGGAAACGGTCGGCGCGCTGGAGTCGGGACAGATCACGCTCGACGAGTATCTCGACCTCACCGTCTTCTGTAGCGGTCTGGAGATCGACCGCACCGAATTCAAGACGTTCATGTTCGCGCAGAGCGTCCCGTGGCCGGACAGCATCGCCGTGGCGCGCGACCTCGCGAAGACGGGCGCCGTTCGCATGGCGACGTTGAACAACGAGAGCGCGGAGCTCAACGACTACCGCATCGAGCAATTCGCGTTGCGCGACATCTTTCCGACCTTTTTCACCTCCTGCTGGCTCGGGGTGCGCAAGCCGACGCTCGCCATCTACGAGCGCGCGCTCGGCATGACGCAGGCCGATCCGACGCGGACGGTGTTCGTCGACGATCGCGTGCAGAACTTGACGCCCGCGGCGGCGCTTGGGGTGCGGACGATTCAGTTTCACGGCGCGGATCAGCTGCGGGCCGATTTGCAAGCCCAAGGATTGTTGGCGTGAAGAGGAGCGGGGACGCGGACGCACGCGATCGAAGCGCGTCCCGGCTTTAGATTTTTCTTAACTGAGGACTGATAAATGCAGCTCGCGATGATCGGACTCGGCCGCATGGGCGGCAACATGGTGGAGCGGCTCATGCGCAACGGGCACGAGCTCGTGGTCTTCGATCGCACCGCCGACGTGATGGCGAAGTACGAGAAGCTCGGCGCGACGACCGCGGCCGATCTGACGAAGGTCGCGCAGGCACTGCCGGCGCCGCGCGTCATCTGGATCATGGTGCCCGCCGGCGATCCGGTCGATCAGACGATCGCGGCGCTGCGGCCGCACCTGTCAGCCGGCGACGTCATCATCGACGGCGGCAACTCGAACTTTCACGACACTATTCGCCGCGGCCAGGAGCTCGCCGCCGCGAAGATCGAGCTCATCGACGCCGGCACGAGCGGCGGCATCTGGGGGCTCGAGAACGGCTACTGCCTCATGGTGGGCGGAAGCGACTCCGCCGTCAAACGGTGCGAGCCGATCTTCAAGTCGCTCGCGCCGGAAGCCGGCTACGCGCACGTCGGCCCAACCGGCGCAGGCCACTACGTGAAGATGATCCACAACGGCATCGAGTATGGCATGCTGCAAGCCTACGCCGAGGGTTATGAGATCCTGCATGCGTCGAAGACGTTTCCCAAACTGGACATGAAGCAGATCGCCGAAGTCTGGCAACATGGCAGCGTCGTGCGATCGTGGTTGAACGAGCTCGCCGTCAAGGCGTTCTCCAACGACGTCGCGCTGTCCGACATCAAGGGCTACATCGAGGACTCGGGCGAAGGGCGCTGGACGGTGCAGGAGGCGATCGACCTCTCGGTGCCCGCGCCGGTCATCACGCTGTCGTTGCTCACACGCTTCCGCTCACGGCAGGACGAGTCGTTCGGCGCCAAGGTGATCGCCGCGCTGCGCAACGAGTTTGGCGGTCACGCGGTGAAGCATACATGAGCGGCGGCGGCCCAGTCATCTCGGCGCGTCCCACGACGGCGGTTCACCCACCGGCCAAGCGCGATCGCGCGGATCCGTGCACGATGGTCATCTTCGGCGCGCTCGGCGATCTGAGTCGCCGCAAGTTGATGCCGGCGATCTATCAGTTGATGAAAGAACATCTCGTCGACGAGAGGTTCTGCGTGCTCGGCGTGGGGCGCGACGAGACCATGACCGACGACAGCTTCCGCGCCGAGATGCACAAGGCACTGACGACGTCGGACGAGATTCGCGGTGTCGACAAGGAGCTCTGGGACGCGCTGTGCAAGCGATTGGCCTTCGTCTCGGCCGATCTCTCCAAGCCCGAGGACTACAGCTTGGTCGGCCAGCGACTCGCCGACATCGAGCGCGGCCGTCCGCGCGAAGAGTGCAACCGCCTGTTCTACCTCGCGGTACCGCCGAGCGTCTTCGAGCCGATCGTGACCAACCTCGCGAAAAGCGGACTCGCGCCGCGCACGCGCACGCCCGACGAGCGTCCGTGGGTGCGCATCGTGATCGAGAAGCCGTTCGGCCGCAGCCTCGAGAGCGCGCAGCATCTGAACGACCTGGTGCTCGGGTTGTTCGCCGAGCATCAGACGTATCGCATCGATCACTACCTGGGGAAAGAGACCGTTCAGAACCTGTTGGTGCTGCGCTTCGCCAACTCGATCTTCGAGCCGCTCTGGAACCGGCAGTGGGTGCATCACGTGCAGATCACCGCGGCCGAGAACGTCGGCGTGGAGGAACGCGGCAAGTATTACGAGGAAGCGGGCGTAGTCCGCGACATGTTCCAGAACCATCTGCTGCAGCTGCTGAGCCTCACGGCGATGGAGCCGCCGCCGCAGATGTCGGCCAACGCGGTGCGCGACGAGAAGGTGAAGGTGCTCAAGTCGATCCGGTGGCTCACGCCCGAAACGATCAACGAGAACACCGTGCGAGCGCAGTACACCGGCGGCGTCATCGGCGGCAAGCACGTTCACGGCTACACGGAGGAGCCCGACGTCGATCCCGACTCGTCGATCCCGACCTTCGCCGCCGTGCGGTTGTTCATCGACAACTGGCGCTGGAACGGCGTGCCCTTCTACCTGCGCTCCGGCAAGCGGCTCAAGAACCGCGTCTCCGAGATCGCGGTGCAGTTCCGCACACCACCGCATCTGATGTTCGGCGAGACGAGCGGCACCATGCGTCCCAATACGCTCGTACTGCGCGTGCAGCCGAACGAAGGCATCTCGCTCAACTTCGAGGTGAAGGTGCCGGGCGCCGCCGTCGCGCTCACGTCGAACGTCGAGATCGCGCCGGTGGACATGGAATTCAACTACGCCGAAGCGTTCGGCGAGGTCGCGGCGCCGGCATACGAGACGCTGCTCCTCGACGTGATGATCGGCGAAGCAACGTTGTTCACGCGCAGCGACGAGGTCGAAGCAGCGTGGCGCGTCGTCGATCCGCTGCTCCGCTACTGGGAGGGGAACAAGCCCAAGCGCATGCCGACGTACGCCGCCGGCAGTTGGGGACCGCGCGAGGCGGACGAGCTGATCGAGCAGGACGGGGTAGAGTGGCGCGAGCCAACGGGGTGAGCGCTCAGCGCTCGCCCTTTCCCTCGAAGTCGATGAACCCTTTATTCGGATCGGCCGCCACCAGCTTCACGCGCACCTTGTCGCCGACGTCGAATCCCTTGTGGTTGCTCACGACCATTCCTTCGGCGGGCGGCCGAATGGTGCGAACGAACGTGCCCTTCTCGTTCGCGCCCGTCACGATTGCGTCGAAGGTCTGGCCCACCTGATCGCGCAGGAGCAACGCCGCGACGGTCTTCCGCACCGAGCGCTCGACTTTGTTCTCCGCGTCCTCGCGCTCGGTACACTGTTTGGCGACCGCCGTGAGCTCGTCGTTCGAGTAGGGCGGCGGCGCATCGGCCAACGCCGCCTTCACGAGTCGCTGCGTAACGAGATCGGCGTAGCGGCGGTTCGGCGCGGTCGCATGCGTGTAGTCGTGCGTCGCGAGCCCGAAGTGGCCGCCTGGGTCCTTGCCCGGTAGATCGAGCACGTAGATCCCCGGCCCCATCAGCTTCACGATGGAAAGCGAGAGGTCGGGAAAGCGATCGGGGTCGGCCGTGCGGCGTTCGATGAGGAAATGTGCGAGCGCGAGCGAGTCGGGTTCGGCGGGAAGCGTCGCACCATAGCGCCCCGCCAGCTCGACGATGCGACCCCAGCGCTCCGGCTCGCGTACTACGCGGCGAATGCCCGAGCGGCCTTTCGCCTCGAGAAATTTCGCGATCGCGACGTTGCTGGCGATCATGAAATCCTCGATCAAGTCGCGCGCCTGGTTCCGGTGCAGAACTTTGAGATCGACGATCTTGCCGTTCTTCGCGATCGGCGTAGCCTCGATCGTGTCGAACTCCAGCGCGCCGTTGCGAATGCGCTCGGCCTTGAGCCGCTGCGACGCGTCGCGCTGCAGCTTGAGCTGCTCGATGAGCGTGGCGTTGCCGGCGACCTTCGTTGGAGCGTCGCCGCCGCCGAGCCAATCGCCGACCGCGTCGTAGGCGAGCTGCGCCTTGTTGCGCACCATGGCACGATACACGTCGTACGCCGTGACGTTGCCCTGCCGATCGACGACGGTCTCGATCGCGATCGCGAGGCGATCCTCGTTCTCATTCAGCGAGGTGAAGTTCGTCGACAGCTTTTCCGGCAGCATCGGAAAGACGTCGATGCCCGTGTAGACCGACGTGCAGTTCGCGAACGCGTGCTCGTCGAGCGGCGAGCCCTTCGGCACGAGCGCGTCGACGTCGGCGACCGCGACGACGAGCTTGATGCTGCCGTCCGGCAGCTGCTCGGCCACTTCGATCTGATCGAGATCGCGCGACTCGTTGTTGTCGATCGACGACCAGGGCAGCTGCCGCAGATCCTTCACCCCGGCGGGCATCGGCGCGGGACCGTTGATCTGGTCCACCTGACGTGTCGCGGCGGCGTCGAGATCGGGCTCGAATTTCGCGGCCGTGAGAATGCGGCGCGCCGCGGCATGCATGTCGAACGATCCGCCGTTGTGGTGGCTCATCTCGGTCCGGGCAAAGGTGGACAGGAGACTAGCCGTGGTGGCGAGCATCGTCAAACAAAGGAATCGATCACCGAGGTGCAGAGCGAAAAAACATCGAACCATCTGAGGCCGGTCTTTCCATTCCGCCCTCCACGAGCATTAATTCAGACGCATGCCGCCCTGCCACACCACACCGTTCATTCTCCCGGGAGTGATCGTCGAGCCGGACGCCGCCGCCGAGTCGCCTGAGTGCTGCGACTACTGCGCGTCGGTTCGGCTGGAATGGCGCAAGTGCAAGTTGATCTGCACCGACTGCAAGCAGATCAACAAGAGCTGCGCGGACTTGTAGGCGGCGGCGCGCTCAGTCGAAGTCGAGCGCCAGATCCATTGACGGCGCCGAGTGCGTGAGCGCACCCACCGAGATCCAGTCCACGCCCGTCTCGGCGATCGCGCGCACGGTCGTGAGATTCACTCCGCCCGACGCCTCGAGAATCGCCCGGCGGTCCACGACGCGCACGCTCTCCGCGAGATCCGCGAGCGACATGTTGTCGAGCAGGATGATGTCCGCCCCCGCCTCCGCCGCGCGAACGACCTGATCGACGCGATCGCACTCGACTTCGATCTTCACCCCGGCCGGCGCCAGCTCGCGTGCGCGCGTCACGGCCTTCGCGACGTCGCCGTCGAGCGCGGCGAGATGGTTGTCCTTGATCAACACGCCGGTCGACAGATCCATTCGGTGGTTCGTTCCGCCCCCCGCGCGCACCGCGTACTTCTCGAGCGCGCGCCAGCCGGGCGTCGTCTTCCGCGTGTCGAGAATCTTGGTGTTCGTTCCCACAACCGCGTCGACGTATTGCGCCGTGAGCGTCGCGATCGCCGACAGACGCTGCATGAAATTCAGCGCGACGCGCTCGGCGGAGAGCAGACCGCGCGCATGTCCCGTAACGAACAGCACCGGATCGCCGGACCGAACGCGCGTGCCGTCCTCGTGATCGATGCGAATGGACACCTTCGGGTCGAGCTGGCGAAACGCCTCGAGCGCGAGCGGCACGCCGCAGATCACGCCGTTCTCGCGCGCCGCGAGCGTGGCGCGCGACCGGCGGTCGGAGACGACGGTGGCAAGCGTCGTCAGGTCGTTGAACGCACCGTCCTCTTGCAGCGCCGACCGCACCAACGCCTCGAGGGCCTCGTGCTTCAGCGGAAAGCGCAGCAGCCCGAGCCCGTCGACTGCCGGCACCTCGAAGGGCGTGATGGTGCGCGGCGCTGACCTGCGCTCCTGCGGATGAGGCGGGGGAAGCTCGGGCATGTCCATTCGACTACCTCCGTTATTCCCCTGGATCTATGCCGTCCGCGACGGGAGACAAGGCCGGCCCCGCCGAACCGCCGCCGATCGCCACCATGCGCTCGATCGCCAAACGCGCGCGGTCCGCGACGGCCGGGGGCACGGTGATCCGATACTGATTGTGGAGCAGCGCGTCGCGCACCTTGGGCAGCGTCGTGACCTTCATGTACGCGCACGACGCCCGTTCGTTCGCCGCAAAGAAGCGCTTGCTCGGATTCTCGCGCCGCAGCCGATGCAGGATCCCCACTTCCGTGGCGACGATGAACTCGTCCGCCGGCGACTGCGCCGGACGCTTGATCATCCCTTCGGTGGAGAGGATCTGCACGCCCTCAGGGTCCACGTCGCCGGCCGACATCGCCTCGAGCACGCTGGTCGAGCAACCGCATTCCGGGTGGATGAGAAATTCCGCCTCGGGGTGCAGCCCGCGCTGCAGCCGGATGTTCTCCGGATCGATGCCGGCGTGCACGTGACACTCGCCCATCCACACGTGGATGTTCTGCCGCCCGGTGAGACGCCGCACATGCGCGCCGAGGAACATATCGGGCAGGAAGAGAATCTCCTGGTCGGCGGGAATCGAGTTCACCACTTCGACCGCGTTACCCGACGTGCAACAGTAGTCGCTCTCGGCTTTCACCTCGGCCGTGGTATTGACGTACGCCACGACGACCGCGCCGGGATGCTCGGCTTTCCAGCGCCGCAGATCGTCGGCGTCGATCGTGGACGCCAGCGAGCATCCGGCGGCGAGATCGGGGAGCAGCACGGTCTTTTGCGGCGAGAGGATCACCGCGGTCTCGGCCATGAAGTGGACGCCGCAGAACACGATGACGTCGGCGTCGGTCTTCGCCGCTTCGCGCGACAGGCCGAGCGAGTCGCCGACGAAATCGGCGACGTCCTGCACTTCGGGGCGCTCGTAGTTGTGCGCGAGGATCACGGCGTTGCGCGTGCGGGCGATCCGCTTGATGTCGGCTTGCAGCTCGGCGATCGCGTCGGCGCGCGTGTGCAGTGTGCTACTGGTTGCCATAGGCCAAAGTTAATGCGCTTCTAGAGCTCGATGTGCCGTCCCTTCCACGTCCGGTTGGACCGGGGGAAGTCGGCGCGATAGTGCCCGCCGCGCGACTCCTTGCGGAGAAGCGCCGCCTCGACGATCAACTGAGCGGTCTGGAGCATGTTCAGCTCTTCCGTGGCGCCGGCGGGAAGTCGTGTGCCGATCTCGGTGAGCTTCTCGACGGCGGCGCGAAGGCCGCGCGCCGTGCGTGCGATGCCGGCGTCCTCCCACATGACGTCGCGGATCGCGTCCGCGGCCACCTGCGCCGCGCCGCGGTCAGCCAGCGGCGGCACCTTCCATTTGCCCGGCGTGGGCAGCTTGGTCAATCGCGTGGTCGACGCCAGGTCGCGCGCCACGCGCTCGGCGAAGACCAATCCCTCGAGCAGCGAGTTCGACGCCAGCCGGTTCGCGCCGTGCACGCCCGTGCGCGCCACTTCACCGACGGCGTAGAGACGGCGGGCGCTCGAGCGGCCATACAGGTCAGTGACGACCCCGCCCATCATGTAGTGCGCGGCCGGCGTCACCGGAATCAGATCCTTTCTCGGATCGATGCCGCGCGCCTGGCAGAGCGCGAAGATTCCGGGAAAGCGTTGCGTGAAACCCTTCCCCAGCTTTCGCGCATCCAGGTACACGGTGCCGTTTCGCTGCTCCCGAAAGATGGCGCGCGCCACGACGTCGCGCGGCGCGAGCTCGGCGAGGCGATGCCGCGTTTTCATGAACCGAACGCCGTTCGCGTTGATGAGCACCGCTCCTTCGCCGCGCACCGCTTCGGAGATCAATGCCAGTGGATTCTCCGGCGTGTCGAGCGCCGTAGGGTGAAACTGCACGAACTCCATGTCGGCGAGCGTGACGCCGGCGCGATGCGCGATCGCGTAGCCGTCGCCGGTCGCGACCACGGGATTCGTGGTGTAGCGGTACACTTGGCCGCAGCCGCCGGTCGCAAGCACGGTGGCGTCGGCGATGATTTCCGTCGCCCGGCCCGCGATGCTGGCCCGCACGCCGTACGCCACGCCTCGCTTGACGATGAGCTCGAGCACGCGTGCCTTCTCGAGCACGCGGATCCGCGGTGCTTCCGACACGCGCGCCACGAGCGTCCGCGCCACCTCCGCGCCGGTCTGGTCGCCGTGCGCGTGCACGATCCTATTTTTCGAGTGCGCGGCCTCTCGTCCAAGCTTGAGCCGGCCCGCCGGATCGAGATCGAAATGCGCGCCCGCCGTCTGTAGCTCGCGCACGCGCGCCGGACCTTCCTCGACGAGCACTTGCACCGCCGCGGCGTCGCAGAGCGCCGCACCGGCCGCCAACGTGTCCTGCCGGTGGAGCGCCGGCGAATCACCGGCGCCGAGCGCCGCGGCAATGCCGCCCTGCGCGTACGCCGTCGCGCTGTCGAAGAGCGATCGCTTCGTCAACAGGAGCACGTCGCCGTGCTCCGAGGCACGCCAGGCGGTGTGCAATCCGGCCACACCACTTCCGACAACGAGGAACCGCGTTCGAATCCGCTCGGGCATAGGGGAAAAGGTAATGGCTCGACCTGAACGCAGTCCCTTGCCCCGGCCCCGGCCACGAACGAAACTTTGCGCATGCGTAAGTTGCTCCTCCTCGTGGGCGCGCTCGTCGTTGCCCACGTGGCCCTCCTTTTTGTGCGCGTGTCCGGCGCCGCCGAAGCCGCCAGGCCCGATGCCGTCAACGTCGGGATCGTGCTCGACGTGGGCGGTCTCGGCGACAAGTCGTTCAACGACGGCGCGTATCGCGGCGCGCAGCGCGCGGAGAAGGAGCTCGGCGCGCACATTCGCCTCATCGAGCCGGGCGAGGGCGCCGATCGCGAAGCGGGTCTGCGGCTCCTCGCCGCGGAAAAAATGGACCTCGTGATCGGCGTCGGCTTCATCTTCACCGACGACATCGCGCAGCTCGCGAAGGAGTATCCGAAGACCAACTTCGCCGGCGTCGACTACGCATTGGCGACGGACCGGGCGGGCAATCCCGTTCCGCCGCCGCCCAACGTGGCCGCGCTCAAGTTCAAGGAAGAAGAAGGCTCCTTCCTCGTCGGCGCGCTCGCGGCGCTCGTCGGCAACTCCAAGAAAGTCGGTTTCGTGGGCGGAATGGATGTGCCTCTCATTCAGAAGTTCGAGGCCGGCTACAGGGCGGGTGTGCTCGCCGTCTGTCCTACGTGCACCGTGGTGGCGCAGTACGCGGGCGTGACGCCCGAAGCGTTTCGCAATCCGGGCAAGGGCAAAGAGCTCGCGCTCAACCAGTACCAGCAGGGCGTCAACGTCATCTATCATGCGTCGGGCTCCACGGGACTCGGCGTGTTCGAGGCCGCGCGCCAGACGGGCAAGTTCGCCATCGGCGTGGACGCGGATCAATACAACGAAGCGCCGGGCCGGATCGTAACGTCGATGGTCAAGGGCATCGACGTCGCCGTCTTCGACATGGTGAAGCGCGTGCAGGACCACAAGTTCAAGGGCGGCATCTACACGTTCGGGCTCGCCCAGAACGGTGTGGGGTACGTCTACGACGAACACAATCGCGCGCTGATCCCCGACAGCACCCGCGCGCGACTCGAGCAGCTCAAGGCCGACATCATCGCGGGAAAGATCAGCGTGCCGAGTACGAGATGAGCATGGCGGAATCCTCCCCCGCCATTCGCCTGACCGACATCTACAAGTCGTTTGGACCCGTGCAGGCCAACCGAGGCGCGTCGCTCGAGGTGGCCGCGGGTGAGATTCACGCGCTCGTGGGCGAGAACGGCGCCGGCAAGTCGACGTTGATGCGCGTGCTGAGCGGCATGTACGCGCCCGACTCGGGCCGCATGGAGGTCTTCGGCCGCGACGTGACCGGCTGGAGGACCGCCGAGGCGATCGACGCCGGCGTCGGCATGGTGCACCAGCACTTCATGCTGGTGCCCACGCTCACCGTCGCCGAAAACGTGATGCTCGGCCGCGAGCTGACGAAGAACGGCCAGCTCGATCGCGAGCGCGCCGAACGCGAGGTCGCCGAGCTGAGTCGCGCCACCGGCCTTGCCGTGCGCGCCGATCGCACCGTCGCCGACCTGTCCGTGGGCGAAGCGCAACGCGTCGAGATTCTCAAAACGCTCTATCGCGGTGCCCGGATTCTCATTCTCGACGAGCCCACCGCGGTTTTGTCGCCTCCGGAGATCGACGAGCTCTGGCAGGTGCTGCGGCAGGTGCGCGCGCGCGGCGAGACGATCGTTCTCATCACGCACAAGCTCGACGAAGTGATGGAGATCTCCGACACCATCACGGTCATGCGCAATGGCCGCACGGTCGCCAGGCTGCGGACCGCGGAGACGAGGCCGGCCGAGATCGCGAAGGCGATGGTCGGCCGGGACGTGCAGCTCGCCATGCACTACATCGACGAAGTTCGCGGAGCGGATACGGCCGCGCGGACCCATCTGCCGCCGTCCGCGCCTTTGCTCGAGGTGCGCGATCTCCTCGTCGAAGACGCGCGACGCTTGACCGCGGTGAACGGCGTGAGCTTCTCGGTCGCACCGGGCGAGATTCTCGGCATCGCCGGCGTAGAGGGAAATGGACAGACGGAGCTGCTCGAGGCGCTCGCCGGACTGCGCGACGTACGCGGCGGACGAATCGCGATCGCCAGCCGCGACATCACGCGGCTGACCGTGAAGGCGCGCGGAGACGCGGGGCTGTCGCACATTCCGGAGGACCGGCATGCGCGCGGTCTGATCCTCGATTATTCCGTCGCCGAAAACCTCATCCTCGGGCAGCAGCATCGCTTCACGCGCGGCGTGCGAATCGACCAGGAGCGGATTCACGAGAACGCGCGCCGCCAAATTGCCGCCTACGACATTCGTCCCGTCGACCCCCAGCTTCCGGCGCGCGCGCTGTCGGGCGGAAACCAGCAGAAGATCGTCATCGCCCGCGAGATGGGACGCGCCTTCCAGGTGCTCCTCGCCGCGCAGCCGACGCGCGGCGTGGACGTGGGTGCCATCGAGTTCATTCACGCCCGTCTGCGCGACGCGCGCGACGCCGGCAAGGCCATTCTGCTCGTCTCGGCCGATCTCGCCGAGATTCTCGCGCTGTCCGATCGCATCGCGGTGATGTACGGCGGCAGGCTCGTCACGGTGCTGCCGCGGGCCGAAGCGAGTGAGGAAGTGCTCGGCCCCTACATGACTGGCGCAGCGACGGAGCACGCCGCATGACGACACCCGCCACAGAAAATCCACCGGCGCCCGCGGCGATCGCGCCGCCGGTGAACCCAGCGTCGCGTCTCGCCGCCCTCGAGGAAGCGATTCTCCCCGTCGTCGTCGCGCTGCTCGTCGCGGCGATCGTCGGCGACGTGCTGATTCTCAGCTTCGGCCAGAACCCGGGCACCGTCTACCGTTTGCTCTTCGAGGGCACTTGGGGCAACGCCTACGGCTTCGGCCAGGTGCTCTACAAGACGACGACGCTCACCTTCACGGGGCTTGCCGTGGCGGTGGGCCTGCGCGCCGGACTGTTCAACATCGGCGCCGAAAGCCAGCTCGCGGCGGGCGGCTTCGCCGCGGCGCTGGTCGGATTGATTCTGCCGCCGGGACTGCCCGCCCTCGTCACGCTGCCGGTGTATCTCGTCGCCGCCGCTATCGGCGGTGGTCTCGTGGGCGGCGTTCCAGGCGTCCTCAAGGCCAGGTTCGGTGCGCACGAAGTGATCACGACGATCATGTTGAACTTCATCGTGCTCGCGCTGCTCAACTACCTCACGGCGGCGCATCTCAAGGTCGAGGCCTCGCTGCACACCGAGGAGATTCACGCCGGCGGCCTTCCACGGCTGTCGTCGTACATCGCGGCCTTCCACGGCTCGGCGGCGAACGTCGTACTGTTCATCGCGCTGCTCGCGGTGGTCCTCACCTGGTGGTTCCTCTTTCGTACGCGCCGCGGCTTCGAGCTGCGCGCTACCGGTCTGCAACCCGCCGCGGCTGAATACGGCGGCGTGGACGTGCGCAGTGTCTGGTGGCGCGCCATGGTGTTGTCCGGCGCGCTCGCCGGCATCGGCGGCCTGAACTTCGTGCTCGGCTACAAGCACTACTACGAGGATGCCTTCGCCACCGGCGCGGGCTTCCTCGGCATCGCCGTGGCGATCGTGGGGCGAAACAATCCGATCGGCGTTCTCCTCGCGGCGTTCGTCTTCGCGACGATCTCGCAGGGTGGTCTCGCCGTGAACGCGGTGGTGCCCAAGCAAATGGTGGACGTGCTCCAGGCGGTGGTGATCATCGCCGTGGCGGCGTCGGTGCCTGAAGTTCGACGCATGTTGAGGAAGGGGGACCGATGATCATCTTCGGCTTCCTCGCACAGACGCTGCGCATCGTCATTCCCTACATCTTCGCCGCGAGCGGAGGCGTCATCTCCGAGCGCTCGGGGTTGATCGCGATCGGCCTCGAAGGCTACATGCTCACCGGCGCCTTCTGCGCGGCGCTCGCCAGCTACTACAGCGGCAGCCCGTGGATCGGGCTGATCGGCGCGGCAGCCGGTGGTATCGCCATCGCGCTGCTGTATGCGGTCACGGCGATCCGCTTCCGCGCCGACCAGGTCGTCGTCGGCATCGCTATCAACCTGCTCGCCGTTGGGATGACGCGATTCTTCTTGCGCCTCACCTTCCACAGCTCGGCGAACTCGCCGCGCGTGCCGGGGTTCGGCGCCGAGCAGTCGGGAACAGGCGTGGCGTCGCTCGCCAGCAATCCGTTGATCTGGATGGGCATCGCGGCAGTCGCGCTCGTGGCGTGGATGCTCTACCGCACACCGTTCGGCCTCCGCATTCGCGCCGTGGGCGAGCATCCTGTGGCCGCGACGTCGGTGGGAATTCGCGTCGGACGAATTCGCTATCTCGCCGCCGCGTTGTCGGGAATGCTCGCGGGCCTCGGCGGCGCCTATCTCGCGCTCGACCAGCATCAGTTCAGCGCCGAGATGACGGCCGGCCGCGGCTTCATCGCCCTCGCGGCGGTCATCTTCGGGCGGTGGGACCCGGTGCGCGCGGCGCTCGCCTGTCTGCTGTTCGCCGCGGCGGACGCGCTGCAGATCCAACTGCAGGGCGCACAGGCCATCCCGTCGCAGTTCGTCGAGATGATTCCGTACGCGTTGACGATCATCGCCCTCGCCGGCGTGGTCGGTCGCGCCACGCCCCCCGCGGCGCTCGGCAAAGTGGCCGAGTGACGTAGGAGCGGCGCGCGCGTGACCTGCGCAGGCGTTAGGAATTCGTCAGGCATGCGAGCAGGGCGACCTGGACTGCGTATTATCTGTTGCTAGTCGCCCCTCTCCCCTTACCAGCATCTACGGAAACATGGGAAAGCTCGTAGTCCTGATGATCACGGCGTTCGTGGACATGGTGGGACTGTTGATGATCGTGCCCCTCATGCCCTTCTACGCCAAGGCCTTCGGGGCGGGTGGATTCACCGTTGGACTGCTCTTCTCCTCGTTCGCCATCGCGCAGCTGATCAGCGCGCCCATGTGGGGCCGCTTCTCCGACAAGTACGGCCGCCGGCCGGCACTGCTCGTGGGGCTCGCGGCGTCGGCGATCTCGTACGTCGTCTTCGCGTATTCCAATTCGCTCTGGCTGCTCTTTCTGTCGCGGCTCGTGCAGGGTGCCGGCGGTGGAACGGTGAGCGTGATCCAGGCCTACGTGGCCGACGCACTCAAGCCGGAACAGCGCGCGAAAGGCTTGGGGTGGCTGTCCGCCGCGACCAACCTCGGCGTCACCCTGGGGCCGGTGTTCGGCAGCCTGACGCTCGGAGCGGCCGGGATGCACGCACCGGGGCTCATCGCGTCGGGGCTGTGCATCATCAACATGGGCTTCACCTGGAAATTCCTCGTCGAGTCGCGCGACATGACGGAAGCGCGCACGGCGAAGCATCAGCCCGGACGGTCGCGCGACGCGATCCTGCGCGTCATCACGCACTCGAACGAGGCGGCGCCCCGCCTGATCTGGATCTACGCCATCGCGATGGGCGCGTTTTCCGGCGTAAACGCGGTGCTCGCGCTCTTTCTCTCCGCACGCTTTGGCGTGAACGCGAAGACGATCGGCTTCTTCTTCATGTACATCGGCGCCATCGCGGTGCTCACGCGCTTCTTCATTCTCGGATGGGCGGTGGACCGATTCGGCGAGGCGCGGCTGTCGCGCTTCGGGTCGGCGTTGTTGGCCATTGGGCTGGCGTCGCTGCCGTTCATGCACCGGATGACCGATCCCGCGGCGTTCGCCGAGCGATTTGGTGGTGCGCTGCCGGTTTCCGTGGTCGCTCTGTTGCCGTATCTGCCGCTGGCACTTGCGGTTGCACTCATCCCGCTCGGCACCGCGTTCACGTTTCCGTGCGTGACGGCGCTGTTGTCGCGGGTGATCCCCAGCAACGAGCGCGGGCTGTACATGGGCGTTCAGCAAACATTTGGGGGCGCCGCTCGCGTGCTCTTTCCGGCTCTAGCGGGTTGGGCGTTCGACCGATCCTTTCAGTTGCCCTTCTTAGTCTCCGCCGGCCTCGTGGCTGGCACGATTCTGCTAGGGCTGGGTATGGAGGAATACACTCGCCCGAAGCGCGAACCCGAGGCAGCCCCAGCGGCTTGATCTCACGTCGCTCGGCTCATCGAATGTCAGGAGGGTTCATGTCCGCTGCGCGCGTTCGCGAAGCGTTGTCGGTGCTGATCGCCGTTGCCGCCGTCGCGTGCGGAGGAAGCGGATCCGAGCCGGCGGGCCCAGGTACGACAGGACCGTCCGCCGTCACGATCGTCTCGGGCAACGGCCAGGTCGGTCTCGTGGGAACGGCGCTCTCCGTTCCTCTCGTGGTGAAAGTCTCCGGCACCACCGGCGCGATCGCCGGCACGACCGTGGCGTTCGCCGTCGCGAGCGGAGCCGCGACCGTCTCGCCAACGTCCGCCACCACCGACGTGCTCGGGCAGGCCAAGACGCAGGTGACGCTCGGCTCGTCCGCGGGAACGGTCGTCGTCACCGCGACGGTTCCCGGAACGAGCCTCAGCGCAACGTTCAGCGTGAGCGCCGGAACGTCGACGGTGACGCTCGCTTGCTCGAAGGGCGCCGCGACAACACCCTCCGTGGGCGGCGTACAGACGGGCATCGACGGAACGGGCATTTGCCTCGGAGGCGGTTCGTCGGGCGCCGAGTACGCGCTCGTCGCGTTCTACGCAAACCCCGATAGCTCTCAAGTGGCCTCGGTGAACGTGCGGACGACCGGCGGCGTGACAGGAGTGAGCTCCGCGTCGCTCGCGCCGTCGCTCGACGCGACGTCGGTCGTTGGCGGTGGCGCGCGCTATCGCACGAACAACGTGCAGTCGTCGTTCGAGGCGCGCCTGCGCGACGTGGCCCGCCGAAACCTCACGCCGAAGATTCCGGCTGCACGCGCGTGGTCGCGGCAGCGGTCCGCCTCGTTCGCGACGGTTCCGGCGAATCCGGCGATCGGCTCGCTCGTCACGCTGAACGCGAACGCACAGCCGGGCGACGTGAACGCGTGCGACATTCCGCTCAACATTACGGCGCGAGTCGCGGCGGTTTCGCAAACCGCGATCGTCGTGGCCGATACGGCGAATCCGGCGGGCGGGTTCACCGACGCCGAGTATCAGTCGTTCGCAACGACCTTCGACACGTTGGTCAGTCCTCTCGACGTGGCCAACTTCGGCGCCCCGTCGGACATCGACAAGAACGGCAAGACGATCATCTTCTTCACGAAGGAAGTGAACAGGCTCACGCCGCGCGGAAGCGCCGGCCGGATTGGAGGATTCTTCTTCGAGCGCGATCTGTTTCCGACTACCGCCACCCAGGATCTTGTAGCGTGCCGAACGAGCAACGTGGCCGAGATGTACTACTCGCTCGTCCCCGATCCCGCCGGGCGGTATTCGGACGCGGTCTCGAAACAATCCGTGCAGGACGACACGCCGGGAACGCTGGCGCACGAGTTCCAGCATCTGATCAACGCGGGCCGCCGCCTGTACGTGAACAACGCCACCGGCTTCGAGGACACGTGGCTCAACGAGGGCTTGAGCCACGTGGCCGAAGAGCTGTTGTACTACCACGTCGCCAACCTGGCGCCGCGGCAGAACATCAACGCCGCGACCGTCACGCGGTCGACCGCATCGGTCAACGCGTTCAATAACTATCAGAGCGAGAACACGGGGCGATACAAGTTCTTTCTCAAGAAACCGAACGCGACGTCAGTGTACGCCGGCAACGATTCGCTCGAAACGCGCGGCGCGACGTGGAGCTTGCTGCGCTATCTCGCCGACCATCAGGGAACGTCCGACGGCACGTTCTTCTTCAAGCTCGTCAACTCCGCCACGAGCGGCCAGGCCAATCTCGCCCGGGTCGTGGGCAGCAACTACATGACGCAGATTCGCGACTGGGCAACGTCGGTGCTCGCCGACGACCTCGCCGGCCAAACGAACGTGCAGTTCTCGCAGCCGAGCTGGAACTACCGGGACATATTCCCGCATCTCGTAGATGGCAACGGTATTCCGCTCAACACCTATCCGCTCACAGTCTTTCCCGTCTCCGACGCCGCACCGGCGAGCGTATCGGTTTTCGCGGGCGGCGCGGCGTATTTCCGCTTCTTCGTTCCGGCGAACGGCTCGGGCTCGATCGACTGGTCGTCGGGCGGATTGCCCGTTTCACCACTGGTGCAGTTCACGGTGGTGCGTAGCCGGTAGCTGCGGCGAACGGGGACACAAATACGACGAGCGCGGACTCGGGCGGAAAGTTTCTTCCCCCACGGTCCGCGCTCGTCGCATATCCGTCAGCGATTGTGCAGTCTAGGTTTTTTCCTTCGCCGCTTCTTGGAACCCCGGCTCGCTCGCCAGCACGGCGCGCGCGATCTCGACCATCGGCACGGAGCGGTCCTGACTCGTGCGCTGCAGGATGCGATAGGCTTCCTGCTCCGACGATCCGGTGCGGCGCATGAGAATACCCTTCGCGCGCTCGATGGTCTTGCGATTCTCCAGCGCCTGACGCGCCGACTCGGCATCCGCGCGCGCCGCCATCAACTCCTTGGCGCGCGTGGCAGCGAGACGAATCGTGGAATCGAGCACGCGCGGTGGCGCGGGCTTGGGAAGGAACGCGATGGCCGCCGTGGCGGTGACGTCGCGATCGCTCAAGGTGAGCGTGTGGTCGCCGCTGAACAACACGACGGCGACACCGGGAATCGACTGTGTAATTTTCTCGGCGGCTTCGATACCGGAGCCGTCGGGCATGTGCACGTCGAGCAGCACGACGTCAGGCACCACGTCCATCGCGCGCTCGAAGGCCTCGCGACCCGTCGACACTTCTGCGACGATCGTGTGGCCGAGCGTGCCGAGAAGATCGATGAGCAACGATCGTGCGTTGTCATCGTCCTCGGCGATCAGGACGCGGATACGATTGCTTGTTTCTGTCATCATACGGAATTTGGCCCCACACGCCTACGGACGCCAGCGTGAAGACGCGGTCAGCCTGCGCCGGCGACCTGCGCGAGCAACTCAGATGTTCTAACCGGCTTTCGGAGAATGAAGTCACCTTCCTTCCCGGCGCCGACCTTCGGTTCCCACCCCGTGACGACGCCGATCCGCATCGACGGCCACCGCTCGCGGGCAAAGGTGATCAAATCCCACCCACTTCCATCGGACAACCCGATGTCGGTGACGAGCACTTCGTACACTTGTTCAGCTTTCTCCAGGAGCTCCATTGCCTCCTGTATTCCCATCGCCGTGTCCACCGTATGGCCGTCCGACTCCAACAGCGCCTGCATGAACTCACGGCTGTCCGGATGATCTTCAACTAGGAGCACCCGTCGCGCAACCCGCTTTCTCGGTTCTTCGACAACAATATCGGCCGCAACCTGTGAGGATTTCGGGAAGACGAGCCGAATCGTGGTGCCGACCCCCGGCATCGACTCGATTTCCGCAAATCCCCGATGGCGCTTGACGATACCATACACCTCGGCCAGGCCGAGTCCGGTGCCCGCCCTGCCTTTCGTCGTAAAGAACGGCTCAAACGCCCGCTCGCGCACTTCCGCCGACATACCGATTCCCGAATCGCGGATCTCGAGCTTCACTTCGCTGTCGGTGACCAGCGTACGCATACCGAGCGTGCCGCCTCCCGCCATGGCGTCCAACGCGTTCTGCACGAGGTTAAGCAGTGCTTCGCGAAGCTCGCCCGTGATACCGCGGATCATCGCGCCCTCGGCGAGGTCGCGCTCGAGATGGATCGTTCCGCCGCGAGCGCGCTCGGCCCACAGCGGCCGGGTCATCGCCACGACCTCGTCGCAGACGAGCGACAGGTCGATCAATTCTTCGCGCTCGGCCTGCAACGGCTCCTGGCGGATGAACCGGCCGACTCGCGCCGCGGTCGCCGCGCCGGTTTCGGCCGCCTTGGCGATGCGCACCGCATAATCACGTACGGCCACCGGGTTCTCGGCGTTTGCCTCGAGCAGGTACGCCGCCGCCATGATCGGGTTGAGCGCGTTGTTCACGTCGTGCATGACGCCGGCGGCCAATTGGCCGACCGCCGCTAGACGACGCTCGCGTGAGCGCGCTTCCTGGAGAGCCAAGAGCTCCTGCGTGCGCTCCTGCACCATGCGCTCGAGACGCTCCGCTTCCGTCGACACGCGCTCGTACAGCTCCGCGGTGCGGCGTGCCTCTTCCTCGAGCGCCTTGGCGAGTTGTGTCTTGACACTGACGTCGCGCTCCACCGTCACGGCCCCGCGAATCTTTCCGTGCTCGTCGTACAGTGGATTCGAATTGACTTCGATGATCACCGGCGCGCCGTCGACGCCGCGGCGCACGGCGAGCGTTTCGCCACGCACCCGCTCGCCGCGCAACGCGCGCGCCGTGGGATGCTCGTGCATGAACAGGCTGGTGCCGTCCACCGTGCGCGGACGATCGAGCTGCCAGAGCTCGCGCAGCGTCGACGGCTGTCCCGAGGGATGGTCCTGCATCGCCTGCGTGTTCGAGCGAACCGTGCGGCCTTCGGTGTCGAACACGCGCACCGAGTCGGGGATAACGTCGAAGATCGACTCGAGCTGAGCGACGTTTCGGCTGAGGGTTTCACGGAGATCTTCACGCTCGCTGACGTCGTTGCCGGCGAACAGAATTCCGCGTCCACCCGACTCTTCGACCAGTTGCGCGAACGTCGTCTCGATCAGCCGCCGGCCGCCGCGATGTTGGAACGGAACCCGCGCCGCGGTCGCGGCCGAGGTTCCGCGCAGCGCGGAGTCGATCTGATCGGTGAGGTCGGCGAGCGCGTTGGGGAACGCGTCGTAGATCGAGACCTTCGCTTGTCCCGACGCCGCGACCCCAGTCAACTCGCGATAGCGCGCGTTGGCGTTCACGAGGCGCAGCTCGCCATCGAAAATCGCGATGGCGAGTGGGACCGCCTCGAACAACGCTTCGAATCGCACGCCCGTGATACCGATGCGCGCGAAGTCGAGGCCGACGGAAGGCTGCGTCACAGAGCGGGTGGGGGAAGATCGTGCGAGGAAGCCGTCATGCTGGGGGCGATCTCGCCCTCCCATGGACGGCCTATGGAGCCGTTTGGCAACATCTCGGGCGGCCGTTCAACGGGCGCCGGCCTATCCGCGGTGATGAGCCGTGCGCCGCGCTCATACGTAAAAAATGAATAGCCCCACTCGAGCAGAACGCTCAGGCGATTGCGGAACCCGGCTAGGTACATGATGTGGACCAGCAACCAAGTCCACCAGGCCAATGCGCCGCTCAGATGGCGCCCCGCCAGCACACCGACTGCCCGGTACCGGCCGATGGTCGCCAAGTCGCCCTTGTTCCGGTACTTGAACCGCTCCCTCCCTTCCCCCGCGATCGTATGGATGATGTTCCGGGCGGCCGTGCGGCCGCTCTGCATCGCCGCCGGCGCAACGCCGGGAACGGGCTTTCGCTTGCTCTCGAGCACGGCGAGATCTCCGACGACGAAAATCTCCGGATGTCCCGCGACGCTCAGGTCTTCCCCGACGTGAACGCGGCCCATGCGGTCGAGCGGCGCTCCCAACATGGCGCCGAGTGGGGCCGCAGCGTTTCCGGCCGCCCAGAAGATCGTGCGCGCGGCGATCCGCTCACCTCCCGCATCGACGAACCCGTCGCCCACGTTCGACACCATCGTGCTCGTGCGAACTTCGACGCCCAAGTCACGCAAATCCGACTCGGCGTGCGCCGACAGGTCTTCGGGAAAGGCCGGCAGCAATCGCGGACCTCCCTCGATGAGCAGCACGCGCGCCGCCGACGGATCGATGTGCCGAAAATCCTTCGGCAGCGCGAATCGCGCGATGGTCGGCAGCATGCCGGCCAGTTCCACGCCGGTCGGTCCGCCGCCGACGATGACGAAGGTGAGGTTCGCCTCGCGCTCCGCGGCGTCGGTCGCCTGTTCGGCGCGCTCGAAGGCAAGCAACCAGCGCCGCCGAAGCTCGATCGCATCCTCGACCGTCTTGAGTCCCGGCGCCCGCGCCTCCCATTCCGCGTGCCCGAAGTACGAGTGGCGCGCCCCCGCGGCAACGATGAGGTAGTCGTAGGCGATCGCGCGACCGTTCGCCAGCTTTACAATATGCTCATCAGGTACGATCTCCGTTGCCTCGCCGAGCACCACCTCGGTGTTTCGCTGCGCGCGAAGCAGCCAGCGGATCGGCGTGGCGATGTCCGTCGGCGACAGCGTCGCCGTCGCGACCTGGTAGAGCAGCGGCTGGAAGACGTGGTGGTTCGTGCGGTCGACGACGGTCACCTCGACCGGAGCGTTCGCCAGCGCGCGCGCCGCGTACAGTCCTCCGAACCCGCCTCCGACGATGACGACCCGCGGTCGGTTCATACTCGAAAGATCGCTGGCTTCGGAAAGTCGCGCTCGACTGCCGGCGGATTACTTCGGCCGCGGGTCGTTGATTCCCTGGGCGGGATCGTCGTACCGCCCGCTACGCATCAGCTTGACGGTTGCCACCACCTCGCGCGCCACGTTGCGCACATCCTCCTGCACCGCGCTGTCGGCGTCGAGCGCATGGTGGCTATTCGCGTAATTCTCCATATATCCGATGTACCGATCGACTACGCCGCGCCCGGCCTGCACGAGCTCCATGTCGAGCAGCCAGTCGGTGAGCGACCGGCGCACCGTTTCGGCCCCGACCGCGTCGCCGTGCACGAACACTCCGAACGCGCGACCGGCGAGATGCTTGGGATAGGGCCATCCCTTCACTTCGAGCGCCTTCGCTTCCTCGGGCTTCTTGCCGTGTGTGCTCGTGGGATCCGGGTTGCCGCCGTCGGCGCACACGAGGCGGTCGATCATCAGCTTGAGCACGCTCGGCGCCTGATACCAATGCACGGGCGTCACGATCATCACCGCATGCGCCGCGACCCAGCGCGGATAGAGCTCGTTCATCCAGTCGCCCGTCTGCCCCATGGCGTGATTCGGGTAGCAGGAGCATGGCCAGTGGCAGAGCGGCATCGCGGTGGAGACACAGCCCTTGCACGGATAGATGACGCGCCCGTATTCGGCGGTCAGCGCGCTCAAGTCGAGGAAATCGCACTCGCACTGGTCGTCGCCTTCGACGATCTGCCGGGCGAGTTGCGCGAGCCGAAACGTTTTCGACATCTCGCCCGGACACGTGGCGTCGGTGCGCGGGCTCGCGCAGATGACGAGCACGCGCCGCTGCGCCGCGGCATTCGCGTGCCGTTTCTGGGCGTCGATGATCTGGTCGCGCGTCTCCAGCCACTCGATCGGCAGCGCGAAGGTCGGATCGGCGAAGCCGGCACCGGCCGGCCGCGTCCGCGGACTCTTTCGATATTCGTGATATCCGTCCCACGCCACATCGCGAATCCGCGCGAGCTCGTCGCGCAGATAGTCGAACGCCGGATCGTAGAAGCGGGCGTCGAACCGTTTCGCAAATTCCTCCTTGCTCAACGATTCGTACGTCTGCCCCTTACGAACTTCCGGAACGTCCGGCTGTTCCGCGGTCATGTTGTAGCTCCGATGTTCGACGCAGCGGGAGCGTGAAGGCGAACACCGTGCCGTCGACGGTGAAATCCGCCCAGGCTTTGCCGTTCAGCGATTCGATGGTCTCGCGCACGATGTTGAGCCCGAGGCCCGTGCCTTCGGCGCGCGTCACCGTTTCGTGCGCGCGGAAGAAGCGCTGAAACAGCCCTTGTCGCAGCTCGACCGGAACGCCCAACCCGTTGTCATGCACGCGAACGACGACCCAGCGTTCACCGTCGTGATCCTCGATGGCGCCGTCGATTCGCACCATGGGCTTGTCCTTCTTGGGATCGCGGTACTTGATCGCGTTGGAGACGAGGTTGTTGAGCGCGAGCTCCACCGCCGCGGCGTTGACCTCGATGTCGGGCAAGTCGCCGACGCACACGTCGACGCCCGCCGATTGCGCGCGCTCGCGAAGCTGGCGCACCGATTCGGCCGCGGCGTTGGGTAGGTGCACGTGCCGGTGCTGCCGCGGATCCGTCTGGCCGCGCGACAGCGCCACCAGATTCTCCACCGTGCCGCGCATGATGCGCGCGTTGTTCGAGATGATGTCCACGAACTTGATGCGCTGCTCGTCGGTCATCGTTCCACCCACCTCGCGCAGCACCTCGCTGGCGCCGAGGATCGTGCCGATCTGATTCTTGATCTCGTGCGACACGGCGCGGTTGAACGCGCGCAGCCGGTCTTCCCGTTCGGCAACCTGCGCGTCGGCGAGGCGCAAGAAGTGTCCGGTGGTCGTCTCTTGCACGATCGAGATGGCGCGGAACACCCGATGGCCGCAGACGAGCAGCTCGCCGTTGTCACACGGCTCCTCGACCTCGTCCGCCACGCGCGCGAGAAAGGAGAAGAGGATGCCGCCGAGGATCTCGTACTCCTTCAGAATCTCGTACGCGTCGAACCCCTGGCTGTGGCGAAGTGCACCGAGCTCCACGGCCTTGCCGATCACCGGAGTGTCGGCGCCGATCTCGTTCGTTGGATTCTCGAGGTAGTCGGCGATCCCGTCGATCAGGAGCGGAACGTGATCGAGCAGGTCCTGGGACGGAAAGATGTGGTTGGGGTCGGTCGCGACGCGCGCCGCGATTCGTTCCAGCCACTTCGCCGTGAGCTCCGATCGCGCCTCGCGCAGCCGCGAGGCGAGCGCCGCGGCGAGAGGGCATTCATCGGTCTGAAAGGCGGTCGAGTCTGGCAATGTCATGGCTAGGGACCGTGCGTGGGCGCACAGCTCTATCTATCGTTGCACGGAACGAGCCCGACGCTCGGCACCTTACGGCCCGTTCAGCTCGTCGACCCACTCCATCATCTGCCGCACGACGCGATCGGACTCGCGCTCGCCCGTCACCATGGACGTGCGGTCGAGATCGTCTCGCTCGGGGTGATGGTCGGCGACGAATCTCACGAAGCGCCGCACCACGTCGCTGGAGACGTCCTGCACCTCGAGCTCGGTGACGACGTGGCGTACCGCGAGCCGAAGATTCACGCGCGAGGAGGGCACGTGGCGCAGCGCTTCCGTGAAGCGCCGCTCGAGCCGCGAGATCGCCGTGAGCGAAAGACCACCCGATGCTCTGACTGCTTCCAACGTGGGACTTGGCATCCCCGGGCCTATTGCAGATGCCGGACCCCGGCCGCGCCGGCGGCGGAGCGGGCAAAATGGAGCGCGGGACAGACCAGACACCGGCGCGAGTCTCGACGTACTTGGGATTGACTCTCGCAGGTTATGAGCCGTTCTGCTCACTTTTGTTGTACTAGATATTGCCCATGCCTTATCCTGCACAAGAAATCGTGTCCAGCGATAGGTCGTACTGTCGGGGCCGCTCAAGGGCTGGAAATCCAGACTGGTTTCGAGAGTGTAGAACGATTCTTTTTCGTGGGCCTTCGTGGGCCGCGCGCCGCAAGCCGCCGCAACGAAGGATTCTCCGCCCCAGGACGCCGTGCCCGAACCGCGCACTTCGATTGCCGAAACCCTTCGCGGACGGGTGCTGCGCGGGCTGCAAGCGGGCACGCTGCGGCCCGGCGATCGGTTGCCGAGCGCGCGCGAGCTGGTGACGGAATTCCAGGTCGACCATCGGTTGATTCTCGTTGCGTATCGCCAGCTCGCGGACGAAGAGCTGGTCGACGTACGTGAGCGCGGCGGCGTGTACGTCGCGATGAGCACGTCCACCCGCGCGGGATTTCCCGCGTTGCCGATCAAGTGGTTCGTCGAGATGCTCACCGAGGGATTCGCGCACGAGATCCCCGCGCCCGAGCTGCACGAGTGGCTGCGCCGGTCGATCGAAACGCTTCGCCTTCGCGCCGTCGTGATCACGAGCACGTGGGATCAGGCGGCGGGTCTCGCCCGCGAGCTGCGCGACGACTTCGGCGTGATCGCCGACGGCATCGTCGGCTCCGATCTCGCGCACGCCGAGGTGCGCCCGGCGGTGCTGCGTCACGCGGACGTGCTCATCGCGACCGCCGCGCACATCGAGCTGGCGCGGCAAATCGGCGCGGAGCTCAACAAGCCGACCGTCGTTGTCGACGTGCGGCCGGACCTCGTCGTCGGCGAGTGGGCGCTGCTGCTGCGCCAACCGCTGTACGCCGTCGTGGCAACGGCGGAGTTCGGCGAAATGCTGAAGAAGTTTTTTGCGGATGTGCGCGGCATCGACAACCTACACATTCTCGTGCACGGCACCGACGATCTCTCCGCGATTCCGGACGGAGCGCCGACCTACGTCACACATCGCGTCCGCGAAGCGCTCGCCGGCACGCCGATTCGCGGACGACTGCTGCCGGCCGCGCGCACGATTTCAACGGCGTCGGCACGCGAGATCTTCAACTTCATCGTGCGCGCGAATCTCGAGGCGTCGAGAGCGGTCCGGCCGGCACCGAGCGACGAGGCGTCGCGTCAAAGCTCGGCGTGAGCTGAACGCCGCGCTCGCCGCGCCGGAACGGTTTTGGCGTATATGGCAGTGCGCCGATCTCCGAGATGAAACATGATTGCCTCTCAGCCCGCCAAGAAGATTCCGAAGACCCGGAGTGCGTTCAAGAACGCTCCCACCGGGTCGGTTGGAAAGGAACCCGCTCCGGTACACGACCGGAGCGCGATCGAGTCCGAAATCAGAGCCCAGGCATACGCGATATACCTCGCGCGAGGCTGCACCGCAGGAGACGACCTGCTCGACTGGCTCGAGGCCGAGCGTATCGTTCTCTACCGTCGCGGAATCGGCGGCTGACCCGACCGACACGGTCGATTGCGGCGGCAGCGGGTGGTGCGAGGCGCGTACGCGTCATCATGCGGCGCTGCTCGCGGCGAGCGATTCAGCTCGACTTCGGCACCGCGCCCTTCAGCCAGTGCAACACTTCCGCGACGATCGTCCCGGGGGCAACAGGCTTCGTGAGATAGTTCGCGCAGCCGGCGGCCATCGCGTCGTGACGCTGGCGATCGCCCATGCCGCCGCTGAGCGCGATGATCGGAATTCCCGCCGTGAGCTTGTTCCGCTTGAGCAGGCGCGTGGCGACGATGCCGTTCATGACGGGCATGTCGATGTCCATCACGATCGCGTCCACGAGCGTCGAGCGCGCCACGTCGATGGCGTCGGCGCCCGAGGCCGCCTCGATCGTGCGGCACCCCATGTGCTCGAACGTCCGCGCGAGAAACATGCGCACGTTCGGGTCGTCGTCGGCCAGCAGGATCGTGAAGGCTCGGGTCATGTCGCGCGCCTCAGCGCACTGAGCAGGCCGCCGACGATGAGCACGGTCACCGCGCCGATCACGTTGTGCCAGAGGAAAGAGATCGAGGGTGCGGCAAAGTTGACGGCGCCGACGGTCACCATGCCGGCGATCAACCCGAAGAATGCGCCCGTCGCACGGGCGCGCGGAATCATCGCAAGCAGGAAGACGCCGAGGATCGATCCGTAGAAGAACGATCCGAAACGGTTCACGACTTCGATGAGCGAGCCGAGGTTCACGGCGTACGTGGCGACGACACAGGCGAAGAGGCCCCACACCACGGTGGCCACGCGCGATACCACGAGGAGGTGCTCATCGGTCGCCTCCCGGCGCGCCCATCGCCGATAGAAGTCGATCACCGTGGTGGTCGACAGCGAGTTGAGCTCGCCGGAGATGGCGTTCATCGCGGCGGCAATCACCGCGGCGATGAACAACCCCGCCAGTCCGATCGGGAGATGATCGATGACGAAGCGCGGGATGATGTAGTTGACGTCCTTCGACGGCTGGCCGGTGACGCGCGCGGCAAGGCTGAGCGCTTCGGTTCGCACGGCGTCGACGCTGTCCTCGGTCACCTTGAGCACGCGCGCCGCGCCCGAGGCGGCGGCGGGGTCGTGCGCATCTTCGGCCGCGGCGAGCCCGCGCGCCGCGGCTTCGCGCGCCGTGGTGCCGGCGGCGAAGCGCGACTCGAGCCCAGCGTACACCGCGGGTTCAGCGCTGCGTACACGCCGCTCGTGCGCGGGGTTGAACAGGAGGGGCGGCCGCTCGAATTGATAGAACACGAACACGAGCACGCCAATGAGCAGCACGAGCGCCTGGAGCGGGATCTTCCAATACGCGCTGATCAGCAGCGAGCTCCGTGCGTCGTCGACCGACTTCGCCGTGAGATACCGCTGCACCTGGCTCTGATCGGTGCCGAAGTACGACAGCATGAGGAAGGTGCCGCCGATCAATCCCGACCAGAACGTGTAGGTGTTGGTGAGACTGAATGAGAAGTCGAACACGCGGAGCCGCCCCGCGGCGCCGGCGATGTGCAGCGCGTCCGACGGCGCCACGGGCATCTGCACGAGCAGCGTGATCACCACCGCCACCATGGCGATGACGATGAGCATCATTTGCTTGACGTCGACCCACGTAACCGCGGTGACGCCGCCGACCATGGTGTACAGCACCGCCGGCACGCCGATCACGGCGACCGACAAGCTCACGGGCCAGCCGAAGATGGCCGAGAAGACGACGGCGGGCGCGGCGATGATCGTCCCGCACGACATGCCGCGCGAGACCAGAAACAAGAACGCGGTGAGCGAGCGGGTCTTCGCGTCGAAGCGCCGCTCGAGAAACTCGTACGCGGTGTACACCCCGGCGCCGTGCAGGAACGGCACGAGCGTCACACCGAGGATCACCATGGCGAGCGGCAATCCGAAGTAGAACTGGACGAAGCGCATGCCGTCGGTGGCGCCCTGCCCCGTGGTGCCGATCATCGTCACGGCGGAGAGCTGCGTCGCCATGACCGAGAGGCCTACGGCCCACCACGGAATGCTGCGATTGGCGAGCAGGTAGCCGTCGATTCCCGTGCTGGCGCGCGAGCGGCGAATACCGTGGATCACGATGTACGTCAGCCATCCGACGACGATGATCCAGTTGAGTGGATTCATCGCGTGTAACGTGGGTCGTGGGCCGCGGCGCGGGTCAGACGCTGTACCGTTGCTGAAGAAGCCAGAGCAGCACCAGCGTGATGACCTGCACGGCCATCACGCTGGCGAGCGTTTTCCGGAAGCGGTTCGCGGGCTCTGGATTTCGCGGCGCGGTCACGGGCGCACCGGTCCAGCCTTGGGCGTGAGCGGGCGGTTCGCGGCGCGCTGGCCGGCGGAGAGCAGATTGATGAACAGCCGCGCCGCGCCGGGGTTGCCGGCGGGGAGCTGCCGGAAGAACGAGAGCGTGGTGTAGATGTAGGCGCCTTTCCCGAGCGGCGCGACGAGCAACGCGGCGTCGTTCGGCGCCTCGTCCTTGTCGTTCATCGAGAACACGGTGCGATACTGCGCATCGAACGTGTGCGGCATGTACGACGCGCGCTCCTGCACCCAGTTCGCGAAGTCCGCGTCGCCGATCTTGTTCGGCGCAGAGAGCAGCGGCGAGCCGGGATCGAGCACACGGACGGCGGCATGCTCGTCGGTCACGCGGTCTACTTCGCGCGATACCGAGAACGGGAGGATGCCGGGCGCGCTCATGTTCTGTCCGTACTGCGTGATGACCGTGCCGCCGTCGCGCGCGAACTTCATCAGCAGCGGCGTGTTGGAGAGCAGCGCGGCGCTGTTCGCCTCATACGCGCGGCTGCCGATCACGATGGTCGTAAACGCCGAGAGCTTCAGTTGCGGCAGCGTGGCCGGGTCGAGCTCGACCACCGGAAGCCCGAGCTCCTCGAGCATCGGCATCACGTTGTCGCCCACACCGCGAATGTAGCCAATGCGCAGGTTGGCGAACGTCGCGCTCACCGCCTCGAGCTGGACACTCGATTCACGGTAGTAACGCTGCGGCCGAATGTGCTCGTACTCGATGGGCACGAAGCCCAGCGTGAAATTCTCGCCATGGCTGGTGGCCGTGGCCGTGATCTTCTGACGACCGGCGGCGAGCCGCCCCTGCACGCGGAAATAGACGCTCGCGTCGCCAAATGCGGGAATGGTAAGATGGCGCTTCGCGGAATCGGCTTTCAATCCCGGGGGGAGCGCGAGCGACACGTCGACCTCACGCGGCGTCGTGGCCGCCGAGTGCACGGCGACGAGCATCATCCGGTCGAACGGCGCGTTGGCGCGCGCGTACTCCACTTCGTGCTGGAGCAGCACGGAGATCTCGGGAATCGTCGAGATGGGACGGCGCACTTCGCCGCGCGCGCGATCGCCGAAGCGATACACGATCGGACCGGTGCGCACCGGCACCGCGATTCCGTCGATGCGAAGCACGGCCTCGACACCGGAGCTCTGCAACCGATCGTCGCCGATCACCATCTCGGCTGACGATTGATTGAACATGTCGCTCCCCGCAGGCGCACGGCGGCGGAGCCACCAGGGCAGCGTGGGCATGTCGGCGGCGCGGTAGCGCAGCGTCTGCCGCCCCAAGCTGTCGGGACGAATGGGGCGCGCCTGCTTCGACGCCACGGAGAGCTGATCGGTGAGCGACACGCTCTCGATCGAGACCGTGGTTTTGCCCTGGTTGTACACCGACAGTGTGACCGGCATCGTGTCGCGCTCGGCGATCAGCTCGCGCGGAGCGGTGGCTTCGACGGTGACGGCCGCGGCGCTGAGCAGCGCCTCGATCGCGCGACGGCGCGTCGACGACAGCGCGAGCGACAGGTCTCCCATCGCGGCATCGCACGTCTGCATCTCGGAGTTGAGCGCCTCGAGCGTTTCGCACGTCACGCCGTTCGCGGCGCGCGAGGCGAGTCGCACGTACGTGACGAGCGAGGGCACTGTCTTCGACGGGTCGAGCAGATCGAGCGACCGGGTCACGGCAGCCTGCGCGGCCGGCAGCGAGTCGATCGCCGTGCGCACTGAATCGGCGAGACGCAGCGTCTTGAAGCGCGTCCAGCTCGAGTCCATACCGTCGAACAGGCCGCGCTCGGCGTCGCTCGGATTGGAGACGCGCGACGCCTCGAGTTTCACCGCGTCCAACCGCGGCCCACGCTGCGGAAGCTGTCCCTGGCCCTGCGACCGGTGCTGCGAGCGGCTCTCGGTCGCGAGCTCGGAATAGGTGCGGCCCGTGAGCGGATCGTATTCGCCGACGTTGAACATCACGCCACCGCCGCCGCGGCGGTTGCTGCGATAGAACTTTGCCGGCGTCCAGGGCTTGAGTCCGTGCACCGCCGACGCGGGGAAGCGAACCGAATCGGCGGCGGCGTCGAACACTTCACGCGCCAGCACGCCGGAGTACTGATGATGACCGTGGCCGTCCTGCGGCGTACCCGACCACACCGAGACGATCACCTGCGGCCGGAAGGCGCGCACGATCTCCACCATGTCCTTGAGGATCGAGTCCTTCGGCCAGTGCTCGTACGTCTCGTCGATATTTTTTGAGAACCCGAAATCGAAGGCGCGCGTGAAGTACTGACGCCCGCCGTCGATGCGCCGCGCGGCGAGGAGCTCTTCCGTGCGAATCATGCCGAGCACGGGGCCGAGCTCGTTGCCGATGAGGTTCTGTCCGCCGTCGCCGCGGGTGAGCGACAGGTAGGCCGTCTCGATGTGCCGCGCCTTGGCGAGGTACGCGATGAGCTGCGTGTCTTCGTCGTCGGGGTGCGCGCCGATCATCAGGACGCGCGTCGTCGTACCAAGGCTCTGAACCAGCTCACCCAATGCAGCGGCGCCGCGCTCCTGTGCAGAGAGGCGCGGCGCGGCAGCGAAGAGCAGACTACAACCAACGACGATTGCTCGCTTCAACACTGTATTCCCTCGGTAGAACGGGTGCCGCCACGATGTCAGCGTGCGGCGCCCGCCTTTTTCTTCGTGGACGCCGGCGCGTACGTGAGCGTCTCTTTGACGATGCGCGCCTGCTCGACGTCGTGTGATGACTTGTAACCTTCGGCGGGGCTCGAACGTTCCGGCCGGCCGACATAGCGCAGCGTGGTCACGGTGCCGATCGACGCGCGCAGGCGCGGCTGGACGTACGTCCACGCGCCCATGTTCTTCGGCTCTTCCTGTGCCCACACCACTTCTTCGACGTTCGGATACTGGTCCACGAGCGCACCGACCTCGCGTGGCCAGGGCGCGAGCTCCTCGACGCGAATGATCGCCACGTTCGCCGGACGCTCGGCCGCGGTGAGATCGTAATAGATCTTGCCGGTGCAAAACACGAGGCGCTGCACGGCGTCGCGATTCTGCGACGCCGTCGGATCGTCGATCACAGGCTTGAACGTGCCCGTCGCGAGGTCCTCGAGCTTGGACGCGGCCGCGGGCATGCGCAGCAGCTGCTTGGGCTGCATGAGCACGAGTGGGCGGCGCGGACGGCGCAGCGCCTGGCGGCGCAGCACGTGAAAGTACTGCGCGGGCGTGGACGGGTAGGCCACGACCATGTTGTCTTCTGCCGCGAGCTGCAGATAGCGCTCGAGCCGTGCGCTCGAGTGCTCCGGGCCCTGCCCCTCGTAGCCATGTGGCAGGAGCATCACCAAACCCGACTCCTGTTTCCACTTCGCGCGGCCGGCCGAGATGAACTGGTCGACTATGGGCTGCGCGACGTTGGCGAAGTCGCCGTACTGCGCCTCCCAGAGCACGAGCTCGTCGGGCGCGGCGACGCTGAACCCGTACTCGAAGCCGATCACGGCCGTCTCGGACAGCGGGCTATTATAGATCTCGAAAGCCGCCGAGGACTGGGGCAGGTTGGCGAGCGGCGTGAAGAGCTCGCCGGTGTTGACGTCGTGCAGCACCGCCTGGCGGTGCGAGAACGTGCCGCGCTCGGCGTCCTGGCCGGTGATGCGCACGCTCGTGCCTTCGGTGAGGAGCGAGGCGAAGGCGAGCGACTCGGCATGGCCCCAGTCGATCAGACCGGTGTTGATCGCCTCGCGGCGCTTCGGCAGCGTGCGCGCCATCGTGGGGTGAAGCTTGAACGTCGTCGGCCAGCTCAGGAGCTGCTCGTTGAGGGCCACGAGCTTCTCGGAACGGACCGCCGTCTCGGCCGCGACGGGCGCCGGAGCGGCGACTTTCGGATCGCCTTTCGTGTCGGCGCCGCCGGCCTTCTTCATCTCCTGGTAGAGCGCGTTGAGATGATCGTAGAGCGTCTTGTCGGCCGACTTCACGTCGTCTTCGCTCATCACCCGCTCGCGCACCAGCCGGGCGCCGAACACTTGGCGCGGCGTGGGGTGCTCGGTGATGATCTTGTACATCAAGGGCTGCGTGAACGCCGGCTGGTCGGCTTCGTTGTGCCCGTGCCGGCGGTAGCCGACCAGGTCGATGACGAAATCCTTGTTGAACCGCTGGCGGTAGGCGATACCGAGCCGCACGGCCTGGACGCAGGCTTCGGCGTCGTCGGCGTTGACGTGCACGATGGGAATCTCGAAGCCCTTGGCGAGATCGCTCGCGTAGTGCGTGGAGCGCGCGTCGATCGGATCGGTAGTGAAGCCGACCTGGTTGTTCGCGATGATGTGCAGCGTGCCGCCCACGCGATAGCCGCGCAGGAGCGACATGTTGAGCGTCTCGGGCACGACCCCTTCGCCCGGGAACGACGAGTCGCCGTGCACGACGACGGGCAGCACGCTGGGCTCGTCGCGCGTGTTCGGTGCGGCGCCCTTCACGCGTTGGCGCGCGCGGGCGATGCCTGCCACGACGGGATTCACGACCTCGAGATGGCTCGGATTTGGAATGAGCTCGATCTCGACCTGGCCGGCGCCGGGAATGTCACGCGTGCCGCGATAGCCCTTGTGATACTTCACGTCGCCGGTGTCACTCTCGGCGTTCGTATCCGGATGATGTCCTTCGAACTCCTCGAGCAGCGCGCGATACGACTTGCCCATCACGTGGGTGAGCACGTTGAGCCGCCCCCGGTGCGCCATGCCGATGATCGTGACGCGCGCGCCGGTCTTGGCACCCGCGGCGATCGCCTCGTCGAGCATGGGAACGAGCAGATCGACGCCTTCGATCGAGAAGCGCTTCACGCTGACGTAGGCTTTGCCGAGGAAGCGCTCGAGGCCGTCGACGTCGGTGAGGCGCTGAAGGAGCGCGCGCTTCTCTCCGTCGGTGAGCGGAGTCGTCGCTTCGCCCGACTGGATGGTCGAGCGGAACCACTGCCGCTCGCCCTCTTCGCCGAGATGCTCGAACTCATATGCGATCGCGCCGCAGTACCACTCGCGCATCTTCTGCACGACGTCCGCCGCGGTGCCGGCGCCGTCGTAACCCAGCGCGGACGCCGGGATCTGGCGCAGGTCGGCTTCGGCGATGCCGTGAAATTCCGGCTTCAGCTCGGCGGCGCCGGGAGGCGGGGTCCCGAGGGGATCGAGCTGGACGGCGAGATGGCCGTGGCGCTGGATGGCCCCGAGGAGCGACGCGGCGGCGGCCGTTTTCCGAAGGAGAGAGGCGTCGTACGCGCCCGGCGCGCCACCCGCGCCAACGAGCTGTTCCGCGACGCGGAAGAATTGGCGCCACGATTCATCGACGGAGGCTGGATCCCGGCGGTACGACTCGTACACATCCGCGATGTAGCCGTCGTTGAAGACGCCCGTGATGGGGAGGCTGGACATGCCCCAAATCTAATGAGAGCCCGGAGGGAGGGGATACGGGCCGGACGTCTCTATCCTGCCGTGACTTAGGGCTCGTCGCCTGGCAGAACGAGCGTGAACGCCGAGCCCTTTCCGGGCTCGGATTCCACCTCGATTCGGCCGCCGAGGAGCTCGGCCAATCGGTGGGAGATATAGAGGCCGAGCCCAGTTCCGCCGTGGCGGCGGGTCAGTCCGGTATCGAGCTGGGCGAACGGCCGGAAAAGACGGTCGAGGTCGCGCCGGGCAATGCCGATGCCCGTGTCGCGAACGATGAAGCAAACGTCGCCATCTCTCCTGCGCAGCTCGAGTCCCACTTCGCCGGCGTCGGTGAACTTGACCGCGTTCCCGGCGAGGTTGACGAGGATCTGCCGGATCTTGTCGACGTCGCTCGTCATGCGGAGCGGCGCGTCGGGAACCATGGACTTGAAGGCGAGGTGCTTCTGGCGCGCGAGCGGCTCGATCACCGCAGCCGCGGCGTGAACCAGATCTGCCGCGAGGAAGTCGGTGGTCCGCACCGTCTCGCGTCCTTCGTCGAGGCTCGAGAACGCGAGCACCTCTTCGATCACCGCCGCGAGGTGCTGGGTCACCGACCGCATGCGTTCGAGCACATCGAGCTGGCTCTCCGAGAGCGGGCCGATGACCTGGTCGACGAGCAACTCCTCGTAACCGGCCAGCGCGGTGAGCGGCGTACGCAGCTCGTGCGATACCGTGGCGAGAAAACGGCTCTTCGCTCGATCAGCCGCCTGTGCCTGCTCGAGCGACTCGGCCTTCCACAGCGCGAGCGCCGCGTAATCGGCGATGGCGCGGAGCCGGTGTGCCTCGCGCTTCGAGAAGGGCGGCGCGCCGATGTCGCGTGTCACCGCCAGCACGCCGAGGATGAGCTCATGCGCGATGAGCGGCGCGAGCAGCATGGGTCCGACCCGCAACTCCGGACTCACCTTCGCGAGCGGACGCGCCGAGCTGCTGAAGTCGGTGACGGACACCACGTCGCGCGTCCGCAACACTTCGCGCGCGAGCGATCCAGGCAGCGCAAAGCGCCGCCCGCGCGCCACGGTGAGCGGGCCCACGGCGGCGACCAGCTCGCCTTCATTAGAGACCGCCTTGAGGACACCGGCGCCGTTCGCCGCGCATTGCGCCGCCGCCGCGGTGCAGAGGATCTCGAGCAGTGCGGGCGTGTCGCTCTCGCCGGCGAGCTGGCGCGCCAAGCGGCGGAGCGGCTCGCTGTCGTCGGTTGCCGCGGCGCTCGGAAATCCGACGCGAAGCTCGCCCTCGTCGCGGCGAATGGTGGCGTCGATCTCGCGATCGGCGAGACTGCCAAGGATGACGCGCCGCTGCGCGCCGTCGGCGCTGGTGGCGGCTAGCGCATCGAGCAAGCGCTTGGCTGAAAAGAACGTTGGAGCGTCGGCTCCGGGACCGGTCAATGGAGTTGCGCGCGTGGTGTCGTGGCCGGCCACGGAAGCGCGGCCGGCGGGTTGATCCCGGCACGTTTCCGCCGCACCGCGCCGAGCACGCGCTGCGCATCCTCGGGCTGGAGTGTCGGCAAGTAGAGGAAGCCGGCGATGCCGTTCACATCCATGAGATGCGCTTCACCCGGATGCCTGGTGAGACTCACGGCGATGACGGGAATGTCTCGCAGCAGCGGGTCGCTCTCCCACTCGGCCAGCGACATCGTAGCGAGCAGATCGTAATCGCAGATCACGGCGTCGGGATCGATCGTGGGCACGAGGTCCAACGCCTCACGCAATCCCACGCAGGGTATGCAGTCGACCCCGAGGTTCTCGAAGAACCGTCCGAGATGCTCGCTCAGAAACGGATGACGGCCAACGCACAGCACTCGCATGGAGGAGAATATATCTCTGACAAGGAACCGGCGAGAGGGGCGACGCGTGAGGCAGCTCACAGTTCCGCTTCGGCTCGTCTCTCGCCTCTCTAGACTCGCTCCAACCGGTCATGCAGCTTGAGCACTCCCGAGCTCGTTGCGTTGCTCATCGGGATGACAGAGGGCTCATACAGGAGAACACATGTTCGGCAACAACATCCATAGATTCGCCTCGGCGCTCCTGCTCGGCGTTGCGGCGCTGCGCCCGGCCACCGCGCAAACGCCGGCGGCCGGGCTGCTCGAAGAAACCATCCCGGCGGGCAACAACTACGACAAGGCGGAGTTCCGGTTCTGGACGCCGAACGTCGCCGGCGCGCTGCGGGGAACGCTGGTGCTCGTGCCCGGCTCGAACGGCGACGGACGAGCGATGGCCCAAGACACCGTGTGGCAAGCGTTCGCGGCGCGACACAAGCTCGCGGTGATCGCCTGTCGGTTTACCGACAAGCCGCACGATCAGAATTTCATCGAAGACTACGTCAACGTGTCACGCGGCAGCGGTCAGGCGCTGCTCGATGCGCTTTCGAAGCTCGCGGCGCGCGCGCAGCACGCTGAGCTGAATGCCGCGCCGCTGGTCTTCTGGGGTATGTCGGCGGGCGGACAGTTCAACTACGAGTTCACGGCATGGAAGCCGGAGCGCGTAGCGGCGTTCGTCGTCAACAAGGGTGGGATCTACTACTCGGCGCTGGTGCCGCGCGCTGCGCGCGAGGTGCCGGGCATTCTCTTCGTTGGGGGCAAGGATCTCGAGTTTCGCACGAACACCATCGTCGGATTGTTCGCCGTGAACCGCCGCGCCGGCGCGCTCTGGGCGTTGGCGGAGGAGCCGGCGGCGGCGCACATCGTCGGCCGGTCGCGCGACATGTCGATCGCCTTCTTCGACGACGTGCTGCCCATGCGGCTCGGCGACGGCGCCGCGCTCGTGGCACTCGACTCGAAGTCGGGGTTCATCGGAGATCTCAAGTCGAAGACGTTCGCGCCGGTGGCAGAGGGGCCGGCGCCAGGTTTTCCCACGGCGTGGCTGCCGACGGCGCGCGTGGCGCGCGCCTGGCAGGCGATGGCGACGGAAAAACCCTTCGAGTTCTGACCGGTGCGCCGGCCGGTTCGGCAGGTGGCGCGAAAATCGCGGCACGGGCGTTCCATGCCTCGACTCATTTCGCGATTCGTCGTCCTTGCCGCCGCGGCGGCCCTATTCGCTCCCCGTCACGCTCACGCGCAGCTTCCCATTCCAAGCGTGAGCCTGATGGGCGGAGTGTCGCACTACAATCTCTCGGGCACGGGAACGGCGCCTTTCGGCGCGCTGCGGCTGGAGATTCCGCTGCTGATCGCGGTGGCCGAGGGAAGCCTCGGCGTGTTTCGCCCGAACGAGAACGGCGTGCATCGCACGTACGTGATTCCTGAAGCACAGCTGCAGTGGCAACTTCTGCCCGTGCTCGTGAAGCCGTACATCGGAATCGGCGGTGGTTGGTTCAGGGCCGTGAGTGGTCCCGACCCCCGCCGCAACGACTTCACGCTCTCCGCGGCGGCGGGCATTCGCGTCGGAATTCCGCTTACCGGGTTCGGCGTGCGCGCTGAGGCGCGAGTGCGGGGAATCGGATCGTCGTTCGGGTCGAGCGCCACGGAATTGACACTCGGCGTGAGCTGGTGAGATCGGCGAAGACTCGCTCTTGACTTCGCGGCGCGCTGACCCGCGTGTTCACCGGGTGGGATTGGAGCTCTTCCCTCATCCTGGAGTGACCATGGCTGCCGAGGATCGCGCCGCGCTCGAAGTGGAAATTGGACAACTGCTGCTCGAGCAATGGGACCCGAGCGACATGCGCTCGCAGTCCGAGCCGCCGGCGGGCTACGGCGCGTACGCGCACGAGGTGTACAACCTCCTCGCGCGCGGAGCATCGGACACGCAGATCGGCCGGCGTCTGCATCAAGCCGAAGCGGACGAGCTCCAGCATCCGGAGCTCGCGACGCGGGACCTCACGCCATTGCTGCGCGCGCTGCGCAAGATCGAAAAGCGGATCTGATCGTGCGCTCGCTCCCGACGAACGGGTGAGCGTTACACCGCGTCAGACCGCGCTACACCGCGTCTGAGAGCGAAGCAAAGTTGAAGTCCTTCACGCGAAGCGAGGGCATCACCTGCCCGGCGCCCGTGCGTTGCGCGCGGCCGATCTCCTCGATCTTGTTCAGCATGAAGAGCGGACTCTCGTTCCAGCGGAAGTTCTTCACCGCCTGCGTGATCTTTCCCTTCTCGACGAGGAAGGTTCCGTCGCGCGTGAGGCCGGTGAGCAGCACGGTGCGCGGATCGAGGGTGTTGATGTAGAAGAAGTGCGTGACGAGGATGCCGCGCGCGCATCCGGCGATGAGCTCCTCGGTCGTCTTCGTGCCGCCGACGAATTTGATTCCGGCGCCGCCGCCACCACCACCTCCTCCTCCGCCGCCGCCGCCGCGTCCCCCACCGCCGCCGGTCGCAGGCTTCCCCTGCTTCTGCGCCCAGTACCGGTCGTACGAGAAGTTTTTGAGAATCCCGTTCTCGACGTAGACGAGACGGTGCAGCGGCAATCCATCGGGCGCGAAGGGCTGTGCGAGCAGATCGGGGTCGGCCGGATCGGAGTAGATCGTCACGCGCTCGTCGGCGATCTTCTCGCCGAGCTTCGTACCGCCGCCCTGTTTGCTGAACGTGCCGCGCCCTTCGTCGTTGGCGCGCGCATTGAAGGAGCCGACGAGCTGTGGAATGAGCTGCGCGACAGCGTTCGGCTCGAGGATCACTGTATAGAGGCCGGGTTCCACCGCCTTGGGCGTCTTGCTCGCCACCGCTTTCTGCGCCGCGATGCGGCCGACCGCGGCCGGATCGACGGAGCTCCAGTCCCGAGCGCCGGCGCGCGCCCAGCCGGAACCCGTTCCGTCGGGCGTGCGCACGGTGGTTCCGAGATCGCCGTTCGTGCCGCGATGATACGCGAAGAGTCCGCGGCTCGTTGCCACGGCCTGCGCACCCGCGTTTGCCTGGAGAAAGCCCGCGACAAAAACATTTCCGCCGGCGCGGCCGCTCTGCTCCGCCGTGTCGATCGCGCGCTTCACGGCGGCGGCGCGGATTTCCGGCGTGAGGTTCGCGGTGCCGTCGAAGTAGCCGTTGACCGTGGCGTACTGCTGCGGTCCGAGCTCGGGCATGAGCTCCGGATCGTCGGGGCTCAGACGCGCGAGCTGCTCGGCGAAGCTCACGGTGCGCGCGAGGCTGGCGTCGTCGAGCACGTTCGTCGTCGCCGACGCGCGGCGCTTGCCGACCGTGGACGTCACGGTCACGATGGTGTCGGTGGTACCGCCGCTCGTGGTGATCTCGTTGCCGGCGAAGCGCGTGTTGCCGTTCCACGCGCTGGCGATGTTGACGCGCGTCTCGTCGGCCTTGGCGAACGACAGCACGTGGTCGGCGAGCGCCTTGGCCTGGTCGCGCGAGAGGAAGTCCGCGTCGGCGGCGGCGAAGAGGGACTTGGGCATCAGCCTTCTCTCCCCGTGTTGACGACGTTGATGTTCCGGAAGCGCGCCGGCGGGCAGCCGTGGCTCACGGAGTTCGACTGCGACGGTTCTCCCTTGCCGTCGTTGAAGGCGCCACCGAGCCAATAGGAGCTCGGACCGCCGATCATGTCCATCGCGCTCCAGAACACCGGCGTGTTGGACTGGTAGGCGACGTCCTTCAGCATGCCGGCGACCTTGCCGCCCTTCACCTCGTAGAACGCCTGGCCGGAGAACGAGAAGTTGTAGCGCTGGTGGTCGATCGACCACGAGCCGCGATTCTTGATGAGAATCCCGCGGTCGGTCGCCGCGACGAGATCGTCCAAACTGCGCTCCGCGGTGCCCGGAAGGAGCGACACGTTCGGCATGCGCTGGAACTGCACGCTGTCCCACGAATCGGCGAACGAGCAGCCGTGCGACCGGCTCACGCCGTTCAACTTGCTGATCCACGCGGCCTGCTCGCGCGTGGTTTGATAATCCTTGAATATACCTTGTTCAATGACGAGCCACTTGTCCGCGGCCACGCCTTCGTCGTCCCAGGCGACGCGGGCCAGCGAGCCTTCCTGCGTGCGGTCGCACTGGATGTTCAGCAGCTCCGATCCGTACTTGAGCTTTCCAAGCATCTTCTCGGGCGGCGCCACGAAGCTCGTGCCGGCGAAGTTCGCCTCGTAGCCCATGGCTCTGTCCAGCTCCGTCGGATGGCCGATGGACTCGTGGATCGTGAGCCACAGATTCTGAGGGTTGATGATCACGTCGTAGCGGCCCGGATCCACCGAGCGCGCGCTGAGTTTCTCGACGGCGATCTGCGCCCACTCGCCGGCATGGCCGGGCATGTCGAGCGAGGCGACGTATTCCCAGCCCGCGCCGCGCGGGGCGAGCTCCTCTTCATACTGTTGAAATCCGCCGTTACCCACTGCCGTCGCCGAGAAGGTGGGGCCGACGCGCACGAACGTCTGCGTCGTGGCCGAACCCTCGGAGTTCGCGTAGGTCTTCACCTCGCGCAGCAGCTGCAGTCCGGAGGTGACGAAGCGCACGCCCTTCACCTTGAGCGCCGCCTCGTTCGTCGCGAAGAGCAGCGCCACCTTCTCTTCGATCGGCACGTCGAGCGGATCGCGCACGATCGGCGTCATCCACGTACCCTTGGCCACAGGCGCAGGCGCGAGCTCCACAGGGCGTTTCTGCGCCGACTTGGCCGCGCGCGAGAGACGAGCGGCTTCGCGCGCCACTTTCACCGCGCCGTCCTTCGTCATGTTGCTGGTCGCGGCGAATCCCCATGCGCCGTTCACGATCGTCCGCACGCCCATCCCATACGACTCGGTGTCGGCCACGCCGGTGATCTGACGCTCGCGCGTGTTGATCGATTGCCGCCGGTACCGGCCGATGCGCACGTCGGCGTACGATGCGCCGGCATCGCGCGCGGCACCGAGCGCTTCAGCAGCCAGATCGTCGGCGAAGGTTTCGCTGGGCGGAGCGGCGAGCGTCATCGGCGTGCCCGCGGCCGACAGCAAGCGCGGAGCGGCCAGAATCGCCGCGCCAGCGGCTCCGGCCTTGAGAAAATCGCGACGGTTTGGCGTCATGTCGTGGGGAGTGGGTGCGTGAGCCTACCGCGCCAACCGCCCCACTGTCAATCACCAGAGACGGGAACCGCGGTCGTGTCCCGCGGCGCTTCCTGCTCCACGAGCCGAACGGGCCGCGACTCGGCGGAGGCCGGCAACTGCAGCCGGAAGGTGCTGCCGCTTCCGAGCGTCGACTCGACACTGAGGGAGCCGCGCAACAGCTCGGCGAGCCGGCGCGAGATGGGGAGTCCGAGCCCAGTCCCGTCCTGAAGCTGTGTCTTGCCGAGCTGGACGAACTCGTGGAAGATCCGCTCCTGATCCTCGGCGGAGATACCGTCGCCGTGGTCGGTCACTTCAATCAGCACGCCGTCGTCGTCCGTCGCCGTACACATGACGTTGATCGGCAGGCCGCGTCCGAACTTGATGGCGTTGGAGAGCAGGTTGAGCAGAATCTGACGAACGCGCCGCGGGTCGGAGATGATCTTGATCGGCTCGCGGCGCGACTGTGTGAGCGCGAGCGCCGACCCGTGCTCGTCGGCAAGCGGGCGAACAGTGATGAACAGATCTTCGATGAGCGACGGAAACTCCACGGGCTGCAGCCGCAGGTCGATCTTGCCGGCTTCGATCTTGGACAGATCGAGCACGTCGTTCACCAGCTCGAGCAGGTGGCGCGCCGCCTTCTGCGTGCGCTCGATGCCCTCGGCCTGCTTGTCGTTCAGCGGGCCGTAGATGCGCTCGAGCAGCAGCGTGCTGTAGCCAAGGACCGCGTTGATCGGCGTGCGCAGCTCGTGGCTCATCGAGGCATAGAACCGGCTGCGCGCCGTCATGGCGCGCTCGAGATCGAGCTGCCGGCGGTGCAGCTCCTCGTTGAGGTCCTGCAGCTCCTTCGCCGACCCGGCCAGCGAGTCGGCTTGCTGCTTGAGCTCTTCCTCGTGGCGCACCCGCTCGGAGATGTCGCGCGCAATGAGCGTGTACGTCCGGCCGTTGGCGGTGTCGAGACAGGAAACCGACGCCTCGATCGGAAAGGTCTCGCCGTTGGCACGGCAGCCGGTGAGCGACGTGGGGCGGACAGCCGATGTCGGCTTGTCGGCGCCTCGCTGCGCTTCGGCGGTCGCGCAGATCGTCGTCACGAAATCCGTGCTCATGCCGGTGGGAAAGAAGCGGGTGATCTCCTTGCCCACCGCCTCGGCCGTCTTCGCGCCGAACATGCGCTCGGCCGCTCCGTTCACGAGCGTCACGACGCCGTTGCTGTCGAACACCATGATCGCGTCCATCGCCGAGCCGACGATCTCGCGGAAGCGCGCGTCGGATTGCACGAGCTCGTGCATGTGCCGCAGCTCGAGCTCACGCACCTCGACGTCGCGAAGCCGTTGTTCCTGCTCGGTGATGCGCAACTGCTGCAGATACAGGTCGACGAACACCTGCACCTTGGAGCGGAGGATCGCCGGCTGGAACGGCTTGAACATGTAGTCCACCGCGCCAACCGAATACCCTTGGAAGACGTACTCGTCGTCCTTGCTGATCGCGGTGAGGAAGATGATCGGGATGAACTTCGTCCGCTCGCGCGACTTGATGAGCTGCGCGGTCTCGAAGCCGTTGAGCCCCGGCATCTGCACGTCGAGGAGGATCACCGCGAAATCCCGGTCGAGCAGACAGCGCAGCGCCTCTTCGCCGGAGCGCGCGCGCACGAGGTGCTGGCCGAGGGGCTCGAGGATCGCCTCGAGCGCGAGGAGATTCTCCGCGCGGTCGTCGACGAGGAGGATGTCCACCGGAACAGGGTGCTCCGTCGTGGTCATCGCGCTCCCGGCGACGGAGTGTTCGCCACCGGCGCGGCGATTGGCAGCGCCGCGAGTGCGGCCGATATCTCCTCGATGGTCATGACGCTCGCCTGCGGCACGCACGCGAGCGCCGCGGCCGGCATGGCGGGGCTCTCGGCCGTCGCAGGCAGCTGCACGATCGCCAGGCCGCCGCGGTCGAAGATCCGCTTGAGGCCCGTCGCTCCGTCGGCGTTCGCGCCGGTGAGCACCACACCTACGGCGTGCGCGCCGTACGTGTCCGCCGCCGACTGAAAGGTGACGTCGATGGACGGCCGGCTGAATCGCACGGGATCGTCGGTGGACAGGGAGAAGTAGCCGCGCTCGAGGAGCAGATGATAATCCGCCGGCGCCACGTACACGTTACCCGCCGTCATCGGCGCCTTGTCCTCCACCTCGCAGACGTTCAGCGGGGTTCGGTCCTGTAAGAGTGTCGTCAACAAATGGTCCGACTGTCTGTGACGGTGCTGCACGACGACGAGCGGTAACCTGAACGTCTTCGGCAGACCGGCGATCAGCTCGCGCAGGGCGGACAGGCCGCCCCAGGAAGTTCCGACAACGATGATCTCGTAAGCCACGACTACCTGACTTTCCGGTACAGCTTTTCCCGCGGATCGAGCTTCTCGTAGCACGGCTCGTACTGCGAGAAACGCAACGACTCCTTGCTTCCCAGCGCGAGCACTCCAAACATCGCCAAACTGTCGTAGAACAACGAGTGTACGCGGTTCTGCAGATCGCGATCGAAATAGATCAGGACGTTTCGGCAGAAGATGACGTTGAACTCGCTGAACGAGCGGTCGGTGACGAGGTTGTGCTGCGAGAACACGACGTTCTGCGTCAACGACGGACTGAAGATCGCTCCGTCGTATTTGGCCGTATAGTACTCGGAAAATGAGCGCTTGCCGCCCGCGCGAATGTAGTTCTCGGTGTACTCCTGCATGCGGTTCAGCGGAAAGATGCCCGCCTTCGCCTGCTGCAGCACCGCGTCGTTGATGTCCGTCGCGTAGACGCGCGTTCGGTCGAGCAGTCCTTCTTCCTGGAGGACGATGGCCGTGGAGTAGACCTCTTCGCCCGTGGAACACCCGGCGTGCCAGATGCGGATGAACGGATACGTCCGCAGTAGCGGCACCACCTCGTTCCGGAACACCTGGTAGAACCCGGGGTCGCGGAACATGGCGGTGACGCTCACCGACAGATCGAGCAACAGCCGCTCCATCGCCGAGGGGTCGTGGAGCACCACGGCCTGCAGCTCGGAGATGGAGCTCAGCGCTTCGGCTTCGATTCGTTTCCATAACCGGCGTCGGATGGAAGCATAGGCGTACGAACGGAAATCGAATCCATAGTGACGGAACACGCCCTCCAACAACAACTCGATCTCGACTCGCTCGAGCTCGGCATCGTAAGAAATGGGTGGACCATTCAGTGACCGCTTCGGCCTCAGCGGTAGAGCCATACCCGCATCAAACTCAAGAGCTGCTCCGTGTCCACCGGTTTCGTGATGTAGTCCGACGCGCCCGCGGCGATGCACTTCTCCCGATCGCCCTTCATGGCCTTCGCCGTGAGCGCGATGATGGGCAGGGTCTTGAACTGCTGGCGCTCGCGAATCGCGCGCGTCGTCTCGTACCCGTCCATCTCCGGCATCATGACGTCCATCAGCACGAGGTCGATGCCCTGCGTCGACTCGAGCTTCGCGATCGCGTCCTTGCCGTTCTCGGCGAACGATACCGTCATGCCGTGCTCCTCGAGCACGCTCGTGAGCGAAAAGATGTTCCGCACGTCGTCGTCCACGACCAGCACGTGCTTGCTGGCGAACACGGCGTCCGTGTTGTGCAGCCGCTCCAGCATGCGCCGTTTCTGCTCGGGGAGGCGCGCTTCGACGCGATGGAGAAAGAGCGCGGTCTCGTCGAGCAGACGCTCGGGCGATTTCACGTCCTTCACGATGATCGTCTCGGCGAACTTCTTGAGCCGCGTCTCTTCGGCCTGGCTGAGATCCTTGCCGGTGTAGATGATGATCGGAAGATCCTGCATCGCCGGGTCGGACTTGACGGTCTCGAGGAGCTGGAAGCCGTCGGTGCCGCCGGACAGCCCCAGATCGAGCACCATGCAATCGAAGTGCATGGTCTTGAGCTTCTCGAGCGCTTCCTCCGCCGTCGCCACATCGGTGATCTCGACGTCCTCGTGCGCGATCAGCTCGATCATGCTCTGCCGCTGACCGTCGTCGTCTTCCACGACGAGCAGGCGCTTCACCTGTTGATCGATGAACTGCGAGATCTTGTTGAACGAATCCTCGAGCGCCTCCTTCGACACCGGCTTCTCGAGATAGGCGATCGCTCCCGCCTGCAACCCGTGCTGGCGCTCGCGAACACCGGTGATGATGTGCACTGGAATGTGCCGAGTGTCGGGATGATGCTTGAGACGGTCGAGCACCGCGAAGCCGTCGATGCCCGGCATGTCGATGTCGAGCGTGATCGCGTCGGGGTGGAAGGCGTGGGCAATCTGCAGCCCGGCGTCTCCGTCGAGCGCGACGAGACCCTTGAAGCCCTTCTCGTGCGCCATCTCGAGCAGAATCTTCGCGAAGCTCGACTCGTTCTCGACGATCAACACGACCCGGTCGCCCGGCTGGATCGCATCGCGATCGTCCTCTAATCCCTCGGGACGCGGAAGGTGGTCGAAGTCGATGTCGGGCACATCCATCGTCGCGACGCCCTCGTCGCCTCCCGACCGGTCGTAGCTCGATGCCTCGGACTGCGGAATGCGGACCGCCGCGCGGGGCGTATCGCTCCGCGTCGCGCCGCGGCCGCCTTCCGGCGCCGCACGGCGGGGCGCGGAGCGAGGCCGCGGCTCGTCGTCGCCCTTGGGATATCCACCTTCGGGCTCGACCAGCCTGACCGGCACGAACAGCGTGAAGGTGCTGCCCTGGCCCGGAACGCTCTCGACGCGAATCTCGCCGCCGAGGAGCCGCGCCATCTCGCGACTGATCGAGAGACCGAGACCCGTGCCGCCGTACTTGCGGCTCGTCGTGCCGTCCGCCTGCTGGAACGCCTCGAAGATCAGCTGCTGCTTCTCCTTGGCGATGCCGATGCCGGTGTCGCGCACCTCGAAGGCGATCACGCCGCCTTCCACGCGATCCAGCGAGCGGCTGGCGAAGCGCCGCGTGCTTTCGGCGCGGTGGATCGCCAGCGTGACGCCGCCTTCCTGCGTGAACTTGAACGCGTTCGACAACAGGTTCTTGAGGATCTGCTGCAGCCGCTGTCCATCGGTGTAGATCTGCTGCGGAACATCGTGGTCGATCTCGACTCCGAAGCTGATGCCCTTCTGCTCGGCGACCGGCTTGAACGTCCGCTCGACGAACTCGCGAATCTCCTTCGTCGCGAGATCGCTCGGGTTGATCTCCATTTTCCCCGCCTCGACCTTCGACAGATCCAGAATGTCGTTGATGAGGTTGAGGAGATCCGTGCCCGACGAGTGAATCGTCTGGGCGAACTCGACCTGCTTGGCAGTGAGGTTTCCGTCCTTGTTCTCCGTGAGCAGCTTGGAGAGGATGAGCAGCGAGTTGAGCGGCGTGCGCAGCTCGTGCGACATGTTCGCCAGGAACTCGTTCTTGTACTTGGAGCTGAGCGAGAGCTGCTCCGCCTTCTCCTCGAGCGCGACGCGTGCCGCTTCGACCTCGCGGTTCTTCTGCTCGACCTTCGCGTTCTGCTCGGCGAGCAGCGACGCCTTTTCCTCGAGCTCCTCGTTGACCTGCTGCAGCTCTTCCTGCTGTTCCTTGAGCAGCTCTTCGGACTGGCGCAGCGTGCGCGCCTGTGCCTCGAGCTCCGTGTTGGAGCGCTTGAGCTCTTCCTGCTGCTGCTGCAATTCCTTCGACTGACTCTGGAGCTCCTGTGTCAGCTTCTGCGACTGCTCGAGCAGCTCCTCGGTCCGCATGTTCGCCTGAATCATGTTCAGCACGACGCCGATCGATTCAGTGAGCTGGTCGAGGAACATCTGGTGGATCTGGCTGAACGGCAGGAAGCTCGCGAGCTCGATCACCGCCTTGACCTCACCCTCGAACAGGATGGGGAGCACGATGATGTTCCGCGGCGGTGCTTCGCCCAATCCCGACGTGATCTGGATGTAGTCGTCGGGAACGTTCTGCAGGAGGATCGGCTGCTTCTCGAGCGCGGCCTGACCGACCAGTCCCTCGCCGATGGCGAAGCGATTCGCCACGTGCTTGCGGGCGCGATACGCATAGCTCGCGATGAGCTTGAGCATCATGCCGCCGGCTTCGTTGTCGACGATGAAGAAGGCACCGTGATGCGCGGACACGAGCGGCGTGAGCTCGCTCATGATCAAACGCGAAACGCTTTCGAGGTCCTTCTGGCCCTGCATCATCCGGCTGAACTTGGCCAGGTTGGTCTTGAGCCAGTCTTGCTCCTGGTTGCGTTCCGTCGTCTCGCGCAGGTTCGCGATCATCTGGTTGATGTTCGTCTTGAGCTCGTCGAGCTCGCCCTGCGCTTCCACGGTGATCTGCCGCGTGAGGTCGCCCTTCGTCACCGACGTTGCCACGTCGGCGATGTTACGCACCTGCACCGTGAGCGAGTTCGCCATGGCGTTCACCGAATCGGTGAGCCCCTTCCATGTACCCGCGACCCCCGGCACTTCGGCCTGGCCGCCGAGCTTTCCTTCGGTACCCACTTCCTTCGCCACGCGGGTGACTTCGTCGCCGAACACCCGCAGGCGGTCCACCATGTTGTTGATCGTGTTCTTGAGCGACAACACCTCGCCCTGCGCCTCGACGGTGATCTTCTGCGACAGATCGCCGTTCGCCACCGCCGTCGTGACGTCGGCGATGTTTCGCACCTGCGTCGTGAGGTTCGACGCGAGACCATTCACGTTGTCGGTGAGGTCGCGCCACACGCCCGCGGCACCGGGCACCTTGGCCTGTCCGCCCAGCTTTCCTTCCGTTCCCACTTCACGCGCCACGCGCGTCACTTCGCCGGCGAACGCGTTGAGCTGGTCCACCATCGTGTTGATGGTGTTCTTCAGCTCGAGGATTTCTCCGCGCACGTCCACGGTGATCTTGCGCGAGAGATCGCCGCGCGCCACCGCGGTCGTCACGTCGGCGATGTTACGCACCTGCACCGTCAGGTTGCCGGCCATCGCGTTCACGTTGTCGGTCAGGTCCTTCCACGTTCCGCCGACACCCGGCACACTCGCCTGGCCGCCCAGTCGTCCTTCGGTACCTACTTCTCGCGCTACGCGACTCACTTCGTCGGCGAACGTCCGGAGCTTTTCCACCATGTTGTTGATGGTGTCCTTCAGATCGAGCACCTCGCCGCGCGCTTCCACGGTGATCTTCTGTGAGAGGTCGCCGTTTGCCACGGCGGTCGTCACGAGGGCGATGTTCCGCACCTGATTCGTGAGGTTGGCCGCCATGAAGTTCACGTTGTCGGTCAGATCCTTCCACGTGCCGCTCACACCCTGCACGCTCGCCTGACCGCCGAGCATTCCCTCCGTACCCACTTCGCGCGCCACGCGCGTCACTTCGGCCGCGAATGCCGAGAGCTGGTCCACCATGATGTTGATGGTGTTCTTGAGCGCCAGCACCTCGCCCTTCGCCTCTACGGTGATCTTGCGCGAAAGGTCGCCCTTGGCCACGGCGGTGGTCACGTCGGCGATGTTGCGCACCTGATTGGTCAGGTTGTTCGCCATCGCGTTCACGTTTTCCGTCAAGGACTTCCATGTGCCGGCGACGCCCGGCACGTTCGCCTGGCCGCCTAGCACGCCCTCGGTTCCCACCTCGCGCGCCACGCGAATGACTTCGCCGGAGAACGAGTTGAGCTGATCCACCATCTTGTTGATGACTTCCTTGATCTGCAGGATCTCGCCCTGTGCCTCGACGGTGATCTTGCGGGTCAGGTCGCCGTTCGCGATGGCCGTTGCCACCGCGCTCACGTCGCGCAGCTGCACGGTGAGGTTGGCGGCCATCCCGTTCACGTTCTCCGTGAGGTCGCGCCACGTTCCGCTCACGCCCTCGACTCGCGCCTGGCCGCCGAGCTTTCCTTCCGTTCCCACTTCTTTGGCCACGCGTGTCACTTCGGACGCGAAGGCGTTGAGCTGATCCACCATCGTGTTGATCGTGTTCTTCAGCTCGAGCACCTCGCCCTGCACGTTCACCGTGATCTTGCGCGACAGATCGCCCTTGGCCACCGCGGTGGTCACGTCGGCAATGTTTCGCACCTGCGCCGTGAGGTTACCGGCCATGGCGTTCACGTTGTCGGTGAGGCCCTTCCACGTTCCCGCCACGCCAGGCACGTTCGCCTGGCCGCCGAGCACGCCTTCCGTTCCCACCTCTCGCGCAACTCGAGAGACTTCGTCGGCGAAGATGCGAAGCTTCTCCACCATGTTGTTGATGGTGTCCTTGAGGTCCAACACCTCGCCGCGCGCTTCGACGCTGATCTTCTGCGACAGATCGCCATTCGCCACGGCCGTCGTGACCAGCGCGATGTTTCGCACCTGATTGGTCAGGTTCGCCGCCATGAAGTTCACGTTGTCGGTCAGATCCTTCCACGTGCCGGCCACGCCTTGCACGTTCGCCTGACCGCCCAACACACCCTCGGTTCCCACCTCGCGCGCCACGCGGGTTACTTCCGCGGCGAACGCCGAGAGCTGGTCCACCATCGTGTTGATCGTGCTCTTGAGGGTGAGCACCTCACCCTTGGCTTCTACGGTGATCTTGCGCGACAGGTCGCCATTTGCCACGGCGGTGGTCACGTCGGCGATGTTGCGCACCTGATTGGTCAGGTTGTTCGCCATCGCGTTCACCGAGTCGGTGAGATCCTTCCACGTGCCCGATACCGCCGGCACGTTGGCCTGTCCACCGAGCACGCCCTCGGTTCCTACTTCTCGCGCCACACGCGTCACTTCGTCGGCGAACACACCGAGCCGGTCGACCATGTCGTTGATCGTGTTGGCCAGCTCGAGCACTTCACCCTTGGCCTCGACGGAGATCTTCTGCGAGAGGTCGCCGTTTGCCACCGCCGTGGTCACGAGCGCGATGTTTCGCACCTGGCTGGTGAGGTTCGCGGCCATGAAGTTCACGTTGTCCGTGAGATCCTTCCACGTACCGCTCACGCCCTGCACGTCGGCCTGGCCACCCAACACGCCTTCAGTACCCACTTCGCGCGCCACGCGCGTTACTTCCGCCGCGAACGCGGAGAGCTGGTCCACCATCGTATTGATGGTGTTCTTGAGGGCGAGCACCTCACCCTTGGCTTCTACGGTGATCTTCCGCGACAGATCGCCCTTCGCCACCGCCGTGGTCACGTCCGCGATGTTACGCACCTGACTCGTGAGGTTGCCGGCCATCGCATTCACCGAGTCCGTCAGATCCTTCCACGTTCCGCCCACACCCGGCACGTTCGCCTGGCCGCCCAGCACGCCTTCCGTTCCCACTTCGCGCGCCACGCGCGTCACTTCCGATGCAAAGGCCGACAGCTGGTCGACCATGATGTTGATCGTGTCCTTCAGCTCGAGCACTTCGCCCTTCGCTTCCACCGTGATCTTCTGCGACAGATCGCCATTTGCCACGGCGGTCGTGACGACGGCGATGCTGCGCACCTGGCTCGTCAGGTTGGACGCCATCGCGTTCACCGAGTCCGTCAGATCCTTCCACGTTCCGCCCACACCCGGCACGTTCGCCTGGCCGCCCAGCACGCCTTCCGTTCCCACTTCGCGCGCCACGCGTGTCACTTCGCTCGCGAAGGCGTTGAGCTGATCGACCATTCGATTCACGGTCGAACCGATGCGGAAGAACTCGCCCTGCACCTGCTTGCCCTCGATCTCGAGCTCCACCTTCTGCGACAGATCGCCTTCGGCCACGGCCTTGATCACGCGCGACACTTCAGAGGTGGGCTGCACGAGATCGGTGATGAGGCTGTTCACCGAGTCCATCGCCGTGGTCCACTGCCCGCTCACGCCCGACATCGCCACGCGATCGCGCATCTTGCCCTCGCGCCCGACCGACGTGCTGACGCGTCCGATCTCTTCGACCAGACGCGCATTCTTCTGCGTCACGTTGTTGAACGCGTCGATGATCTCCGCCATGAGCGGGTCGCCGTTGGGCGACAATCGGATCGAGAAGTCGCCCGCGTTGACCGCGCGGAGTCCGGCAAGCAGTCGATGAAGCGAACGCTCGCGAGAGCCGCGGCGCGCGTCGCCGCCGTCGTCGTTGCCGCCTTCGTCGCCTTCGTCGGTCGAGAGCTCGATCTCGACGTCGCTGTCGTCGAGCGCGACCGTTGCGGCGTCGCGCTTGGATTTCGCCCCGGCTTTCACCGTTTTCGCCGCGCGCTTGGCGCTCGCGGACGCTTTCCCTCGCCGACCGCCGCTGCCGCTGCCTCGCCCGTCGCCGACGGGGGATTCTTCATCGAGAATTTCGGGTTTTTCGCCGACGCCCACGGTCAGCTCCTGACGATAGGGGTACGATGCCGACAACCACCGACGTAGAAACGAGCGGTGGTCAGGACACTTTCTGGGATGCGTGCGATGGCCGGGACGACGGACGCGCCGGTCATGCGAGCCGAGCTCGCCTAGTGAGGCCTACTTCAAGAGTAATGCCGGGCTCTTCCGTACGGTCGAGTGCAGTCCGGCGATGCGAGGCCATAGACTGCAAAAACCGGACACAGGCGCTGAATCGCTAACCCTCGGACAGCGTAACTCGCGCTCCTACTTGGAGTAGGCCCTCGCTGAGCACACGAGCGTATACCCGGCTCCATCCCGGATAGATCCTGTCCGAGATCCGCGTGAACTCCTCGCCGGCGAACGCGGCGCGGATCGTTTTGCACGGCACGGCAAAGCTCGTGAGCTCGATCAAAACGTCGCCCATCTCGAGCCGCGCGCCGGGTAGCATTCGCGTCCAATCGAGCCCGCCGATCGTGACGTTCTCGCCCGCCGAGCCGGGCGCGATCGGATGCCCTTCGCGCTGGAGCCGTTCGATCAGCTCCAGCGAATAGAGCGACAGCGCGCGGTCGGGACCGCCGTGATACTTCAAATTGCGCTGGCGGTCGCCTTCCATTCCGTTGCTCGACGCCCACGCCGCATCCACGGGCAGCTTGGGTACGCCGCCGTTCGAGCAGTTGAGTGAGACGATTCTGGCCGCGCTCATCCCTCTCCGAACTATTTCCGCGCTTGGCCGGGCGCCATCGCCGTGGCGTCGAGCGCCGCGCGCAAACCGCGCGCGACGTTCATCGCGTCGTCGTCGGCCCAGAAGTGCATGAACAGCACATGCGGCTGGTCGGTGAGCAGATGGCTGTGCAGGGCAGTCACGGCGATCCCATTCGCCTTGAGCGCGCGGAGCACCGGATTCACTTCAGCCGGCAACAGCACGAAGTCGCCCGTCGCCAGCGCACGGCCGTTCGACGTGGGTTGAATGTTGATCGCGGTCGCGAGGCCCATCGACGGCGGAATCTCCTCGCCCGCTTCACGAATCGTTTCCGGCCGCGGCACGCCGATCTGATACACGCCGTTGCTGCTCTTGCCGGCGACACCCAGAGCTCCGGCGACGCGCACGGTGTCGAGCGTCATCGGCGTGGTGCCCGGTGTCATTGGACCCATCGGTGTCGCACTCAATGCCAGCGCGTCGTGAATCGCCGTCGCGACTTTCACCGGATCTCCCATGCCCATGATGTGCATGTACATCACGCGCGGCGTCTCGCCCAGCAGATGATTGTGCACCGCCGTCTGCTCCACGCCGCCGGCCTGCAGCTTGGCCATCACCTTCGGGACTTCGTCCTGCGTGAGCACGAGATCGCCCATCGCCATCGACTGTCCGTTGGCGGTGCGCTTGAACGCGATCCACGAGCCGAGCGCGAGGCCGGCGCGGACCGGCGCGCCATTCACGGTGACGCTCAGGTCTGAGCGCGGAAAGCTGAACTTGTGCACGTTGCCGGGCTGCGCCGCGCCGGCGCGGCCAAGGGCGCGGTCGACGGCCGACCAGTCATCGGATTGCGCGAGCAGTGGGCTGCGCGCCGCGACGCTGAAAAGCGCCGTCACCACGACGGCGCGCTGGATGCGATGCGTCTTCTTCACGTTGAAGCTCCCGTGGATTGTTTGCCTGCCGGAACAGCAGGGACTCGCGCGACGACGAGATGCACCGGAATGCCTCCATTGCGCGTACGAAACCGCTCCTCGAACGCCAACTTCGTCTGCTGCTCGAGCGGCCGGTCCGCCGACAGCAGCGCCAGCTCCCATCCGGGCCGCTGGCGGCGTGCGACGTTGCCGAGCTGCGCGTAGAGATTCCGCAAACCGGTAGTGTCACCAATCCGCACGCCGTACGGCGGGTTCGACGCAATCAGTCCGGGCGGGTCGGCCGGCGTCAGCGCGGAGATCGGCTGCACGCTGAAGTCGACGTCCCCGCTCACTCCCGCACGCTCGGCGTTGGCGCGCGACGCGGCGATGGCGCCGTCGTCACGATCGGAGCCGGCGATCGCGACTGGGGACTTCGGCAGCTCGCCGGCGCGCGCGGCGTCGAGCAGCGACGCCCACATCGTAGCATCCGTCTCCGGCCATCGCTGAAAGGCAAAGGTGCGCGCGCGACCGGGCGCCATGTGCCGCGCGATGAGCGCCGCCTCGATCGGAATTGTTCCGGCGCCGCACATCGGATCGACGAGCGGCGTGTCGCCCGTCCATCCGCTGCCGAGCAGCACTCCGGCGGCCAGCGTTTCGCGCAGCGGAGCCTTGGCGAGCTGTTGGCGATAGCCGCGCAGATGCAGCAGCGCGCCCGACGAGTCCACGCTCACCGTGCACACGTCGCGCACGAAGCGGACGATGAATAGCTGTCGATCGCCCGGCGGGAGCGACTCGTCGTCGTCGGACGCCTTCGAGCGCGTCGCCTTGGCGCCCTTGACGTTCCACTCCACGGCCGTCGCGAAGCGCTGTGCCACGGCGTCGCTGTGATAGAGCTTCGACTTGTGGCAGGTCACGCGGAACTCGACCTCCGAGTTGGCGGCGACGAACCGCTTCCACGGAATCTGTTTCGCGTTGAGCTCGAGCTCGAAAAACGCGGTCGCCTTGAACTCGGCGACGCGCACGAGCACGCGGCTCGCCGTGCGAAGCCAGAGGTTCGCGAGCGCGATCGACTCGAGCGATCCCTTCCACGCCACGCCTCCCTCTTCGGGCAACGCGCGAATGCCGAGGTCGGCGAGCTCCGAGGCGCAGAGCGTTTCGAGACCGGGCGCGGTGACCGCGAACGCAGAGAGTCGGTTGGGCGGTGTAGTTGGCTTCACCCTACAACAATAGCGCAATGAAACAGCATCTCGTCGTATTCGCCGTCGCCGCGTTGGCGATCGCGAGCTGTTCCACGAGCTCGACGGCGCCACCCGGCGCGGGAGCCTACGATAAAGTCGAGGTCGTGGAGGAAGGCGGCATCGCCGCGCTGTCGGCCGATCGCGTCGTAAACCACAACGACCGATCGTTCGTGTATCTCCAACGCCCCATCTGCTCGACGCCCTGCTCAGCGTCGCTCGAGTCGGCGAGCGGCACGCTCTCGGCCGAAGCCACCGATTCGTGACGCAGCGCACGAAGGTGGTGCGCGCCGACGACGGCACTATGCCGCCTGAGATGCGCCGGATCGTGGACGCGCTGCAGGCGTCGATTTCCGCCGCGCGGAGATGACCCGGTAGCCAAGCAACACGGCGAAGGTGAGGAAGTAGACGAGCGGATAGAACGTGTCCTTCTTCACGGACCACAAATAGTGGATGGTGCCGGTGACGGCGGCGACATAGACGAGACGATGCAGACGCACCCATCGTTTTCCGAGCCGCCGCACCCAGCCCTTGGTCGACGTGATCGCCAACGGCAGCATGATCAGCCAGGTGAGCATCCCGATCAGGATGTACTTGTGCTTCACGATCTCCTGCCACATGTCGGCCCAGGCGAAGAACCAGTCGACGCCGGCCCACATGGCGAGGTGCACGCATGCGTAGAAAAACGTGAACAGGCCGAGCATCCGGCGGTACTTCACGAGGAAGTTCCAGCCGAAGATCCGGCGGATCGGCGTGACCGCGAGCGCTACCGCGAGGAAGCGAATCGTCCACAGCCCGGTCTGGATCTCGGCGTCGCGAATCGGGTTCGCGCCGAGTCCGTCGTGGAAGAATTGCCAGGCGAGGTAGGCGAGCGGGAGGAGGCAGAGAATGAACACTCCGGCTTTCACTGCACGCGTCATACTGAGGGGCGATGGTTTGGTCATCCGAGTGCAGCCCCGGTCATCCGAGCGCGGCCCCCGGTCATCCGAGCGCGGCCCCCGGTCATCCTGAGCGCAGCGAAGGATCGCCTCGCATGGAGCGCGATCCTTCGTCGTGTCGCCCTTCAGAATGACATGGTGCGACGCTCAGAAGTTCTTCCTCAGATCCATGCCCGTATACAGCTTGGCCACCTGCTCCGCGTAGCCGTTGAACATGAGCGTTTTCTGACGGCGGAACTGACCGATGCGCCGCTCGCTCGACTGTGTCCACCGCGGGTGGTCGACTTCGGGGTTCACGTTGGCGAAAAAGCCGTACTCGTCGGCGTTGGCGAGCTGCCAGGTGTTCTTGGGCTGGTTCTCCACGAACGAGATGCGCGTGATGGCCTTGATCCCTTTGAAGCCGTACTTCCATGGCACGATCAGACGCAGCGGCGCGCCGTCCTGGTTCGGGAGCGTCTTGCCGTACAGCCCGGTCGCCATGAGGGTGAGCGGGTGCATGGCCTCGTCCATCCGCAGGCCTTCGACATAGGGCCACGGGAGAATCGGCTGGCGCTGTCCCGGCATCTGATCGGGCGCCATGATCGTCGTGAACTGCACGTACTTCGCGCTCGGCAACGGCTCGAAACGCTTGATCATCTCGGCGAGCGGAATACCCTGCCAGGGAATGACCATCGACCACGCCTCGACGCACCGAAAACGATAGGTGCGATCCTCGAGCTTGTACGGCTTGACGAGGTCCTCGAACTGATAGTCGGCGGGCTTTTTCACGAGCCCGTCCACTTTCACCGTCCACGGCTTGGTGCGGAAGTTCGTCGCGTTCTGGGAAGGATCTCCCTTGCCGGTGCCGAACTCGTAGTAATTGTTGTACGTCGTGATCTCAGTCCAGCTGTTCGGCTTGTCGTCCTGCCGTTTCGCCGGTGTCATCGCCGACAGGATGCGCCCGGAGCCCAGCACGCCCGCCGTGGCGACGCCGGCCACCGCCAAGAACTTGCGGCGGTTCACGTAGGACTCTTCGGACGTGATCTCCGAAGATTTGATGTCGTCGGGTTTCTTGATGAGCATGGCAGGACAGGGGTTGATGGATCCGTCTTCAAGATAACCGCCGCCGGCAGCCCTGGTTCCATATGAGGCGGACACGGCTTGCGGTCCGGTTCCTGCCTTTGAACCACGGCGATGCCTTCGAAACTTCAGACCAAAGCGCGCGACGTTCTCGTCGGCCGCTTTGGGCATGCCGATTTTCAAAAGGGCCAGTGGGAACCGATGCGGGCCGTCCTCGACGGCCGCGATGCGCTCGTCGTCATGCCCACGGGCAGCGGCAAGTCGTTGGTCTATCAACTGCCGGCGCTGATGCTGCCGGGGCTCACCGTGGTCGTGAGCCCGCTCATCGCGCTGATGAAGGACCAGCAGGACAAGCTCGCGGCACACGGCATCGACGCGCTGGCCATGCACTCGCACCTCACTGACGTGCAGGCGCGCGACCTCGCGCAGCGCGTCGGCGACGGAGGCGGCGAGATTCTCTATCTCACGCCCGAGCGGTTCAAGGATCGTGATTTCTTCGAGCAGCTCCTCACGCGCACCGTGAGCCTGTTCGTCATCGACGAGGCCCACTGCGTCAGCCAATGGGGACATGACTTCCGCCCCGACTATCTGACCCTCGGCTCTGTCGTCAATCGCCTGGGACGTCCCCCGGTGCTGGCACTCACCGCCACCGCCACGGCCGAAGTCCGCGCCGACATCGCGCGACAGCTCGGGATGGACGACCCGCACATCACCGTCACCGGCTTCGCGCGGCCCAACCTGCGCTTTCAGGTCAAGCGCACCGTGAATCAGGCGACGAAAGACGCGGCGCTCGAGACATTGCTCCGCGAAAGCCCCGGTGTCGGCGTCATCTACGTCGCGACGGTCAAGGAAGCCGAGCGTCTGCACGCACAGTTCTCGCCGAACTTTCCCGTGGGACTGTATCACGGAAAGTTGGGCGGGAACGAGCGGAAGGAGACGCAGGACCGCTTCATGGCCGACGAGTACAAAGCGATCATCGCGACGAACGCCTTTGGACTCGGCATCGACAAGCAGGACCTGCGGTTCGTGATCCACTATCACTTTCCGGGGTCGGTCGAGTCGTATTACCAAGAGGCGGGGCGCGCCGGCCGCGACGGACTTCCGGCCGTATGCACGCTGTTCTATCGCGTCGAGGACAGCCGCGTGCAGTCCTATTTTCTCGGCGGCAAGTATCCCGACGTCGAGGAAGCGGCGAAGGTGGCGCTGGTGCTCGAGCAAGTGCCGCTCACCGAGACCGTGATGCTCGAGGATCTCGCGGAGCAGTCAGGGGTGGCGCGCCGCAAAGCACGGATCGTCCTCGTGCTCCTCAAGCGCCACGGACTGGTGCGCGAGTATCGCGGAGGAAGCTGGGAGCGCGTCTCGAAGAGCCGGCTCACGTCGGTGGATCTGAGCGCCGACCTCACCGATTACGAGCAGCGCCGCATCCAGGATCGTGCCAAGCTCCGCGCGATGATCAACTATTGCCAGAGTGCGCAGTGCCGCACGCGCTTCATTCTCGAGTATTTCGGCGAGGAGTTCGAGCCGGGCTGGCAGTGCGGAAACTGCGACGCCTGCGACGGTGGTCTCGTCGTCGCGCGCCGCCGGACATCACCCGAGATGGAAGCCGCGGCGGCGCTGTAGGCGCCATCGGCGCTGTAGGCGTTGTACTCCGACTCTCATTATCATTGGGCGAATGTCACGCGTCATCCGATGATCGTTCCCGCTCCCGTCGCCGACGTCCTCAACCGCCAGTTCCTCGGCAACTCCGTGGAGGCGTGGCTGACTGCGGCACTGACCGCCGCGGTCATGTTCTTCGTGCTGATCCTCGCTCGCCGCGTGCTCGTATCGCGGATCGGCGCGCTGGCCGAGCGCACGACGAATCAGATCGACGACGTCATCGTCGCAATGCTGGCCGAAACGCGCACGTGGGTGTGCCTGACGATCGCGATCCTCACGGGCGCCAGCGCGCTGCACCTCGGCCGCGTACAGCCGTTCGTCGCGCCGGTGTCCAAGCTCGTGCTGCTGTGGCAGCTCGCGGTGTGGGGCGCGGCGGCGATCTCGTACTGGATGAAGCACCACCTGTCGAACCGCACGCAGGAGAGCGACCGCACCAGCGTGGCGATGATCAGCGCCATGGGCGTGGGCGCGAAGGTGCTGCTCTGGGTTCTCGCCATCATCACCGCGCTCAAGTCGGTGTTCGCGATCGAGATCACGCCGCTCATCACGGGCCTCGGCGTGAGCGGCATCGCCGTGGCGCTGGCGGTGCAGAACATTCTCGGCGACGTGCTCGCCGCGTTGGCGATCGTGTTCGACAAGCCGTTCGACGTAGGCGACAACATTGGCGTCGACCAGATCACCGGCGTGGTCGAGCACATCGGCCTCAAGACGACGCGGCTGCGCAGCGTCACGGGCGAGCAGATCATCATCGGCAACGGCGACCTGCTGAAGAGCCGCCTGCGAAACTTCCGCCGCATGTACCAGCGGCGCGTGCTGTTCAATCTCGACATTCCGTACGACACGCCGACCGACGTCCTCGCGAGACTTCCGAAGATCGTCGAGGAGATCGTGTCCGCGCAGAGCCCGGTGAAGTTCGATCGCAGTCACGTGGCGAGCTTCGGCGAGTCAGCCATCCGCCTCGAGACCGTCTACTTCGTGCTCGACCCCGACTACAAGAAGTACATGGACATTCAGCAGGCCATCAATCTCGAGGTGCTCCGCCGCTTTGCCGGCGAAAGCGTGCAGTTCGCGCTGCCGAGCCGCACGGTGTACCACCAGGGACCGATGGCGAAGGAGTTGGCCGTGGGAGCGCAGCCGCAGGCCCAGAGCTGAGCTGCTCGCCGGCGCGCAGGGGAGCGCGCGTGCGAGCGCTCAGACGAGGCCCCGAATCCACCCGCCGTCCACCGCAATCGACTGCCCCGTGATGTAGCTCGCCCGCTCCGAGGCCAGGAACGCCGCGAGCGCGGCGAACTCCGGCGGCTCGCCGAGCCGTCGCATTGGAATCTGGCTCTCGAACCGCGACACGATGTCGCGCTGCGTGAGCCCTTCTTTGCTCGCGGTCGCCGTGGCCAACTCCTCCACGCGTTCGGTGCGCGTGTAGCCGGGCAGGATGTTGTTCACCGTCACGCCGTCGGTCGCGACTTCGTTCGCCAGCGTGCGGGCAAAGCCGGTCACGGCGGCGCGTACGCTGTTCGACAGGATGAGATTGTCGACCGGTTGTTTCACGGCGATCGACGTCACGTTGATGACGCGCCCCCACTTCCGCTGCCGCATGCCCGGTAGCACGGCGCGCGTCATCTCGACGACGCTCCGCAGCGTGAGGTTCACGGCGCGCTCCCACGTTTCCCAGTCGTGCGTCTCGAACGTGCCGGCGGGAGGACCGCCCGCGTTGGTGACCAACACGTCGACCCGCCCGAATGCGGACAGCGCTTCGGTCGTCACGCGTTGCACGTCTTCGAGTTTGGAGAGATCGGCGACGACGGCACGCACATCCACGCCCGTGCGCTGCGCAATGTCCTGCTTGGCGGCGTCAAGCTGGTCCGCGCCGCGCGCGCACAGCACGAGCGTGGCGCCCTCGGCGGCCAGCTCGTCCGCGATGGCGCGGCCGAGGCCGCGACTCGCCGCGGCCACGAGCGCCACCTTCCCACGAAGTCCCAGATCCATGGGTTATTTCCGGAGGTACGAGTCGGTCTTGGCCAGCCAGTCCTGCCGCGGGGGGTTGAAGATGTCCACGTCGAGCGTGTCCTCGAGCGCCTCGGCCATGTGCGGCACGTTGGACGGAATCGTGAGGACTTCCCCGGCGCGCACGATCACTTCCTCCTTCTGGTCGTCGCCGATGTGAAACTTGAGCGCACCCTCGAGGATGTAGGTGATCTGCTCGTTCTCGTGGAAATGCTTCGGCACGATGCAGCCTTTCTTCAGGTACACGTGGGCGATCATCATCCGCTCGCAGGTGATGAGGCGGCGGTCGAGCAGCGGCGAGACGGTCTCGCGCGGCATGTCGTCCCAGCGGTACCACGTGACGGAGCGTTCAGCGGTTGGCTGTGTCATGTCTTTGGTCGGGAGGTTGGCGTGGCGGTGGACACTAAGCGTGCCCTCGGGCGGGCAACGGATCAAGTGGTTCGTTTCGCGGCCGCGGCGGCGAGAATCGACGACAGCTCGTCGAAGTCGATCGGCAGGCCGAACGTGCGCACGCCGAACTGCGCGGCGATCGGCTCCAACGTGCGGCGCGAGTGCTTGGAGCTGAAGATGCCGATCGTGGCTCCGGCCATCATCGCGGGTCCGAAGAACGATTCGGTGCACGCTTCTTCGTGGTCGCAGTCCACGAGAGCTACGGTGGGCCGCGTGCGCATCAACGCATCTCGCGGCGACTCGCCAGCGTGCGGAAAATGAACGACGAATCCAGCGAGCTCCACCGCAGCGCCGAGCAGCGCCGCGGCGAGCGGGTCGGTCGAGAAGATGAGCACTCCCGAATCGTTCATTCGCTAAGATCGTTGAAACAGCGGCCGATGTTTTCGTCCTGGCCTTGACGGAGACTCGTCCCTGGTAAACATTCGTCGCCACGGCTACCATGCTTCGCTTCGCCGAACGCCGCACGTTCGTCTTTTCGCACCTCGCACGCGTGTAATTCCATGATGATGGCGCACGACTCGACCCCGGACGCGAACGCGCTGGCAGACGAGACTATCGACGCGGTTCGCATCGCTCTGATCGAGTACGTGGCCGCCCCCTCACGCGGCGAGCGGCTCGGTGCCGCGCTCCACATCATGGCGCGCGAAGCACGTGACCGGTCCATCCTTCCCGAGCGACTCCTCATCGTGTTGAAAGACATTTGGCACTCGTTGCCGAGTGTACGAGCGATGAAGGAGCAGGAAGACCAGGTCCGGCTCCTCCAGCGTGTCGTCACGATGTGCATCAAGGAGTACTACGCCGGCTGACGCCCGCATCGAACAGCGCGGAATCTGCCGGCCGCGGATCATGACGCGAGAGCCGCCTTCAATTGAACGTCGACGTTGCCCTTGAGCGCCTTGGACACCGGACATCCCTCTTTCGTCGCGGCGGCGATGCGCTGGAACGTCGCGTCGTCGATGTTCGGCACGACCGCGGTCACGTCGAGCTGCATCTTCGTGATCGAAAACCCGTCGCCGACCTTTTCGATGGTGCACGCGGCCTTCGTCTCCACGCTCTTCGCCGGCGTTCCGTTCCCCTCGAGGCCGGCGCTCAGCGCCATACTGTAGCAGGCCGCTTCGGCCGCGGCGAGCAGCTCCTCGGGATTCGATCCCGTGCCGTTCTCGAAGCGCGAGCTGAAGTTGTACTGCCCACCGAGACCGGTGGCGCCGCTGAACGATCCGCGTCCGTCCTTGAGGCCACCCTCCCATTTCGCCTGCGCGCTGCGTGTTGGCATCCTGCGACTTCCCTCCAGTTGGTATTCGAGTTGTGTTCGCGACTGACTTGACGCCGCGCTCGCGCATCACTTGAATCCGACGAATGAGCGACACGACGTCACCAGGACAGATTCCGCCGACCATCGCTCGCGTGCTGTCGCGCTTTCAGGCGATGGAGCGTGAGGAAAAGATGCAGGCATTGGTGCACTACTCCAAGAAGCTCGAGCCATTACCCGAACGTTTCCGGGAGGTCGAGCGCGGCAGCTTCTCGGTACCCGAGTGCCAAACACGGGTCGATCTGTTCCCGGAGCACCACGACGGCAAGATGCATTTCTATGCCGACCTCAACATTCGCCAATCGCCCACCATCGCCGCGTTCTTGTCGATTCTCTTCTCGGCGATCAACGACCAGCCGCCGGAAACAACGCTCGCCATTCCAAACGACTTCGTGCAGCAATTGATGGAGGGCATCGGACTGTCGGGACGCGAGGTCGGATTGAATGCGATGGTAGGGCGTATCAAGCGGTACGCGCAACAGGCCGCGCAGGAAGCCGCCGCGGGATGAACGAGGCGGAGCTCGACGAGCTGCTGTCGGCGCCGCGGCCGGAGACCGTCGCGGCGTTGGAGGCTTGCGCGGGCGACGTGATGATCCTGGGCGCGGGCGGGAAGATGGGTCCAACGCTCGCTCGTATGGCGGCCCGCGCGGTCACGGACGGGCGAAGAGTCGTGGCCGTGTCCCGCTGGTCCTCTCCCGCCGCCGAGCGCGCGCTGAACGACGCCGGCGTCCAGACCATTCGCTGCGATCTGCTCGACCGCAGCGCCGTCGCGCGATTGCCCGACGCACCGAACGTGGTCTTCATGGCGGGACAAAAATTTGGCACCACCGGAGCGCCTGCGCTGACGTGGGGCATGAACACGCTGGTGCCGGCAAACTGCGCGGAGCGATTCCGCGATTCGCGAATCGTCGCGTTCTCCACGGGAAATGTGTACCCGCTCACGCCGGCGTCTTCGGGCGGCTCGCGCGAAGACGACGCGCTTGGCCCGGTGGGCGAATATGCAGCGTCGTGCGTGGGCCGCGAGCGGGTGTTCGAGCTCTACGCCGAGCGGCACGGAACGGCCATCGCGATCGTGCGGCTCAACTACGCGATCGACCTGCGGTACGGCGTGCTCGTCGACGTCGCGCTCAAGGTGAAGCGCGGCGAACCGGTTGCCGTCGACATGGGTTACGTGAACGTGATCTGGCAAGGCGACGCAAACCGCATTGCGCTCGAGTGTCTGACGCGCGTGTCCTCGCCGCCGTTCGTCGTCAACGTCACGGGCGACGAGCAGCTGTCGGTACGCACGATCGCGCAGTGGTTCGGCGACAGATTCAACGTTTCCGCGCAGATCACCGGCACCGAACGGCCCGACGCGCTGCTCAGCGCCACGTCGCGCATGCGTTCCACGTTCGCCGCGCCAGAGATGCAGACGACGCGGTTACTCGAGCTGGTCGCGCAATGGGTCGAGAGCGGCGGGCCGCTTCTCGGCAAACCAACCAAGTTCGAGGCGCGCGATGGAAAGTTCTGAGCGGTCGAGCGTGCGCGAGCATCTGCGCAATGGACAGGTGATTCCCGCGCATCCGCTCGCGCTCACGGCCCGGCGCACGCTCGACGAGCGGCGACAGCGCGGACTCACGCGCTACTATGTGGACGCCGGCGCCGGCGGAGTCGCCGTGGGTGTGCACACGACGCAGTTCGCCATTCGCGATTCCGCCGTCGGGCTGTATCGCCCGGTGCTCGAGCTCGCGATGGATGAAGCCCGCGCGGCCGTGGGCGACACGCGGCCGTTCGCGATGATCGCCGGCGTCGTCGGTCACACGCCGCAGGCGCGTACCGAAGCCGAGATCGCCGCGGCCATCGGCTACGACGCCGCGCTGCTCAGCCTCGGCGACTGGAAGACGGAGCCCGAGTCGGAGCTGATCGAGCACTGCCGCATCATCGCCGAAACGATTCCGCTCTTCGGCTTTTATCTCCAGCCGGCGGTCGGCGGACGCGTGCTGTCGTATAGGTTCTGGGCCGAGTTCGCGGAGATCCCGAACGTCTGGGCGATCAAGATCGCGCCTTTCAATCGCTATCAAACGATCGACGTCGTGCGCGCGGTCGTGGAAGCAGGGCGGAACGACATCGCGCTCTACACCGGCAACGACGACAACATCGTCGCCGATCTCCTCACGCCATTTCCAGTGAGCGTGGGCGGCGCGACAGTGGTACGCTGGATCGACGGCGGGCTGCTCGGCCAGTGGGCAGTCTGGACCGGAGCGGCGGTCAGGATGCTCGAGCTCATCAAACGGGCGAGAGTCGCGGATTCGATTCCGGCCTCCCTCCTCTCACTCGCCGCCGCGCTCACCGACGCAAACGGGGCTGTGTTCGACGCCAGAAATGGGTTCTCCGGATGCATTCCCGGAATTCATGAGGTGCTCCGGCGGGAGAAATTGCTCGACGGGATTTGGACACTCGACCCGCGAGAACATCTGTCGGATGGACAGGCGGAGGAGATTACGCGCGTGATGCGGAGCTATCCCGAAATTCGATAGGTCGATGCTGCGGGAGGCCATTAGGTCGGGACGATTGCCGGGGTTCGCGGATGACGCGGAAACGGCCGCGAATTACGACGGATCGCTCCTCTACGGAGACGGAGCCCTTCGCAACGAGCCCCGACGAACGCTCTCTTGGGGAACAGACGCTCGGGATGCTACTCGTGGCGTCCTGAGCGTCTGTTCCAAAGAAAATGTCGTCCGGGCTCGTTGCGCGTGCAGCTCTCGCTGCGCGTGGAGAGATCCGTTTTGATCCACGGCAGTTTCCGCGTCATCCGCGAACCCCGGCAATCGTCCCGACCTAGTGGCCTCTCAGCCACGACGACCTTCAGAAGTACCGAGCCGTCCACCCCTTTCCTGCCGGTTGCTCGAATCTGTTCCGCCAATCGGACGCACCGGTGATGCTCGTGTCGAACACCGGCGTCTCCCTCGCAACTTCTCCCTGCTTCACGCGTTCCGCGAACTCGTCGCGCGACGCGGCCTCGATACCGGATCTCGTGCGATAGAACACGCGTCCTCCTCCCACGAGGCGCGTGCCGATCGTCTTTTCGAGCTGCTGCAGCACGCGGAACAATCCGTCGATCGAGCAGCCCGACGCATTTTCCGCCGTCACGTCGACACCCACCGCGAGAAAACGGCCGTCGCGCCAGTCGCGTGCGCAGCGAAGCGGCACACCGTGCGCCTTCCAGTCGGCGAGAAACTGATCGACCGCGGCGAGCAACGTATCAGCGACGGCGCCGCCGAGCGACTGATCGCTCGCGAACACCCAGATCCGCGCGCTGTCGGGCAGTGATTCGAACGGAACGATTGGCATACGGTAAGCTACATCCCATACCAACCGCTCAAGCCACCTCAGCGGGGTGGATTCGTGGAGCTGTCCTGCGATCGCGCCGGCGTGTACGACGACGTCGTACGTCCAAACCATCGGTCGACTTCCACGAGCAGCTTGCCCGGCGCAATCGGCTTCGCGAGGTAGCCGTCGCAGCCCGCTGCCCTGCTCCGCGCTTCGTCGCCCGGAAGCGCGTGCGCCGTTACCGCGACTACAGGAATGTGCTTCGTCTCCGGATCGGCCTTGATGATTGCCGTCGCCTCCCAGCCGTCGAGCTCCGGGACGGAGATGTCCATGAGGATCAGATCGGGACGTCTGGTCCGCGCGAAATGGACGCCCTCGGTCCCCGTGATCGCTTCGATGACCTCATAGCCAGCGAACCGTAGCGCCGTCGCGTAGATGATGCGATTGTCCTCGTTGTCCTCTACGAGCAACACCGTGTTGGGCGCTGTTGTCACTGCGCGACCTCGAGCCGATATGATGGGCGCCGGCGCGATCCGGCGCGATCGGGCGCCGTCCGCGGGTCCAACTTACACGTGCACACGCGGTTTGGTATCCCTCATGGTGCGGTGGTCCTCGACAAACGGAAGCATGCTTCGCGCCCGATGGCTGCCGCGGAGCCTGGCATTGAGCGCCGTGCTCACGCTGCTCGTGCACACCACGGCGAACGCGCACGCCATGTTGCTGTCGTCGGAGCCCGCCGCGGGTAGCATCCTCGCCGCGAGCCCCTCGCGCATCCGTCTCCTGTTCAGCGAGGCGATCGAGCCGAGCCTGTCGGCGATCGCCATCGTCGGTGGCGACGGGCGGACGACACCGCTCCCAGTGGGCGGCGACCCGCACGACGTGCACGCGCTCGTCGCGCCGCTTTCGACCCTTTCGGCACTGGCGCCCGGCGAATATCGCGTCGCATGGCACGTGGTCTCCGCCGACGGACACCCGGTCGGCGGAAGCTATCTGTTTTCCGTGGGACATGGCGGAGCGCCTCCGCCCGAGGCGGTGGCAAATCCGGCGACGACGTGGGGACCGACGTTCGTCGGGGCACCGCTCGTGCCCGCGCTTCTTCGCGGACTTGGCGTCGGCGCAATCGCCGCCGCCGCGGGTCTCCTGTTCTTCATCGTCTGGCTGGGCGCGGGACTCGGCACGCGTCCGGCGCGGCTCGCGCTCTGGCTCGCGGTGGCCGCACCGCTACTCCTCGGCGCACATTTCGGTGCTTGGCTACTGAATGCCTCACCCGACCATCGCGTCGATGCGGCGTGGCTCTCCACCGCTGTCGAAAGCGCCGTTGGGCGAGCGGAGCTCTGGCGCACGCTGTTGGCGATTCCTCCGCTCTGGGCGCTCGCGCTGGCGCGCAGGCCGGGGTTGGCGCTCGGTCTCGCGATGCTCCCCTTGCTCGCCAGCGCCGCTGTCGGACACTCGGCTGCCGTGCATCCAATGCTTGCGGTACCGTCCAAGGCACTGCATCTCGCGGCCATGGCGGCGTGGATCGGTGGCCTGCTCTGGCTCGTCGCGCGCGAGCGAACCGACGCCGGCACCTTCGCCGTGGAGGCGTCGCGAGTGTCCACGGTCGCGCTCACGGCGGTCGTGGTCGTCACGCTCTCCGGCGTTGCCCAGACGTTGCTCCTCGTTCCGCTGCACGATCTGGTGTCGGCGTACGGTACCATCGTCGCGGCCAAGGTCGCTGGCCTCGGTGTGCTCGTCGCCTTCGGCGCGCACCATCGCTATCGCATGCTGCCGCGCATCACGCTGTCGCCAGACGCGCCGCATCCCACCGACGCGTTTCGCGCCTCGCTGGCGCGCGAGATCGCGATTGTCGGTCTCGTCGTTCTCCTGGGCGGACTTCTCGCCTACGTTTCGCCGCCGGCGGTCGCCGGCGAGCCACGTCCACCGGTCACTCCGGAATCGCCGCAATGAAATCCTCCGCACACACGACCGCACGCACGACCACGCGCACGACTCCGCGCAGCGTTCTCATCTCGTGCGCCGCGATCGCGCTGACGTTGATCGTTCCCACGCTCCTCTTCGGCCACGCGGTGGTCTTTCCCAAGGCGTCCGCGCCGGGCGCCTACGAGCGCTACGTCCTTCGCGTACCGAACGAGAAGAACGTCGCCACCACGCGCGTCGAGCTCCGGTTTCCCGCCGACGTCAGAGTGAGCTCGTTCGGCGACGTGCCGGGCTGGCAGCTCGAGGTGGTACGCGATTCGGCGAAGCGCATCGTCGCCGCCGTGTGGACGGGCACGCTCGAGCCGGAACGCTTCGTCGAGTTCCCCTTCGTCGCCGTGAACCCCAAGACCGACGCCGAGGTTCAGTGGCCGGCGTTCCAGACCTACGCCGACGGCAACCGCGTGGAGTGGACCGGACCGGCGGGCAGCAAAACGCCGGCGTCGATCACGAAGATCTCCGCCGGCGCTGGTGGCTCGGGCACGTCGAGAACGATGGGCATTGCCATCGCGGCGCTCGCGTTGTCCGTCGTCAGCCTGGGATTGGCGCTGAGAAAAAGCTGACGAGCATTTCGATCACGGCTTCGGCATCTGGATCATCGGAATCGCCGAGCCGCTCACCTGCGGCATCTTGCCGTCCCACTTCTTCGCCATCTCGTACTGCACCAGGTTCGGCGTGATGCTGCGGCTCAGCAGCTCGTTCGCTTTCGCCTGTGATTCGGCCAACGAAAGAATCGCCTTCGCCTGACCCGCGGCCTTGATCGAGTCGCCCTGCGCGTTGAAAGTGTTTTTCTGCAGCTCGTTCTGCGCCGTGAGCGACTGCTGCTGCATGACGTTCTTTTGATTGATCGCTTCGATCACCGCCGGCGGCGCGCGCAGCTCGTTGATCGTGAACTGCTTCACGATGATACCGTACTGCGCGAGCCGCTGCGACAGCAGCAGCTGGGTCTGATTCACCGCCTCGGCCTTCTTCGGTCCGATCACCGCGGCGATCTCCTCGTTGCCGACGACTTCCTGCAGCGCCTGGCGAATCGACTGCTTCACGTAGCCGTGCTGAATCGACGAGATGTCGCGGCGGAACGTGGAGTACAGCGCCGGCGTCTTGTCCTGGTCCAGCTCGAAGCTCATCGACACGTCGAGCGAGATCGGCTGTCCCTCCTTGCTGTTGACGTTGATCTCCTCGTTGGCGGGCGAGCCCTCGACGGGATTTTTCGCCAGCACGAGCGTCTGCATGTACACCGGATACTCTTCGATGCCCGTCGTCAACGGATTCTTCAAGTGAAGCCCGGGCCCGAGCGGCGTCTTGTCCACGCCGCCGCCGGCGCGGTGAATGACGATGCCCACGAAGCCGGGGTTCACGTACGTGATCGTCGTCGGCAGCAGCACGAGCGCGGCGAGCAGCACCACGATCACTCCGAGCACGCGACGGATCTTTCGACCCATGTCGCTGCCTCCGTTCAAGTGGTCGAAACCGACGGACGACAGACGATCGCCGATCGAGCTACCCATGGACAGTCTCCTTGTAACAATCGGGGCACAGCAATTCCCCGCTGGTGAGGCGAACCAGATCGGTGGTTGAGCGCGGTCCGTGAATCGGACACACCAGCTCGGCCGCGCGGTCGAGTCGCATTCGGTTTTGCCTCTGGCGAAGCCGAACACCTACTGGCGTGAAGTACACGATCACCAAGTAAAAAAGGGTACCGATTGCCGCGAGCAACGCGACGAACAGGACACCCTCGAGAATGATTGTTGTCATATGTCTTCGGAGAGAACAACGAGAGATGACGCCTGCTGGTTTCAGCTGGCCGCAACTCGTTGCCACTGGCCTGGATATAGGGCCTCACCGCCGGATTGCAACGCCGCGGCGTCGAATCTCGGCGTACATTCGATGCCCATGCCTTACGGCCGGGCGACGGAGAGCACACGATGTCACAGCGCACGATGCTGCACATATTGAACGGCGACGCCACGCGCATCGGCCTCGAGCAGTCGGGCGTTCCCGGCGAGATCACGGTCTGGGGCGACGTGCTGTACGAGGGCCCCGTGCCCCGCGACGTGGACGATGCCACGTTTCGTGAGGCGCGCGCCCGCTTCCACGCCGGCGAATTCATCTCGTACGACGAGGCGCTCGCCATGCACGAGCGCTGGGATCGCGGCATGGCCCGAGCAGCAACGGCCGACGAGGTGGTCCTCTGGTTCGAGCACGACCTCCACGATCAGCTCCTCCTCGTGCGACAGCTCGACTGGTTCGCGCGCCAGCCGGCGCGCCACTACACGCTCAGCCTCATCTGCATCGGAGAATTTCCCGCGGTCGAGCCGTTCTTCGGACTGGGCCAGCTCACGCCCGACCAGCTCGCGTCGCTGCTCGACACCAGACGGCGCGTCTCCGAGCGGCAGCTCTCCCTCGGCCAGGCCATGTGGAGCGCTTTCACCGGTGATGATCCACGGGCGATCGAGCGCCTGCTCGCGCGCGACACCAGCGCGCTCCCCTTCCTCGATGGCGCGATGCGCCGCTTGCTCGAGGACTTTCCCGATGCGCGAACCGGTCTTCCGCGCACCGAGCGCTCGATTCTCGAGATCCTGCGTCGCGACGGCGACATGCGCTTCATCGATCTGTTCCCGGCGCAACAACAGACCGAAGAGCGCGTCTTCATGGGCGACTGGACCTTCTGGCGCCGGCTCCGCGATCTCGCGCGCGGTCCGCTTCCCCTCGTGACGCTCGAGAACGCGCTCCATAACGGCTCGATGCTCCAGGCGCGCGTCGCCATCACCGACGACGGACGCCGCGCCCTCGATGGGGATCTCGACTGGATGGACGTCGCCGGAATCGATCGGTGGATCGGCGGCGCGCATCTCCTTTCGCCGCACGTCGCGTGGCGATGGGACGGCCGCGGCATCTTGCGGGCACCTGCACCCAACGGGCAGGATTAGTGCGCGTGTACCACGCCCTTCGACCCTCGCCCATCCTTATGTCAGACACCAAGTACGACCGCCGCGCCTTCATGACCTACTTCGGCTCCATCGGTCTCGGATCGACGTTGATGCCGGGCGTGTTGTGGGGCCAACTCCAACAACAGCAAGGTCCCGAAATCACGAAGGAGATGATCGCGTCGGCGGAAGAGATCTCCGGTCTCAGCTTCTCCGATGAGGAGCGCACCGCCATGCTGCGCAGCCTCACCACGATGCGCGACACTCTCAAGCAGCTGCACAAAGAGCCGCTCGACCAGAGCATGCTTCCGGCCATCGTGTTCGACCCGGTGCCTCCCGGAAAGGAGCTCGCCAAGAAGAGCAAGACGATGACGGTGCGCAGCAAGGTGCCGGTCATGGCGCGTCCGGGCAGCCTCGAGGAGCTGGCCTACGCGCCGGTGACGCAGCTCTCGGAGCTCGTGCGCACGCGCAAGGTGAAGCCCTCCGAGCTCACCGAGATGTATCTCTCGCGGCTCAAGCGCTATGACCCGCAGCTGCACTTCGTGGTGAATCTCACCGAGGAGCGCGCGCTCAAGCAGGCCAAGGAGATGGACGCCGAGATTTCGCGCGGCAAGTATCGCGGTCCACTGCACGGCATTCCGTGGGGCGCGAAGGATCTTCTCGCCGTGAAGGGCTATCCCACCACGTGGGGAGCGGGCCTCTACCAGAATCAGACGTTCGACTACGAAGCCACCGTCGTGAAGCGGCTCGACGAAGCGGGCGCGATTCTCATCGCCAAGCTCACCCTCGGCTCGCTGGCGCAGGGCAACCATTGGTGGAAGGACTACACGAGGAATCCGTGGATCCCCGAGCAGCTCTCGCCCGGCGCGAGCGGCTCATCGGCTGGCCCGGCGTCGGCCACCGCCGCGGGCTGCGTCGGCTTCAGCATCGGCTCGGAGACGAATGGCTCGATCACGTCGCCCTCGCGTACGAACGGCGTGTCCGGCTTTCGTCCGACCTTCGGTCGCGTTTCGCGCGCCGGCGCCATGGCGCTCTCCTGGACTACGGACAAGCTCGGCCCCATCTGCCGCAGCGCCGAAGACTGCGCGCTCGTCTTCGACGCGATCCAGGGGCCGGACGGCATCGACTACTCGGTGAAGCAGTACCCGTTCAACTGGAATGCCGGCACCAAGCTGTCGCAGCTCAAGATCGCGTACTTCAAGTCGAGCTTCGACCGGCGCTCTCCCGACGGCACGACGACGCCGATCCCCGAGGCGATGAACTTCCTCAAGGTGCTCGAGGCCCGGGGCGCCAAGCTCGAGCCGATCGAGATTCCCGCGCCGAATTATGGATACTTGGATTCAATTATTCTAAACTCCGAGTGCGGGGCGGCGTTCGAGCCCGACACGCTGAACAGCAAGATCAAGGAGCTCGAGCCGTACAGCACCTGGCCGAACACCTTCCGCGCCGCGCAGTTCATTCCGGCCGTGGACTACGTGAACGCCAATCGCGTCCGCGTCGCGGCGATGAACCAGATGTGGGACCTCTTCTCGAAGTACGACGTCGTCGTCACGCCGCAGGAGAACACCTCGCTCACGAACATCACCGGGACGCCGTCGATCGTGGTGCCGACCGGCTTCGCGATTCCGCAGGCCGGCCGCGGCGGCCGCGGCGGCGCTGGACGAGGCGGCGATACGACGCGCGCCGCGGCACCGCCGCCGCCGCCCCCGGTCACCGTGCCCTTGCCAACCGGCATGTACATCATGGGCCCGATCTTCCAGGACGAAAAGAGTCTCGTCGTGGCCCACGCCTTCCAGTCGGCCACGGATTTCCACAAAAAGCACCCGCCGCAATTCGCCTAACGGCACGCCCGATGCATCTCACCACATCGATGGATCCGGGGGAGTGAACACCTCGGCCGTCGGCACGAGGGGCCCCTCTGACCGCAAAATCGGAGGGGCCTTCTCGTGTCACGAATCGGCCACTCCGCCATTACAAAACCTCTACAGCGGCCCCGGGTCCCCTTTTTCACGTTGCGGTGTCTAACGGATTAGCGCCGGGACGAAACTGTCGGCGGCGGTTTCCGGTAGTAACACCTGAGGACCAATGTCGGCCCCACTGCTCTCGGACGCGGATTTTCTGACGACGTTGAGAAACCGTCCCTCTCTGTCGCGCACGCCGGCCCAGCCCGAGCCGTTCGCGCAAACGGGCGAATACAGCATTCTAGGACTCACGCGGGCAGCCGATCAGGCCGCCATTCGCGGGCGCCAGGTGGGGTTCACCCTGGTGGTGTTCGGCGTGGCCACGATCATCGCGGTCCTCTACTCCATCGAGCGGTATTTCTACAGCCGGCTCGTGGGCGACCCGGTTTCGCTCACGCAGCTCGTGCCGGCCGAGTTGATCTTCACGTACTCCTGGGCGCTCCTCACGCCTCTGGTGATGTTCGTCGCCAAGCGATTCCCCGTCTGGGGGCACCAGCGGGCCCGGAATTGGGCCGTGCAGCTCGGCGCCATGGTGATGTTCGTTGTCGTCCACGTCGCGATCTTCTCGGTCGCGATGGCCGGAATGGCAGCCGGGGTCACCCTCGCCAACCTGCCGCAGTTCTTCGGGCAGTCCCTGCTCTCCTGGACGGTGCTCGACGCCCTGGTCTTCTGCGTGATCGTCATCATCCATCACGCCGTCGTCTACTATCGCGTCTCGAAGGACCGTGCGCTCCGCGCCTCGCAGCTCGAGGCCCGCCTCGCCCAGGCACAGCTGCAGATGCTGCGCATGCAGCTCCAGCCCCACTTTCTGTTCAACACGCTCCATTCGATTTCGGCCCTGATGCACAAAGACGTGCGCCGTGCTGACTCGATGGTGGCGGCGTTGAGCGACCTGCTTCGCATGTCGCTGCAAAACATCGGCGCGCAGGAAGTACCGCTTCAGTCGGAGCTCGACTTTCTCCAGCGCTACATGGAGATCATGTCGATCCGGTTCGGCGACCGACTTCGCGTCTCACTCGACGTGGACCCGGAGACGCGCGACGCCCGCGTGCCCAATCTCTTTCTCCAACCCCTCGTCGAAAATTCGTTTCGTCACGGATTCGGCGACCTTGGCCAGGGCTCGATCGCAATTTCCGTCCGGCGCGAGGGTGACATGCTCCGCTGCGACGTCGTCGACGATGGACGCGGACTTCGCTCGGGCCACAAGGAAGGCGTCGGCCTGGCGAGCACCCGCCAACGGCTGGCGCACCTGTACGGCGATCGACATGCCTTTTCGCTCCGCGGCGCGCCCGGTGAGGGCGTGCACGTGACCATGGCGATTCCCTTCCACCCATATGAACGAACGGCGGCTGACTGATGACTTCCTCCTCCAATGAATCGAAGAAGATCCGCGCGGTGATCGTCGACGACGAAGAGCTCGGACGCGACCGCATCTCGTCGCTGCTCGAGCTGCAGCCCGACGTCGAGATCGTCGCCATCTGCTCCGACGGCGCGAGCGCCGTGGAAACGATCGAGCGTGCCCAGCCCGATCTCGTGTTCCTCGACGTGCAGATGCCGGGCATGGACGGCTTCGAGGTGGTCGAGAACCTCGAGCCCACGAACCTGCCGGCGATCGTCTTCGTCACCGCGCACGACGGACACGCCATTCGCGCCTTCGAGATCCACGCCCTCGACTTCCTTCTCAAGCCGTTCGACCAGACGCGCTTCGAGAAGGCCCTCGAGCGCGCGCGCGGACAGCTCGCGCGCAACCACGCGCAGGGTCCGGTCATCGACTCGCGCATCGTCTCGCTGCTCGAGGAGCTTCACGAAGAGCGGAAGTACCCCGAGCGCCTCATCATCAAGTCGAGCGGCCGCGTGTTCTTCGTCCGCACCGAGGAGATCGACTGGGTGGAAGCCTCTGGGAACTACGTCAAGGTGCACACCAAGAGCGAAGCGCACCTGTTGCGCGAGAGCATGAAGAACATGGAGGCGAAGCTCGACCCCAAGACCTTCGTTCGCATCCACCGCTCGGCGATCGTGAACATCGATCGGATCAAGGAGCTGGAGCCGTGGTTCCATGGGGAGTACATCGTGATCATGCGCGACGGCACGCGGCTTACGGCGAGCCGGGTGTTCTCCGATCGGTTGAGTGCGCTGATTGCCTGACCTACGCGCGCAGTGCGGCCTCGAGGGTCGGCCGTCCGAACGCGTAACCCGACTCGAGCAACCGGCGCGGCCGCACGCGTTGGCTGGCGAGCACCGTTTCGTCCGCCATCTCGCCTAGCGCTAGCGCGAGCGCGAACCGCGGAACGGTGAGCGCCGCGGGGCGGCGGAGCACGTTGGCCAGCGTTCGCGTGAACTCCGCGTTCGTCACCGGGTTCGGACCCACGAGGTTGTACGCTCCCGCCGCGGAGTCGTTGCGCAGCAGAGACGCCGTCGCCTCGATGTGGTCGGTGAGGGAGATCCAGCTCATCCACTGCTTCCCGCTGCCCAATCGGCCGCCGGCGCCGAGGCGGAAAACCGGGAGCATCTTCGCGAGCGCGCCGCCGGTGGAAGAGAGCACGATGCCCGTACGAAGATGTATCACGCGAATGCCCGCATCACTCGCCGGCGCGGTGGCCGCTTCCCAGTCCTTGCAGACAGACGCGAGAAAACCCGAGCCGGGTGCGCTCGCTTCGTCCAGCGTCTCGTCGCCGCGATCGCCGTAGATACCCACCGCCGAACCGCTCAGAAAGGCGCGCGGCTTGGCGGAAAGCAGCGCCAGCGTTCGCGCGAGCAGCGCCGTGCCCTTCACGCGGCTGTCGCGAATACGGCGCTTGGCGCCGCCCGTCCAGCGCTGCGCGATATTTTCGCCCGCGAGATTGACCACGGCGTCGACGCCCTCGAGGCGGCTCGTGTCGATCGTTCCGCCCTCCGGATCCCACGAAATCTCGAGCGGCGTTCGCGCCGCGCGCCGCACGAGAGGACGGATCTCGTGCCCGTGCGCGTCGAGCGCGCGGACGAGTGCCGAGCCAATGAGCCCGCTCGAGCCGGAGATCGCGATGACCATTCGCGTCCACGACTCGTGCGGGTGCAATACCGGAATTGTCATGCGATCAGGCCGATCGTCCTCTGCGAATCCACCCAGGTTTGCTGCGGGCTGCGCGCCGGCTGCGACCGGAACGGGAGACGAATGGTAAACGTCGTTCCCTGGCCTACGCGAGAGGCAGTCTCGATCGCGCCGCCGACCTGCTCCACGTTCGTGCGGACGACGTCCATGCCGACGCCCCGTCCGGAAAGCTCGGTGACCACCGCGGCCGTCGAGAAGCCGGGTCGGAAAATCAGGGCAAACGCTTCCTGGTCGGAGAGCGGGGAGTCGGGGTTGATCAGGCCGCGCTCCACGGCCGTGCGCACCAGCTCCTCCACACGCATGCCGCGGCCATCGTCGGAGATCTCGATGACGAGCTGCGTGCCGAGCCGTTGCGCGGTCACGCGCAACTGTCCCGCGTCGGGCTTGCCGGCGAGCCGCCGCGCCGCCGTGGACTCGATGCCGTGGTCGATCGCGTTGCGTACCATGTGCAGCAGCGGATCGGCGAGCGCGTCGGCCATCGTGCGCTCCACGAGAATCTCATCGCCTTCGGTCACGAGCTCGATGGACTTGCCGCTCTGGTACGCAACGTCGCGCGTGAGCCGCGCGAGCTTCTGCATCGTAGGCGCGAAGGGCACGGTGCGCAGCTCCGTCGCCACTTCCTCGAGCTCGAACGCCAGCCGCTCGGCGTGCGCGATCTTGCGGCCGAGCTCTTGGTTCGCGCCGGCGCGCAACGCGGGGTCGCGCGACAACATCGTATGCGTGAGCACCAGTTCGCGCACCACGCCCACGAGGCGGTCGAGATCGGCCGAGCGAACGCGCACGCTGGTGTCGGCGAAGCGCAGGCGGCGCATCTTGCCCGAGCGGCGTCCGCGTTCGCCTTCCTGCACGTCCGACGTGGGGCCGTCGCGAAGAATGCCCAACAGCGGACGGAATCCGTCGGGAAGCATCGCCGTCTCGCCGTCGGCCGCGCGTTCGATCGACACGAGCATCGAGTCGAGCATGTCGATGCTGCGGAATACGAGATTCGACAATTCGCCGCTGCACACCGCCGCACCCGACCGCACACGCACGAGCAGCGACTCGGCGTGGTGCGCGAGCTCCGTCGCGTGCTCCACGCCAAGAAATGCCGACGTGCCCTTGATGGTGTGCAGCGCGCGGAAGAGCGTGTCGAGCGCGTCGACATCGTCGGGATCGGTGTCGAGCCTGAGCAACGCGGACTCGGCGATCTCGAGCTGCTCGCGGCTCTCGAGCACGAACTCTTCAACGAGACCGCGATCGGTGTTGGGCGACAGAAGCGCGTCGGGACTGAACTCGGCGCGCCCCGCCTGCGTCGCTCGTGTGGCCGGCATGGCGGCGCCGTCGGCGTGCGCGGCACGGGCCGCGTCGACGAGCTTGCGAATCTTGTGGAGGAAGGGCGCGCCGGCGCGGCCGTCGGCAATGCGCGGATCGTCGAGCAGCAGCAGCGCCTGCACCACGAGCGTCTTGACCGCGCCGCTGATGCCGGAGGAGACGACGACGCGATGCAGCGCGGGACGCAGCGCGGCGAGCGCGTCAGCGCGCCCCGCCTCGAGATCGTCGAGGCGGAGCGCAACTTCGTTCAACTCTGGGGCAGCAGCGGCGCCAGCGGGATCGGCGGCGGAAGACATCGGAAGCAGGCCGTCAGCCGGGTGAACGTCAGGCCGTCTTGCGTTCGGCGCGGATAGCGAAGATCTCATCGGCCACCGCCTGGCGATCCGCCGACGGGGTCGTCGTCGCGTTGGGGTCGAAGGAGCCGGCGAGCGACTCGTCTCGCGCGAACAGAGCGGCCGGCTGCTCGAATACCGTCACGATCTGATTGATGCGGCGATGCATGTCGCCCAGGAGGCTGGCGATGTGGCCGAGCTGCTGCGCCGTGATGTCCTGGAACTGCAGGTGGTTCATCACGCCGCTCAACTCGTCGCGCACCGAGGCGACCATGCGGTGACGGTCCTCGTCGGAAAGCGCGACGGGCGCGTCGAGCTGCTCGACGAGCTGCACCGTGCGGCTCAAGCCGTCGAGAATGTCCGTCGCCGCCAGTTCGGTGGCCGACGACACCTCGCGCAGGCGGCCGTGCATCTGCTGCAGCTTGTCGACGCCCGCGTCGTCAGCCATTCCACAGCTTTCGCGAATGCGGATGACGATGCCGGCAGTCTCGGTGTATGCGCGAAGCAGCGTCCGCGACAACTCGGCGAATCCACCCGGCTGGGCGATCGCGTGCTCGAGGAGGATGCGTGCATCGCGATCCAGGTCCGCCCCCGAGGTGCTCAGCTCCTCGATCGCGTGATCGACGAGCCGCAGCGACGCTTCCGAGTCATACAGCAGCTCTTCCGGGGGTCTCATCTGAATTTCCTTATGCCGCTGCTTCGACGGACGCCAGAAGCCGGTCGATCTTGTCTTTCAGCACCGACGGCGTGAAGGGCTTCAGGATGTAGTTGTTCACCCCCGCTTCGACCGCGGCGACGATGTCCTCGCGGGCACCACGGGTGGTGACCATGAGGATCGGCACCGAGGAACCGCAGGGGTTCCCGCGGACGCTCCGCGCGAACTCGAGCCCGCTCATCGTGGGCATGTTCCAGTCGGTGATGATGAACCCGATGCTCGCGTCGAACAGACCGAGCGCTTCGTGTCCGTTGCTGGCCTCGACCGCTTCGGTGTAGCCGATGCGCTCGAGCGCGTTCATGATGATTCGACGCATCGTGACAGAGTCGTCGACGACGAGGAACTTCATTGCACGGTCCGTGAGTGAATCGGAACGGAGATCAGAGATCCCCAGTGTCGAGGAGCCGGCGCGCCACCGCGTCGACAACCTGCAGCGTATCGTATGCTCCGCTCAGGATGCGGCCACGAATGGCGTCAGCCCGTGCGGGATCCAGCCCTGCCGACCCAGCGCGTTCGCCGCGAGCGGCAAGCGCACGTCCAGCATCCGAGATCTGAACCTTGTCCGAACGGTCCGATGCGGATGGCGCCGACCCGATCGGCTGGACCGAACCACGGTCCGAGACGTCGGCGGGCTGAGAGGTGCGGGTGATGTCCGGGCGCAGCGGCCCAGTGTTCTTCGGATAGATTTGCATGTGTTCCCTCCGCACCTGAGTATCGGACGTACCCGGGAAAGCTTTAGCGCCGGATGAAAAAAAGTTGGACAGGCCTGTTCCAACGCCTCACGCCGCGTTCTTAGTCCCGTACCAAGACTGCCTTAGTGTCGTTATCATGTCGCGAAGATGTGCTAATTGTACGCGATCTCCGCTCCGTCCTACGTTCAAAAGCTCGTTCGCGATGTAGCCATACAGCGCCGCCAAACGAGGCACCAGCTCGCCGCCATTCTTGAAGTCCAGGCTGTACAGGAGATCGAAAACGATCCCCGACGCCTCCTCCAAGTGGCTGCTCCGGCCTTCCGAGCCGCCTTCCTCGAGCTCGCGCTCCGCCCGAGCGATCTTGCCCAGCAAGAGCTCGTACTGGTCCGGAATGCTCTGCTCGTCGACCGGCGCCTCGCCCCGGGTGAGTCCTCCCCCCCGAACGCGAGAAGTCGCCGAATTCGCGGCTTCGTGTCTCATCAGCGGCTCGGCCATCTGCATCACCCTCTGACCGAAAGGGTTCGCTGCGGAACGCCGCTCGATGCGACGGCATACTGATCGGCCACCGAATCGGCGCGGTTCGTACGCTGCAACGCGCCGGCGAGCCGGTCGCGCTCCTGCTGCGTGCGAGCGACGAGATTCTCGTGCGACTCCAGCGCTGCCGCGGCTGCCCGCGCCATTTCGGCGAGAAGCGCTCCAGTGCGGTCGTCGTGCTCGGCGCCGGGCTGCTCGATCTCGTGGCGCTCGTGTGCAAGCGCTTCGACCACGGTGTTCAGCTGCTCGAGCACGTGATCGCGCTCTTCCACAGCCGCGAAGAAGTCCGAGCCGCTGTCGCGTCCGAGCGCACCAAGTGCCGTAGCCGAGTGCTGCTCGAGCTCCCCGAGCAGCCGCTTGGCGGCCTCCACGTGGAGCGCGATAGCGCTCGAGCGACTGGCGGACATCAGGCCGCCGAAACCTGCGCGCTGTCGGCGCCGATCGTCGCGAACGCGTCGCGCAGGTCGGTGACGATGGCGATCAAGCGCTCGAGGCGCTTGGCCTCGGGGTTCCGCGACTCATCCATGAGCTGCGTGAACACGAAGCCATAGATCGAGCGCAGGTTCACGCCGAGGGCGCCGCCCTTGTCGACGTCGAGAGTGGCGAGCAATTCCATGATGCCCGCGCGCGCGCGACCGAGCGAATCGAGGCGCAGCTCGATGTTCTTCGCGTCGCCCGCCGCGCGGGCACGCATGAGACTGGACAGCACGTGATCGTAGACGATCACGACGAGCTTCGCAGGCGAAGCGGCGACGATTTCCCGCTCGCGGTACTTGTTCGCCTGGGAGGCATAGTTTGAGTAGCTCATGCCATTTACTATCGGCTCAGTTGCCCGAGCTCTTAACACCGTTCATCGCATTGATCTGTTGTGTCAACCAGGTGCCCTGCGCGGTGATCTTGGAGAGCGCCGTTTCCATGTCGGTGAACTGCTTTAGCAGCGCCGTTTTGGTCCGATCGAGGCGTCCCTGCACGGAGGTCGCGCGGGTCGCCAGGTCGGCGATGCTCTTCTGCAGGGCCGCCGTCTGAAGGGAAACGGTGCCGTCCGTGGCGCTGATCGAATTGGCGATCCGCCCCGCCTGTCCGGCGACGCCCACGGCGTAATCGAGGTGGCTCGTGGCGACGTCCGCGCTGCCGCTGTACGAGACCGCCAGCCCCTCGACCGCCGTGCCCACTGCGCCCGTGAGCGTCTGGCCGGCACCCGTCGCCGCGTAGGTCGTACCGCCGCTCGCATAGCTGCCCTGCACGTCGAGTCCGTTGCGCACGATGCCCGCCGCGATGCCGAGCTGGCCCGCGACGTTGATGCCGTTCGCGGTCGTGTATCCGATCGTGAACGACGGGCTGCTACCGTAGTCGAGTCCCTTCAGCGTGAGCTTTCCGGCCACGTTCGACGCGGCGAGCCGCAGTCCCTGCGCCTGGAACAACGTGTTCAACTTGGCGGCAACGGAGTCGGGCGTGTCGCCGGTCGCGAGCGAAATGGAACCCGACTTCCCCGAGCTGGAATCGCTGATCGTGAACGTGTCCGGCGTTGCGCCGGCGACGTACGCGAAGTTGGTCGCCGTGCCGGTCACCGCGGGGTTCGTTGCCGCGCGCGTGATGTTCACGTCATACGCGCCGGCCGCCGATTTGTCCGTGGACGTGAGATAGCTGAAGTTCGCGGCCGCGGCCACGCCATTGGTCTGGAAGAGCGCCTTGACCGCACCCGGGTTGGCCGCGAGCGCGGCATTGAGCGCGGTCGAATCGACGACGAGCTTCCCCGTCTTGTCGAGCGCCACGCCGACCAGTGCGGCACTGCTGTACGTGCTGCCGGACGGCAAACCGGGGATGCTGACGAGCAGCGTGTTCTTGATGCTGTTGAACGACGAGCGCACGGCGGCGTTGAACTGCAGCGCGCCGCCCGACGCGATCGCCGACGTGACGAACGTTTGCAGCGCGTTGTACGCCGACGCGAAGGACTGAATCGCCGCCGCCGCTTTGCTCGAGTCGCGCGACACGGTCACGGCGATAGTCGTTCCGGCCTCTGCCTGCTGCAGATTGAGCGTCACGCCCGGGATGGCGTCGCTGATGCTGTTGCTCGATCGGTTCAACCCGATGCCGTTGACGAGCACGCGCGCGTCGGTGCCAGCCGTCAGCTCACGCTTGCGTCCCACCGCGGTCGTCGCCGCGCTGCCGAAGCTCACGTTCGCGCCGGTAACAGGATCGGCGACTCCGCTCTGGTTGCTCGCGGTCGCGGAAAAGGAAAGTCCGGAATCGCCGCCCACGTCGTCAGTCAGCAAGATCTTTCCGCCGGCGACGGACGCGGTCACGTGACGGCCCGTGGCGCTGAAGGCCGTGCTGATGTCGCTCAGCATCTGGTCGATCGTCTTCGTGCCGTCGACCGTCTCGGTGAGCGATACGGGAGTCGTGCCGTCCGCCTTGGTGCCGGCGAAGGTGAACGTGTCGCCGACCTGCGCACCGATCCCGCCGGAGATCTTGAGCCCGAGCAACGTCGTCGAGCCCGTCGCCGTGACGCCGCTCGAATCCAGGAGCACGTTCGACGTCGAGAGCTGTTGCTGCACCACGCCCGTGGTTCCGCGCGACAGACCAAGCAGGTCGAGCACCGGCTGCGAGCCCGCGGCCGCCGTTGCGGTCACGGTGCCGGCGATGGCGAGCCGATACGTCGTCGTGCCGCCGTTGGTCACGGTCTCGACCGACGCCGTGTTCGGCTGCGCCGCATTGATGCTCGCCGCGATCGCCGCGAGACTCTGATTCTGCACGTCGACGGTGACCGCGTGACCGTTGACGTTGATCGTGCTCGACGCGGGATAGGACGAGACTCCGGTCGCCAACAGCGAGACGTTCTGCGAGGAGCTCGAGAAGAACGCGCTGCGCGCGGCGCCGTCGGCTCCCAGATTCGTCGTCTTTCCATCGATGAACCCGAGCTGTGTGATCAGGCTCGGCGCGGCACCGGTGGCGCGCGCGTCGCGCAGGTCGACGCCGGCGGCGCCGCCCAGATCGCTCGACAATACGAGGCGCGTCGACGAGCCGCCCAACTGGAGCACGGACGCCGACACGTGCGTGGCCGACGCGCCGGTATTCAGCGCGTTGACCTTGTCGCGGATGGCGTTGACCGAGTCGGTGTTGGCGACGGTGACCACCTTGCCGCCGACGATGAACTGCCCGCTCACACCGAGTGCCGCGGTGGCGTCGGACACGACGTTGCCGCTGAGCTGCTGCGCCGCGGCGGTGCTGAGCACCTGCACGTTGTAGGTGCCGGGAGTCGCCGTCGCCGCCGCGCTCGCCGTGAGCAGCGTGCGGCCGGTGGTCGCGCTGTTCGGCGCCGAGATCCCCACGGCACCGAAGGCCGAGCCGTTCGTGAGTCCGCTCACGGACGTCAGCAACGTGGCGGCCGCGGTACCGTACTGCGTCCACCCGTTCATCGTCGCCGTCTTGGACGCCGACGAGTTGGTGATGGGCGTGAGCTGCTGGGAGGTGTCGACAGCGATGAGCTGATCGACCAAGTCCTGCCATTTGATGCCGCTGCCCAAACCCTGGATGCTCGTGAGCGGAGTCGTCATTCCTTATTCCTCAATGTTCGACTGTATCTGTCGGAGAGTATCGGCAGATAGCCGAAGCTCCCGAAGGCGGAAGGGCAAAGTGCCCTTCCGCCTTCGGGAGTTCTTCAAGCGGGCTCGAACTACTGGAGCAGCTTGAGGACACTCTGGCCAAGCTGGTTCGCCTGCGCCAACATCGCGGTGCTGGCCTGGGACAGAATCTGGTTCTTCGAGAAGGTCGTCATTTCCTGCGCCATGTCGACGTCCTTGATGGCCGACTGCGCCGCCGTGAAGTTCTGGATCGCCGTCTTGACGTTCGTGTTCGCGTACATCACGCGGTTTTCAGCGGCACCGATCGAGCCGATCGCCGTTCCAACCGAGGTGATTGCGTTGTCGATCGTGGTCAGCGCGGTCTGCGCGCTGGCCGCCGTGGTCAGATCGATCGCGCCGCGGCTGACGCCGAGCGTGGTCGAGGTGAGATCGATCGCGGCAAGGCTGATCAAGTCGTTGCCCGTGTAGCTCTGCGAGGAGCTGACGAGGAACTGCGCCGAGGTGCCGCTGTTCTGGACGATCTTGTTCGTGCCGGCCGTGAACTCGGTGCCGAGGTTCGAGGCCGTCGCGCCAGCGCCGAGCACGATGTGCACACCGAAGGTGGCGTTGAAGTCGAGGTTCTGAGCGGCCGGGTTCGCGTTCAGCTTGACCTTCGCGGTAACCGGCGCGCCAGCCGTGGTCGTGCCGTCGAGCTGCACAGCCTTGTCGGCGGTGACCGAGATGGTCTTGTTGTTCAGGTTGTTGTAGTTACCCGGGCCCGACGCGATGTCGAGGTTGATACCGTAGTTCGAGAACGTCACGGTCTGCGCCGTGCCGTCGTCGATCACGGTCTGCTGCGCCTGCGCACCCTGCAGCGGCGTGCCGCCGGACACGTTCAGGTTGTACTCCTGCTTCACGGTGAACGCGTTCGCGGTCGTCGTCGCGGTGTCGAAAGCGGCGGCGGTCGTCGTACCGGCAACCGTCAGCTTGACGCCGGTACCGGCGAAGGTGATGGCAACGTCGTTCGAGTTGAAGGTGGTGTCGCTACCGGCAACCTTCACGTTGTTCGAGTCGAACAGGGCCACGAGGTCTGTCGAGCCGGACTGCGCCGCGCCGACGTGACCAACGTGATAGGTGCCCGGGGCGAGGGTCGCGGCATTCGCCGCGTCGCTACCACCCGCTCCAACCGCAATGGCCGTCACGGTGGCGCTGATGATGTTCGTTCCGCCGCTGACACCAGCCAGGTCCGTCTGCTTCGAGGTGCTGGTCACGGTCAGGTTGCCACCAGCCGTCAGGCCGTTGACGTAGGTCGGGTTCAGGACGGCCAACGTCGCCGTCGCACCCGAGATCGTGCCCAGGGTGTTCGTGCCGTTGTTGACGACCGAAGCGGTCACGTTGCCGGCGATGCCGGAAAGGGTCGAAGCCGTCGACACCGTGACGCTGCCCACGTGGGTCGCGCCAGTGAGGCTACCGACCGCGGCCGCGTTCACCGTGCCCAGGTTCGTGACCTTGCTGCCGAACGTGCCGTTCAGAAGCGAGGCACCCTGGAACTTCGTGGTGGAGACGATACGATCGAGTTCCGACGTCAGCGTGCCGAACTCGCTGTCGATCTTGCCGCGGGCGCCAGAATCGACGGTGTCCGAAGCCGACTGCGCAGCCAGTTCCTTCATGCGCTCGAGGATCGACTGGACGTTCGACGTTGCGCCGTCCATGATCTGAAGCACAGAACCCGCCTGCTCCGCGTTACGCGAGGCCTGCGTCATCGCCTTGATGTCGGCGCCCATCTGGTTCGAGATGCCGAGTCCGGCTGCATCGTCGCCCGCCTTGTTGATACGGAAGCCCGAGGAGAGCTTCTGCATCGAGCTGCCGATCGCATCCTGAACCTTGTTCAGGTTGCTGAGCGCGGTGAGCGCGCTGACGTTCGTGTTGATACGCATCGTGGTGTTCCTCCATGAACTGTTCTTTGGAGCGTCCGTGCTCCGGTAGCGATGGCTATGTCGTCGTCGCTGGTGTTCATTATCGTCGGTTGCTCGTCCGACTTTAGCGCCGTCTGCGCAAAACCTTCGCGAGAGCGAAGGTTTTGAGAATTCTCTAGGCGATCACGTTGTTCAGATCCACCGGCACACGCACCCCGTACTCCGCCTCCGCGAACACGATCTGCTTGGCGCGCCGCGTGCGAAAGTTGATCGCCAGCGGCCCTTGCAGATTCACCGTCGGCGGCTCGCCGGTCTGCCCGGGCAGCGTGACGAAGGCGAGTAGCGCGATGTCGGCCGGGTTCAGCGCGCCGAGCTGCATGAGGTGCGACGGCGGCACGTCGACGGCGTAGTTGTCGAACACCGCGAACGGATCGACGAGCAGGAAGACCAGCGCCGAGTATTCCAGCGACTGCATCCAGTACAAACGATCGTTTCCCCCGCGCACGATCCCGAACTTGCGGCATTCCGGAAAGCCGAGGATGCCCTGCGGAAAGGTGAACGTGTCGCTGGGGCGAAGCGTGAGATCTCCCAACAGGTCCGACCGAACGATCAGCTCTTCGGGCTCAGCGCCCACGAGCGTCAACTGGCTCATCGCAGATAATCAGTGAGTGTAAGACCCATGACCTTGGAGGTCGCGAGCATTGCCGCCTGGTACGCCACCTGACGGGTGGTCAACTCGGTCATCGCCGTCTCGACGTCGACTTCTTCGAGATTCGACTTGAACGTCGTGAGGTTGAGCTTGAGCGCGTCGATGTTCTGGCCCGCCACGGTGAGCGAGTTCGCCGTTGCACCCGTGTCGCCAACCACCGACTGCACCGCGTTGGAGGCGGCATCGATCTTCGTGAGCGCCGCGGAGATGCCCGCCTGCCCATAGGTCGACGACGTGGGATCGAGCGCGGCCGAGAGTGACTTGACGGCGTCGAGGACGCCCGTGTTGACCAGGATCTGTGTGCCGTCGTGGTTCGGCGCGAGCGTCTGCCCGTCGCCAATGCCGACCGCACGCTGTCCCGACGGGTTCGTGCTCGTGTAGTCGAGCGTCGCTCCGCTTCCTGTAGCGGCAAACGGTTCGGTCGCGCTCTGTTGGCCGCCGAACAGATACTCCTTGCCGTACTTGGTGTTGCCGATCGCGACGATGTCCTGGAAGATCTGCTGGACCTCGGTGTTCGCGAGCGTGCGAGTCGACGCGGTCGCGGTGTCGCCGGAGGCCTGCACACCGAGCACTTTGGCCCGCGACATCAGGTCGCTGAGCTGCTGCAGCGCCGAATCTTCGATCCCGAGGCGGCTCGATGCGCTCTGCACGCTGGTGCGATATTGTTCAAGCGCACGAAGCGAGCTTCCCGACTGCATGATCGACATGGTCGCCATGGGATCGTCCGACGGCGCGCTGAGGCGCTTCCCCGACGTGACCTGCTGTTGCGCCTTCTGCAACAGTGCCATGTTCGTCTGCAACCCAGCGAGCTGCTGGGAGGTCATCATATTACTGGTAATTCGCATGCCTACCTCGCGGGAAGTGGGAGGAGGGACGGGGATGAGGGAAGGATCGAAGGGTTTCCCCTCGTCTCGCTTCCCGCTTGCCTCGTCCCCGCCGGGGGTTGCGCGCCGGCGGACCCACGCGTCTTCTCCGAGTATCGGCACCCTGCCGCGCGAACTTGAGCGGCTGTCCTAAAATCTTTCTATGGCAACGATTCTCTGTCTCGATGACGAACCGGCGATCGGGCTGATCCTCCAGGATACGCTCGAGCGGGCCGGCCATCAGACAGTATCGGCGCACAACGTCCCGCAGGCCCTCCAAGCCCTGGCGGGGGGTGCCGTGGACCTGATCATCTCGGACTACCGGATGCCGGGGCTCACGGGGCTCGAGTTCCTCGCCCTGCTCAGGCAGGAGGGATACGAGACCCCGCTGATCATGCTGACCGGCTACGGCAGCATCGAGCACGCGGTCGCGGCGATCAAAGCCGGGGCGATCGACTACATAACGAAGCCCGTCCGCCCCGAGCAGCTCGAGCTGGCCGTGAACCAGGCCCTCGAGGTCGTACGCCTTCGCCGGGAAAACGAGCGGCTCCGGAAAGAAGTGATGGAATACCGAAACGAGCGCCAGATCATTGGCGACAGCTCGGCCATCCGGCGGGTGCTCCAGACGATAGCCACCGCGGCCCCGACTCGCGCCACGGTGCTGCTCGAGGGCGAATCGGGAACGGGCAAGGAGCTCTTCGCGCGGTCGATCCACGCCCAGAGCGATCGCCGCGACGGCCCGTTCATCAAGCTGAATTGCGCGGCGCTTCCCGAGGGATTGATCGAAAGTGCCCTGTTCGGCCATGAAAAGGGCGCGTTCACGGGTGCGATCAAACGCGTGGAAGGCGCGTTCGAGCGGGCCAACGGCGGTACGCTGCTCCTCGACGAAATCTCGGAGATGCGCCTCGACCTCCAAGCCAAGCTCCTGCGCGTGCTCCAGGAGCAGGAGTTCGAGCGCGTGGGCGGATCCACCGCGATCAAAGTCGACGTCCGCATCGTCGCGACGACCAACCGCGACCTCGCGGCCTTCGCCGCGGCCGGCCAGTTCCGGCAGGACCTCTACTATAGATTGAGCGTCATCCCGGTGCGGCTCCCCGCCCTGCGCGAGCGGAAGGAAGACATCGCCCTCCTCGCCTACCGGTTCGCGACGCACTACGCGCAGGAGATCGGCAAGGACATTTCCGGAATCTCCCACGACGCAATCGAGCTGTTGCAGGCGTACGACTGGCCGGGTAACGTCCGCGAGCTGCAACACGCTGTAGAGCGGGCGGTGATCCTGACGGGCGAAAAGCTGCTCCCCATGCACGCTTTCGACGGCCAGCGTTTCGGTCTAAGTGGGGCATGGAGCGGCCCCACGCCCACACGGATCTCGAACGACTTTCTCACCATGGTGGGCGGCGGCACGGCCACCGCGACAATGGCGGTGCCAGAGGGCGCCGTGGTGCTGACGTCGCTCAACGTGAACGAGGCCGAGGCGAAGTTGATCGAGCGGGCGCTCGAGGTGTCGAGCGGCAATCGCACGAAGGCGTCGGAGCTGTTGGGAATTAGTGTCAGAACGTTACGAAATAAACTCAACGGCGCGAAGCTCGACGCCGACGCTGGAGGAGGCGAATGAGGACCACGGCACGATTCGGACTGATGATGGTGATCTCGAGCGGGGTGTCGGCACTGGGTTGCCACACCCCGTCGTCGTCGGCGAGCACGCCGGCCGGCACATCGGCCGGCACACCGGCCGGCGCGCGAGCCACGAGCTGGCCCGCCCCGGCGACCGGGAGGTCGTACACACTCATGCCGACGCCGAAGACCGTCGCGTGGGGATGGTATGACGCCGCAGGCGAGCCGGTGCTACACGTAAATTCCGGCGACGAAGTCACCGTCCGCGCGCTCTCGACGTGCAGTCCCACGTCGCTCGTCCGCGCCGGGCTGGACTCGAACCGCGTGGAGCAGTTGGCGAAGGACATCTACGCGGCGCGCCCCACGATGAAGACCGGCCCGGGAGGCCACATCCTCACGGGCCCCATCTATGTAGAAGGGGCGGACTCCGGCGACGTGCTCGAGGTGCGCTTCAAGTCGATCAAGCCGGCGATCGATTACGCGTGCAACTCCTTTGGACCGCGAAGCGGCTTCCTTCCCGAAGATTTTCCCGGCAAATCGCAGTCGAAAATCATCGAGCTCGACACCGTCCGCATGCTCGGCCGCTTTGGCCCGAACATTACCATACCACTGAGGCCGTTCTTCGGAAGCGTCGGCGTGGCGCCGCCGCCCTCAATGGGCCGGGTCAACAGCGCGCCTCCAGGCATCCACGCCGGCAACCTCGACAATAAGGAGCTGGTGACCGGAACCACGCTCTACATCCCCATCTGGACCAAGGGCGCCCTGCTCGAGCTCGGCGACGGACACGCCGGCCAGGGCAACGGCGAAGTCGACATCACTGCCATGGAAACCTCACTCGCCGGCCAAATCCAACTCGTCGTTCGCAAGGACATGCACCTCACGTGGCCCCGAGGCGAGACGCCCACCCATTACATCGCCATGGGGATCGACAAGGACCTCACCCAGGCGACAAAGCTGGCTGTTCGCCAGGCGATCGAGCTCCTCGTCCAGGTCAAAGGGATGACGCGCGAGGACGCCTACCAACTCGTGAGCGTGGCCGGCGACGTCGATGTAACGCAGCTGGTCGACGGTCCGGTGGGCGTTCACGTCATGATTCCCAAGGCGATTTTCGTTGGGACAACTCCGCGCCAATAGTCGACCGGACGTTCCTGCCGCCACGAACGGCTCGGCAGAAAGTGCCTAGGTGGAGGTTTTTACCTACCCAACGACGGGGTCTGGGGTTTAGGGTCCAGGGTCTGGACTGACGTCACAAGCTATTGCCATTCAACAACTTAAAGGCCGCGATCCTCCCTGGATCGCGGCCTTTTTCAGGTCCCAAAATCCTGGTCCACGGCCTGCCTTTGCTGTGTGCCGCATCACAGGATTGGCTCGCCCTCCCGCTTCGATCCTGACTACCGCCAACTGCCCCCCTGTTCTCATGTCTTTCGGCGTCATCGGCCGCACCACCAATGCCAACGACCTCAAGGATGCGCTCGATCTGAGCGCGCAGCGAACGCGCGCCATTGCGAGCCGAGTGGCGCAGGCATCGGTGAACGGAAGTGGGTTCGCTCTGCCGATCGACCCCGCCACCGGCAAGGCCAGCGCGGGAGACCCGGTCGATCTCGAAGCCGAGATGACGTCGCTCGCCGACGAGCAGCTGCGCTACGAGGCGACCGAAAAGCTTCTCGAGAAGGCGTACGCGCAACTCCGCTCCGCGCTCAAGTAACGCAGCCGACTCCGAGTAATCCATGACACTCCCTGCCATTACCTCTCAGCCTTACACGCCGCAACGACCGGACGCGCCGCGCCCGATGTTCAGCGCGCTCGCCATCGCGTCGAGCGGACTGTCGGCGCAGCGGATGCGGATGGACGTGATCGCGCAGAATCTCGCCAACGTCGAGACCACGCGCACCGCGCAGGGCGGACCCTACCAGCGCCGTTACGTGCAGCTCGAAGCGATCGAGCCGATGGCCGCGACCAACACCGCGAGCACCACCGCCAGCACCACCGCGACTGTTCCCGGCGCCATCACGACGACGAGCAGCACGACGAGCACGGCGACACCGGCTGCCGGCGGAATTGCCGGTGTAGCTGCAACGGCCGCCGCCACCGCGCAGGCACTGTCCAGCGCGACCGGTGTCACGACGGATTCCGCCGACGTCACCGGCGGCGTACGCGTCACCGGAATCTTCTCCGACCCCACGGCAGGCCCGATGGTCTACAACCCGGGCAGCCCTGACGCCGACAAGAACGGCTACGTGAAGATGCCGAACGTGAACATGACGGACGAGCTCATGGATCTCATGAACTCGCGCCGGATCTACGAAGCCAACGCCACGGTGTTCCAAGTGGCGAGAGCGATGCTGCACAAAGCAATCGACATCTAAATCGTTTTACATCGTTTTAACTAGCAGAGTGAAATGAGCATTTACGGAATCAGCAACTCCAGCATCTCGCGTCCGGCCACACCGCTTCCCCTCCGGGACAGTGGCCGCACGCAGACGCAGCAGCCCGGCACCACCGGACTGCAGAGTCCCGCAGCTCTGCCCGCGCAGAAGTCCGCGATCGCCAAGCCGGCACAGCAGAGCGTGCCCGCCGAGCCGCCCCCCGGAACCGACCCCGCGCTGTGGAGCGTGCTGTCGGCCGAAGAGCGTGGCTTCTTCGCCAAGGCGGGCGCCATGGGCCCGCTCACCTACGGACGCGCGCTGCGCGAGATGAAGTCGGCGGAGATGCCGGCGTCTCGCGGCGGCCGCCTCGACGTGAAGATCTGACATGACCGCTCCGATCGGTGGCATTGGCGCCGCGGGCGGCGTTGGCGGCCCGCGCCGCATTGGGCTCGACATCGCCGGCGAAGGCGGCCTCTCGCGCTTTCAGATCCCGGAGGGCGGCACGTCGTTCGGCGACTCGCTCAAGCGCGCGATCGGAGAAGTCTCGACCCAGCAGGAAACGGCGCAGGATTACATCTCGCGCTTCGTGCGCGGCGAGCCGGTGGAGCTTCACCAGGTGATGGCCGCATCGGAAGAAGCACAGATCTCGTTGGAGATGCTCGTCGAGCTTCGCAACAAGCTGATGGATGCGTACAAGTCCGTTGTGAACATGGGATGATGTAATAAATGCCTGATTCGTTGTCTTCTCTCCTTGATCGTATCGGCGGCCCGCGGCGCGCCCTGATCCTCGTCGTCGGCCTGGCCGCGGCGGGGCTCATCTTCGCCGTGGCCCAGTGGGCGAGCGCACCGACGTGGGTGCCGGCCTTCACCGGCGTTCCGCTCGAGAGCGTGGCGTCGATGACGGACAAGCTCGATCAGGCCAGTGTGAAGTATCAGCTCGAGCGCGGCGGTGCGGACATCATGGTCGCCGCTCCGGATCTGGCCAAGGCACGCGTTGCGCTGGCCAAGGGCGGCGTGCCGAATGCCGGTCGTCCCGGCCTCGAGCTTTTCGACCAGCCGTCGTGGGGCATGACCGATTTCACGCAGCGCATCAACTACCGCCGCGCGCTCGAAGGAGAGCTCGAGCGGGTCGTCGGCAAGATGCGCGGCGTCGACGGCGCGCAGGTCCACCTCGTGATGCACGAGACCGACGGGTTCGCCGCGGCGGATCGCCCGACCGAAGCGAGCGTCGTGCTCAAGTTGAAGGGCGAAGCCGATCGCGAGGTCGTGAAAGGCATCGCCCACCTCGTGGCATCGAGCGTGGAAGGGCTGACGAGCGAGCGCGTGACGATCGTCGACGACTCCGGCCGCCTGCTCTCCGAAGGCGAAGAAGTCTCCACCGTCACCGGGCTCACGAGCCGCCAGCTCTCCATGCAGCGCGAAGTCGAAGACTACCTTCGCATGAAAGCCGAAAAGATCGTGGCGCAGATGGTCGGCGGCACGAACCTCCGCGTGCAGGTCTCCGCGGCGATGAGCTTCGACCACGTCGAGCGCACCAGCGCCTCGGTCGATCCGGAAAAGCAGGTGATCGCCGCCGAGCAGAAGGCGGAGATCGTGCCGGGCGCCGCGGGCGGCGCCGGCCAGAACAACACGTCCACCACCTATGAGAATACGCGAAACACCGAGAACTTCGTCGCCGCGCCTGGCACGCTCAAGCGTCTGACGGTGGCGGTGCTCGTCGCCGATCGCGCGCCCGGCGCGGGGAGCAAGGCGCCGCCGGCGCCGCGCACCCCCGCCGAGCTGCAGCAGATCGAGACCATGGTGCGCAGCGCCGTGGGTGCCGACAGCACTCGCGGCGACGTCGTGTCGGTCGTGAGCGTGCCGTTCGCGCCGACGATCGTCGCGCCGATCGAAGCGCCGAAAACGGACATCGTGCGCGTCGTCCAGACGGCGCAGCGTCCGCTACTCGGCGTGCTCGGCCTCGCACTCATCATCGTCGTCGCATTGATCAGCCTCAAGTCGCTCAAGCCCGGCGCCTCCACCGGCCGCCAGGTGATGTCGCTGCCGCGCGGCGAGTCCAACTCCGTGCCACAGATGGTGCTGCAGTCCGCTCCGATGACGCCCGTCGCGATGCCGACGAACACCATGCGTGACCGCGTGAACTCCACGATCGAGCAGCAACCCGACGTCGCGGCACGTGTCGTACGCGCCTGGCTGAAGGAGGCGTAAGCCATGGCCATCACGCTCGCGCGGTCACACCAGCTCGACCAGCTCAACGGCGCCCAGAAGGCGGCGATCTTGTGCATGGTCCTCGGCTCGGAATCCGCGTCGCTCATCACGCAGAAGCTCGGACAGGAAGAAGTCGAGCAGATCTCGTTCGAGATCGCTCGAATGGATCGCGTGAGCAACGAAGCCACCGAGGCGGTTCTCGCCGAGTGGCTCGAAGTCATGTTCGCGGCGGACTCGATCGCCGCCGGCGGTATGGAGTTCGCCCGCGAAGTGTTGGAAAAAGCGTTCGGCGCCCCCAAGGCGTCGGCGATGTTGAAGCGCATTCAAATGCAGATCTCCGAAACGGCGGGTCTGCACCGTTTGCGCAACGCCGATCCGCAGCAGTTGGGCAACATGCTCCGCGGCGAACACCCGCAAACGGTGGCGCTCATTCTGGCGCACCTCGAGCCGGCCCACACGGCGGCGGTGCTCAAGGAGCTCGATCCGATCTTCGGCGCGGAAGTCGTGCTGCGTATGGCCCGCATGGAAAAAGTGTCGCCCGACATGCTCGTGTTGATCGAGCGGTCGATCCTCACCGAGACCGATCTGGGACCGGCACAGAGCCTCACCACCTCCGGTGGACCGGCGGTCGTGGCGGAAGTGCTCAACCTCGTCACCCCGTCGCTCGAGAAGGCGATCATGCGCGGCGTGGAAGAGAAGGACCCAGGCCTGTGCGAGCAGATTCGCAACCTCATGTTCGTGTTCGAAGACGTCGTCAGTCTCGACGAGCGGTCGCTCCAGCGTCTGCTGCGCGAGATCGACGTCAAGGAGCTCGCGCTCGCGCTCAAGTCGGCGAGCAACGAGGTCAAGAACAAGATCATGGGCGGCATGTCGACCCGCGCGTCGTCTGCCCTCAAGGAAGAGATGGAGATGCTCGGACCGGCCAGAAAGCGCGACATCGAATCGGCGCAGACGGCCATCGTGGCAATGATCCGCAAGCTCGAAGACGCAGGCGAAATCGTGGTCGGCGGAGGCGCGGATGACCTCGTCGTATAGAGCGACGGGTCATGCCTCCGTCCGCGCAACACCCGCGGCGTCGGTGCAACCGGCGGCCGGCGCGTGGGCACCGAACGAGCTGGCGGTGCCGCGCGAACGCGCCGCGGCCTCGCCGAACGTTCCGATCGTCACCGCGGCGATGGTCGCCGAGGAGCGCGACCGGGCGATTCAGGAAGGGTACGCACGTGGATTGGCCGACGGCGAGCAGCGTGGCTTCGCCGCCGCGCAGTCGCAGGTGAGCGAAGCCGCCGTCGTGCTCGCGCAGGTCACCGTGCAACTGCAGGATGCGTCGACGCTGGCGCCCGCCATTCTCGAAGAGAACATCGCGGCGATCGCCGTGATCGTGGCACGACAGATCGTGGCGCGTGAAGTGAGTCTCGACGCTGAGCTCGTGGCGGACCTCGTTCGCCGCGCGCTGACTGAATTTCCGATCGATCAGGCGGTGCGCATCCGCGTGAATCCGCTCGATCTCTCCATGTTGACGCTCAACGGCATCGCGAAGCAGAGCGCGCCGATCACCGGCTCGCGCGACGCGAGCTGGCTGGCGGACCCGCGCCTCTCGCGCGGCGGCTGCCTCATCGAAGGCCGCGACCGCATCGTGGACGGCCGCGTCGACACCGCGCTCGAGCGCGCCTACCACCGCATGGCGCAGATCGATGCTTCGTAATCGCATGGCGAAGCGCATCGGCGATCTGCCGCGCCTGTACCGCATGGGACGCGTGACGCGCGTCGTCGGCCTCGTGATCGAGGCCGCGGGTCTCGACGTGGGGCTCGGTGAGCTCTGTCGCGTCACGAGCTTGTCCGAAGAGAAGTCCGTGCTCGCCGAAGTCGTCGGCTTTCACGAGCGCGGCGTGATGCTCATGCCCCTCGGCGACATCGACGGCTTGCATCCGGGATCGAGTGTGACGCCGCTCGGCCGCAGCTTCGGCGCCGACGTGGGCCCGGGCCTGCTCGGCCGCGTGCTCAACGGACTCGGACATCCGATCGACGGCAAGGGCGCCATCGAACATGCGCAGCGCATGCCGCTGTCCGCCGAACCGCCGCATCCGCTCGACCGCTCGATCATCACCGAGCCGTTCGAGACAGGCGTCCGCGCCATCGACGGCTTCCTGACGCTCGGCAAAGGCCAGCGCGTGGGAATCTTCGCCGGCTCGGGCGTGGGCAAGAGCACGCTGCTCGGTATGATCGCACGACAAGCGAAAGCCGACGTGAACGTGATCGCGCTGCTCGGCGAGCGCGGACGCGAAGTGCGCGACTTCATTGAGAATTCGCTCGGACCCGACGGCCTCGCGCGGTCGGTGATCGTGGTTGCGACTGGAGACCAGGCGGCGCTCGTACGAGCCCGCGGCGCGCTCGTCGCGACATCCATCGCCGAGTATTTCCGCGAGCAGGGCAAGGAAGTGCTGCTGATGGTCGACTCGATCACGCGCGTCGCGATGGCGTGGCGCGAGATCGGACTCGCCGTCGGCGAGCCGCCGACCACGAAAGGATATCCGCCCTCGGTCTTCGCGGCGCTGCCGCGATTGCTCGAGCGCGCCGGAACCGACGAGAACGGCAGCATCACCGGCATCTACACCGTGCTCGTGGATGGTGACGACTTCAATGAGCCGGTCGCCGACGCGACCCGGTCGATTCTCGACGGCCACATCGTGTTGACCAGAAAGTTGGCCGGAGCCGGCCACTATCCGTCCATCGACGTGCTCGAGAGCAAGAGCCGCGTGCGCGATCACGTGATCACGCCCGACCAACGCGCCGCCGCGAACGCGGTGGGGCGTCTCGAGTCGTCGTACCGAGAGAAAGAAGACCTGATCCTCGTTGGAGCATATCACGAGGGGAGTGATCGCGGCGTCGACGCCGCGCTCAGGCTTCGTCCGCAGGTGTTGGAGTTTCTGCAGCAGCTCCCCGAAGAGTATTCCGCCATGGATGCGACGAAACGAGCGCTCGTTTCGATCGCGGCACAGATCGATCAGACGACGAGGAGGTTGTAATGAGCGCGTTCAAGTTCCGTCTTCAGCAGGTCCTGGAGTTGCGCGAGCAACAGGAGCAGCAGGTTGCCGCCAAGCTCGCCGAGGCAGAGAGTGCCGCCGACGAGGCGCGCGTCGCCCAAAAGGCCCTGGAGACAATCCGGCAGAGCGGCTCACAGGCGTTGCGCACGGCGCACGCGAGTGAGCCCACGATCGGGCAGTTGAAGACGATCGGGTACGTCATCGAACAGCTCAACCATCACATCGTCGACGCACAGTCGCGCGTGGAGATGGCCGAGCAGCTCGTCACCCAGGCTCGCACCGACCTCACCTCCGCGCTGCAGGCGCGCCGCGTGTTGAGCCGGTTGCGCGACCGCCACTTCCAGACCTGGCGCGTGGAGGACAACGCGCAGGATCTGCGTCAGATGGACGAGCTGGCCCTCACGCGCTTCTCGCGCCGTGACGCCGGCAACGACTCTGGGGCGGCGAGCGCATGAAACCCGCAGTTGTGTTCGTGCTGACGTTCGTCATTGCGACGGCGGCGTCGACCGGTGCCAAGGTGGCGCTCACGAAGACGGTGCATCCGCCGCGCGCGGAGGCCGACTCGTCAAAGTCCCACAAGGATTCGACGCAAACCGACACGGCGATCGTCGCGTCCGGCCTGCCGGTCACGCCTCCCACCGATAGCGCGCATCCGGCAGCCGTGGTGCCGGTCGGTGATAGCGCGAAAGCGGCGCCTGCCGCAGCTACGCCCGCGACGGCCGCGCCCGGCGCGGTCAACCCGCCGCCGCTGATGGTGGCCGGCGGTGTTCCCGCACTCGCGGCGCGCGCAACGGCCGCAGCCGCGGCGGCGGCAGCGAACGACACGATGAAGCAGGCGTCGGAGAAACGTATCGCCAAGGTGTTCACGTCGATGGACGCGAAGCAGGCGGCCAAGGTGCTCGAGCACATGACGGACACTGACGTACAGGTCATCCTGGGTTATGTCGGGCCGCGACAGGCGGCGTCGATCATGACCGCGCTGCCGCCCGAACGGGTCGCGACGTTGAGCAAACTCGCAATGCAAGGGAAGAAATAGTGGCCATCACCGCAATCAGCGCGGCGCCGATGCCAGTCCAGGATTCGACGCCGGTCCGCGACACGACCACCGACGATCAGACGAGAGACCGGTTCGCCGGCATGCTCGCCACGGCGCACGCGCAGCAAGCCCCAAAGCCCGAAGCACCGAAGCCGAAGGTCGGCACGTCGGAGCTCGACGGAACCAATGCGCCGGCAGACGCGACGGAGACGACGGGGGCGAGTGACGACGCCACCGGCTCGACCGCCGTGACGATCGACGCGACCGGCACCACGGCGGCGACGAACGCCGTCTCGGCAAGCACAGTGATCAACTCGATCGCCGCGTTGAACCCGGAGTTGCAGGCCAAGCTCGCGCGTGTGATCGACCGCGTTCACGCCGAGACGGGCCACGACGTGACGGTGGCCGAGACGTTCCGCTCCCAGCCGCGCCAGGACGCGCTCTACGCGCAGGGCCGCGACACCGCGGGCCCGGTGGTCACCTGGACGCAGAGCTCGAAACACACGCAAGGCCGCGCAGTCGACGTCGTGCTGGACGGCGGCACCGCCGCCCCGGCGGCATACGCGGCGCTGCAGCGCATCGCCAACGAAGAAGGACTGCGCACTCTCGGTGCGCGCGATCCCGGCCATCTCGAGTTGCCCACCAAGGGCACGACGGCCACCGCCAATGCGGCGAACGATGTGACATCCATGAATCCCGTCGCGCCGGCTGACGCGTCAGGCCCGGGACGGGTGTCCATCGCACGCCTCGCACAGGTGGCACAAGTTGCACAGGTCGCCGACGTCAGAGTGGCGCGGCCCGCGCAGGCTGCTCAGATCGCTCAGGTCGCCCAAGTCACTCAGGTCGCGCAGGTGACTCGGGGTGCTCAGGCTGCACGCGTCGGACCGGTCGCCACATCTGCGACCGCCGCGACAGCCGCTGTTTCGGCGCAGCCGGGCACTCCCGACAAACAGGCCGCCGTTCCTGGAGTCACCGCCGCGCAGATCGCACAGCGCGACAGCGGCTCGGCGAGCTCCGACGGCGACACCAAGGACGGTAGCTCGCGCGGCGATCAGCGCGGTGGCTACGCCGCCCTCGGCTCGACCTTCACGCTGCGCGATCACCAGTCGGTTCCAGCGGCGAGCGCCGTCTCCGGAACGTCGGCTGCCGAGCGCACGGCTCGGGTGATGGCGGCGATCGACGACGCACCTGTTCGCCCGCTCTCGCAGCTCACGATGAACGTCGACGCCGGAAACGGCACGACTGATCGCATTCACGTCGCGATGCGCGGATCCTCGCTCAACACCACGATCGACGTCGCCGACGCGCGCACCGCGCAGGTGATGACCGCACGCGGCGACGAGCTGGTTCGCGCTCTGTCGCGCGATGGCATCGAGGTCGAGTCCATGCGCGTCCGCGCCGTGGCCGGCACCGCGGCACCGGCCGCGTCGCAGTCGTCACAGACGTCGTCCGATTCCTCGGCCGGCTCGCGCTTCCAGCGCGACGGCCTCTGGCAGCAACAAGACCGGCAGCGCTCGCAGGACGAGCGCCGTCAACAACAGCGCGACCAGCGCCAGGAGCAGCAGCAATGATCACGTCCGCGAATTCCACGGCAAGTAGCGGCAGCGCACTCGCTGCGGCGGCACAACCGGCGGTCGCCGCCGGCGGCGCGATGGGCAAGGATCAATTCATGAAGCTCCTGATCGCCCAGATGCAAAACCAGGATCCGACGAACCCGATGGACGGATCGCAGATGGCCTCGCAGCTCGCGCAGTTCTCCAGCCTCGAGCAGCTCCAGCAGATCAACACCACGCTCACCGGCCAGCAGTCGTCGAACGGCACGCTGCTCGGCGCGATGCAGGCGTCGTCGGCGATCAACACGATCGGGCACACGGTAGTGGCGGCGGGCAACGGCCTACAGATCGGCGGCGCGAACGGCGCGACCAACGTCGCGGTGGACGTGTCGGGCGCCGCGAAGTCTGGGACGCTGCACATCTTCAACGCCGCCGGCAACGAAGTGGGCAAGCGCGACCTCGGCGCACTGAGCGCCGGCAAGCAGTCGGTCGACATCGGCAGCGCATCGAGCGGACTGCCGGCCGGCACCTACACGTACTCGGTCGACGCGAAGGACAGCGCCGGCGCAGCGGTGGCGGTGCAGACCTACGTGACCGGACGCGTCGACGGCATCAGCACCGGAGCGAACGGTCTCGTGCTCACCTCCGGCGGGCTCACGATTCCATACGCGAACATCGTTCAGATCCTCAACTAAGTCACCAACTCCACGCCGGCCCCTCACCGGCGTTCGCATCTTCGCTCGCTTCATCATTCTCATTCGCAGGAGCTCCAATGCTTCGCTCGCTCTCTTCCGCAGTCTCGGGCCTTCGCAATCAGCAGACCCGCATGGACGTCATCGGCAATAACGTTTCGAACGTCAACACCATGGCCTTCAAGGCCGGGCGCGTCACCTTCAAGGAAGGCTTCGCGCAGCTCGTGAGCAGCGGCCAGCGTCCCGACGGCACCAACGGCGGCACGAACCCGGTGCAGGTTGGACTCGGCTCGCAGATCGGCAGCGTCGACACGCTGTTCACTCAGGGCAACCTGGAGACGACCGGCCAGAACACCGACCTCGCCATTCAGGGCCAGTCGTTCTTCGTCGTGAAAAAGGGCACGGAGAGCTTCTACACGCGCGCCGGCAATTTCCAGATCGACGCAACGGGCACGTTGGTCTCCGGCTCCAACGGCTACGCCGTGGAAGGCCGCCAGGCGCTCAACGGCAAGCTGACCGATACGGTTGGCCCGATCAAGATTCCCATCGGTCAGACGGCGCCGGCCAACGCGACGACCAAGGTCGCGTTCTCGGGCAACATCGATGCATCGGCCCAGGTCTTCGACAAGGGTACGGCGCTGGCCGTCGACCCGCTCGACGCGACGCAGCGCGCGCTGGCCGGCAATGCGAATTCGTACAAGGACATGTCGATCACGACGTACGACTCGCTCGGCACCAAGCACGAGCTGAAGATCGTCCTCTACAAGACGGCGACCGACAAGTGGAATTGGAAGGTCGACCCGACCGGCTTGGACATCACCGTAGCCGGCGTGACCGCGACGGGCAGCGCGCTCACCTTCAAGAGCGACGGCACCGTGGACACGACCGTGAGCGGCTTCGCGGCGCCGGAGATCAAGTTCACGCCGAACAGCGGCGCGGCCGCGGTGGACATCAAGATCGACCTCGGCACGGGTCTGAACGGCCTGTCGCAGTTCGCCGGCTCGTCCAACGCCGTGATGCGCGACCAGGACGGCTACACCAACGGCACGATGCAGAGCTTCACGATCGACGCGACCGGAACGGTCACGGGCGCGTTCACGAACGGAACGGCGCAGGCGCTCGGCCAGATCACGCTCGCCGACTTCAACAACCCCACGGGCCTCGAGCGCGTGGGCGACAACATGTACCGCACCACCGGCAACTCTGGCGGCGCCGTGCTCGGCTACGCGTCGGAGGGCATCTCGTCGAGCATCGCCGCCGGTGCGCTCGAAATGTCGAACGTCGATCTCGCGCAGGAGTTCACCGACATGATCGTCGCACAGCGCGGCTTCCAGGCAAACGGCAAGGTGATCACGACCAGCGATCAGATGCTGAACGACCTGCTCGGAATCAAGCAGTAAACTGTTGAGCTCGCTAGAAATAGCCTAGCGATTGGTAGTCATTGGTGAGAGCGGCGAAGGGCCTCGGCCCTTCGCCGCTTTCTGCTGCCCACCACCCACTCGGCAAAAAGCGCCACTGGGGACCCGGCAAATTGTTCCCCGGGCCTCTCGGGTGGCTGTTTTTTCCTTGCTGAATGTGTTGCGGGCTCTACCGCTGTAAGATGTTGTTTTTATTTCGTTTACGCTGTTCACAGAGCGCAGTTCACAGCGCCCTGTCAGTTGGTATGCCGCCTGCCTTTCCCAGTGGCGTAATCCCTCGTTTGCAGTGCCTCCCTCCTCGCCTCCTCCCCCCCATGGCGACTCAAGCCATAGAGCAAGTACCGGAAATCGACGAAGCAGCGTCCCCCGCCAAGGGGAAGCGCGGCGTCCTCATTCTGGCTGTCGCTGGGGTCGCGGCCGGCGTCGCGGCTGGCCTGTTCGGCGCCGGCCCGGTGCTCGTCAAGCGGCGCGCAGCCAGCGCCACGTCGGCACCCAAGCCGGTCGAAGCATCGACCACGTCGGTCAATCACGCGATCGAGAACCTCGTGCTCAATCCCGCGGGCAGCAACGGCACGCGCTTCCTGATGTGCACCGCGACGTTCCAGCTCAAGGATGCCGGCACCGAGCAGCTCATGAAGGAGCACGAAGCCGAAGTGCGCGATCACATCCTCGCGCTGCTCGGCAAGAAAACGGTCGAGGAGCTGACTGACATCACGCAGCGCGAGCGCATCAAGACCGAGACGCTCAACGCCATCGCTCCGCTCTTTCCCAAGGGCGCCGTCCTCAAGGTCTTCTTTCCGCAGTTCGTGATCCAATGACCGCTCCGCGCACTCCGAACACGTCGCAACAGCTTTCACAGAAGGACATCGACAAGATGATGCTCGGCGTCGCGCCCGAGCGTCCCGTCGTTCAGCGTCCGCTGTCGGACGTGCAGATCTACGACTTTCGCCGTCCGCACCGCGTCTCCAAGGACCGGTTGCGCACGCTCGAGGCGATGTACGGCCGCCTCGTGAAGTCGTTCGAGGGGTGGCTCATGGGCCGCGTGCGCGGCGTCGTCGAGCTGCGCCTGCAGAGCGTGGAACAGCTGTCGTTCGGCGAATACATCCTCTCGCTGCCGACGAGCTGCAACTCCTTCCTCCTCGACATTAAGGATCGCGCGGGCGACGACGCCGTGGGTGAGCAGGCCGTGATCGACATCGGCCGCGAGCTCGCCTACTTCCTCGTGGACCGGCTATTCGGCGGCGGCTCCGAGGCGACGATCCTCGATCGCGCCATGACACCGATCGAGCGCCTTGCCGTTCGCGTGGTGGCCGAGCGTGTGATGGCACTGGTCCAGGAGATTTGGGAAGACCACGTCGAACTCGAGCTGGGATTGTCGGGCTTCGAATCCATTCCGGAAATCATTCAGGCGGCGGCGCGTGAAGCGCCGGTGCTCGTGACCAACATCTACGCCAGCTTCGCGGGCACGTCGAGCCTCGTCTCGATCGCGCTTCCGCTGTCCGTGCTCGAAAAGTTCTTCGTCACCGGCAGCGCGAACGCCGTGGCCCATACGCCGCGCCGCGAGCTGCCCGGGCAGCGCCAGATCACCGAAGGCGCGCTGCGCGGCACGCGCGTCGAAGTCGCGGCGCGCCTCCCGGACTTCCGCTTGTCGATGCGCGACATCGCCGGACTCAAGACCGGCAGCATGCTCGCGACCGGCATTCCCGTCGACTCCGACGTGAACCTGCTCGTCGGCGACCAGCCGCGCTTCAAGTCCGCCGCGGGCCGCGTCGGCCGCAAACTCGCCGTCCGCGTGCTCGATCCGCTGACCTCCGATCCTCTTCCGCATTCCATGGACGACCACTCATGAATCAATCCGAGATCGACGCCCTCACGAACGGCGGCGGCGCGCAGCCGACGCCGGATTTCGCGGAACTCGGAGCCGGCGTCGCGAGCCATTCGGAAGTCCCGCTCGCGATGCTCATGGACCTCACGCTTCCGCTCTCGATCGAGCTGGGACGCACGCGGATGACGGTGCAGGACATTCTGCGCCTCGGCCGCGGTTCCGTTGTGCAGCTCGAGCGCCTCGCCGGCGAGCCAATCGACCTCTACGTCGCCGACCGGCGCTTTGCCGAAGGCGAAGTCGTGGTCCTCGGCGAACACTTCGGCGTTCGTATCACCCGCATCATCGCCAACCTCGCGCTCAACGAGGGCACGGCGTGACGTTCGGCTCCATCATGGGCGTGCTGCTCACGCTGGGATTCGTCCTGGCGCTGTTGGGCGTCGCGCTCAAGCTGCTCCGTCGTTTCGCTCCGACGTCGACGACCAACGCGCGCATGCGTATGGAAGTCGTCCAACGGCTCGCGCTCGGTCCCAAGCAGGGGATCGCCGTGATCCGCGTCGGCGAGCGACTCGTCGCGGTGTCGGTCGGCGAAGGCGGCATCAATCGCCTGTTCGAGCTCGAGGCTTCGGAGCTTCCGCAGACCGTGCCCGACCTGGTGCTGACAGGCGAGCGCCCCACGTCGCCGCTGGACTTCAAGTCGGCCTTTCGCGGCGCGCTGCGCAACGCGGGGTTGGCCGTCGTCTTCATGATTGCACTTGCCGCGTCGTCGGGCACCGCCCAGGGCCAGGTGCAGGGTCAGGCGCCGCGAGTCACAGCGCGCCCGCCCACGACGTCGCAGCTCCAGCAGATCGCCGCGCAGGCCGTCGCCGGAACACGCGCCGGCGGATCGCCGGCCGCCGTGGCCCAGGCGATCCTCGATGCGCAGAGCAAGAACGCGAAGAGCGGCACCACGACCGCTGCCGCCTCGCGCTCGCTGCTCGACGCGCCGGTGTCGAAGCTCGCGCCGCAGATGGATCTCAAGGTTGGCAGCGGCGACGGACTTCATCTGAGCGGCACCGTGGGCGTCGTCGTGATGATGGGCCTCATGACGCTCCTGCCCACGCTGTTACTGATGATGACCGGATTCACCAGAATCCTCATCGTTCTGAACTTTCTCAAGCAGGCTCTCGGCACGCAGAGCGCTCCGCCGAACCAGCTCGTGGCCGCGCTCGCGCTGCTGCTGACCGGGTTCGTCATGGCGCCCACGCTGTCGGAGGTCAACCGCACGGCGCTGACACCCTGGATGGACGGCAAGATCGACCAGGCGCAGATGCTCGACGTGGGCTCGCGCCCCTTTCGCGCCTTCATGCTGCGCCAGACGCGCCGGCAGGACATCGAGACGTTCGTGCGCATGAGCGGCTCCGTGGCACCAGCGACGATCAACGACGTCCCGATGGTCACGCTGACCTCCGCGTTCGTGATCAGCGAGCTGCGCACCTCCTTTCAGATCGGCTTCGCGCTCTTCCTGCCGTTCATCGTCATCGACATCGCCGTGTCGTCGGTCCTCATGAGCATGGGCATGTTCATGCTCCCGCCGGCTATGATCGCCCTGCCCTTCAAGCTGCTCCTCTTCGTTCTGGTCGATGGCTGGTCGCTGATCGTTCAGAGTCTCATCACGAGCTTCAGATAACTCATGTCGCACACGCTCGTCGTCGACCTCGCTCGCAACGCGATCATGCTCGCTCTGCTCATCTCGGGGCCCATGCTCGTGGTCGCGCTCATCATCGGACTCACGGTGAGCGTGCTGCAGGCCGTGACGCAGATCCAGGAACAGACGCTCGCCTTCGTGCCCAAGCTCGTCGGCGTGAGCGCGGTGTTCCTGCTCGCCCTGCCCTGGGTGCTCCAGCTGCTCGTGAAGTACACGACTGAACTGTTCCGCTCCCTGCCCTCGCTGATCTCGTAGCGCTGCCTCCCGTGTCCATCGACCTCTTCGCCCCCGGCTCCCCGCAAACCCTCGTGCTGCTTGCAGCGCGCGTGGGCGGCTTGGTGCTGGTCGCCCCCGTCTTCTCGACGAAGGCGGTACCGGTGATGGTGAAGACATGCATCATCGTGCTGCTCACCGCGTTGTTGCAGCCCATGGCGCTGGCCCAGACGCACGGCATTCCGCAGATCACGCCCGAAACCTTCATTGGCGAATCGCTCGTGGGCTTCGGTCTCGGGCTCGGCGCGGCGCTCCTCGTCGGCGCTGCCAGCCTGGCCGGCGACGTGATGGGCATGCAGATCGGCCTCTCCGGCGCTTCGATCTTCGATCCGATCAACAACAGCACGGAAAACGTGCTCGGCGTGTTCGCGAATCTCTTCGCCATCACGCTGCTGCTTGCCGTCAACGCACATCTCGTGATGATCGACGCGGTGGCGCGCAGCGTTCGCGTCATTCCCATCGGCAGCGGCCTCAATCCTGAAGGCCTGCGCACCATGGTGCGCGGCGCCAGCGTCCTCTTCGCGCTCGGCCTCCAGTTCGCCGCTCCCGTGGCCGCGGCGACGCTCGTCGTCAACACGGCGCTGGCGATCCTCGGCCGCGCGGCGCCGGCGCTCAACATTCTTTCCGTCGCGTTCCCGATTCAGATCGGCGTAGGTCTCACGGCCCTCGCCGCGTCGATCCCGTTCATCGCCGCCTTCTACAACGGTTGGGCGAGCGTGTACAACAACACGCTCGACCACGTTCTCAGCGCGCTCACGCGCGGAGTCGCCTAATGGCTGAGAACGAAGCGGAAAAGACAGAAGAAGCGACGCAATTCCGCCGCGACGAGGCGCGCAAGGACGGCAAGATTCCGCGCAGCCCCGAGCTGACGGTGGCCGCCTCGCTGCTCGGCAGCGCAGCGGTGCTCAGCAGCGTGGCGCCGATTGCCGGCAGCGGACTGTTTCAGATCATGGGACGCGGCCTCTCCAACGTCGGGAACTACACGCTCGACAGCCAGTCGGCCACGGCGCTGCTCCGCGAGACGGCGATTCGCGGCTTTGCCGCGATGATCGGCATGCTCGTCGCGACCACCGGCGCGGCGGTGCTCATGGCAACGCTGCAGGCCCGCGGTACGATGTCGTTCAAGCCAATCATGCCGCAGTTCGCGCGCATCAGCCCGGCCGCCAACGCCAAGAACCTGCTTGGCACGCGCTCGATCGTGGAGCTGCTCAAGTCGCTCGGCAAGCTGGCGATCGTCGGATTCGCCGTGTGGGGCGCGGTCAAGGCCGCGCTTCCCGACGCGATCGTGCTCTCCCAGCAGTCGCAGCTCGGGTTTCTGTACGTCGTCAAGAAGTACGCGATCCGCATGCTGACCTCGGCGGGCACCGCGTACCTCGCGCTCGCCGCCGCCGACTACGCGTGGCAGTGGTGGGAGCACGAGAAGTCGCTTCGCATGAGCAAGGAAGAGGTGAAGCTCGAGTCGAAGCAGAACGACGGCGACCCGCACATCAAGCAGCGCCGCCGGCAAGTCGCGCGTTCGTACGCGCGCAAGCAGATGATGGCCGACGTTCCGAAGGCGGACGTCGTGATCATCAACCCGACGCACATCGCCATCGCGATCAAGTACGACCCCACGATCGCGCCCGCCCCCATCGTGCTCGCCATTGGCCAACGCAAAGTGGCCGAACGCATCAAGGCGATCGCGGCGGAGTCCGGCGTACCGATGATCGAGAATCGACCGCTGGCCCGCGCGCTCCTCAAGAGCGCGAAAGTGGGCACGCTGATCCCTTACGAGCTCTATATGGCCGTGGCTGAAATCCTCGCCTTCGTTCTTCGTACCCGCGCCACGCGCGGCAGCTGGAAGGGGAGCGCAGTCGTATGAGTGCCGCGCTCGCACCGCTCCCCATGTTCGAGACCTCCGGCAAGCGCAACGCCGAAGTCGGCCTCGCGATCGTCGTGCTTGGCATCGTCGCCCTGCTGATGGTGCCGTTGCCCGCCGTCGTGCTCGACCTGCTCCTCGCGACGAGTATCGGCATGTCGCTCGTCGTGCTGCTCGTGGCGTTGAACACCAGCGATCCGCTCGAGTTCAGCTCCTTTCCCTCGCTCCTGTTGTTGCTCACGCTGTTCCGGCTCGCGTTGAATGTCTGCAGCACGCGGCTCGTGCTCAGCCAGGGCCATGCCGGCGCGGTGATTCAAGCGTTCGGCGAGTTCGTCATCGGCGGCAACTACGTCGTGGGCCTGGTGCTCTTCCTGATCCTCGTCGGCATCAACTTCATCGTCATCACGAAGGGCGCGGGCCGCGTCGCCGAAGTCGCGGCGCGCTTTACCCTCGACGCGATGCCCGGCAAGCAGATGGCGATCGACGCCGATCTGAGCGCCGGTCTCATCGACGAAAAGCAGGCGCGCAAGCGCCGCGACGAGATCTCCCGCGCCGCCGACTTCTACGGCGCCATGGACGGCTCGTCAAAGTTCGTGAAGGGCGACGCGATCGCGGGCTTGCTCATCACGGCCATCAACATCGTCGGCGGCATCTTCATCGGCGCGTTCCAGCGCGGACTGCCGATCGGCCAGGCGATGTCGCAATACACCATTCTCACCGTGGGCGACGGTCTCGTCACGCAGATCCCGGCGCTGATCATCAGCACCGCCGCCGGCATCATGGTGACGCACTCGGCGAGCGGCTCGCGCATGGGTGTGACGCTGGCCACGCAGTTGAGCGCGCAGCCGCGCTCGATGACGATCGCCGGTGCCGTGCTCGCCGGCTTCGGTCTCGTGCCGGGTCTTCCGAAGCTTCCGTTCCTGTTGCTCGGCGGCGGACTGCTCGCGCTGGGACGCATCTCCGCCACCGCGGAGAAGAAGCGGATCGTGCAGGACGCCGCGAACATGGTGGCCGCCGAGCCGCCGGCTCCGATCGCCGATCCGATGACCGACTTGCTGCAAATCGATCCGATCGAGCTCGAAGTCGGCTACGCGCTCATCCCGCTCGTCGACGAGAAGCAGGGCGGCGACCTGCTCGACCGCCTCTCGATGCTCCGCAAGCAGTCGGCGCAGGAGCTGGGCATTCTCGTCCCGGCAATTCGCATCCGCGACGACATTCGCCTGCCGGCCAACGAATACATCATCAAGCTGCGCGGCGCCGAGATCGCGCGCGGCGAAGTCATGCCGCGCTTCCTGCTGGCGCTCGATACGGGCCGCGTCATCGGCGCCGTGGAAGGCATCGACACGATCGACCCGAGCTTCGGCATGCCGGCGCGCTGGATCGCGACGACGAAGCGCGTCGAGGCCGAGTCGCTCGGCTACGTGGTCGTGGAACCGGCTACGGTAGTCGCGACGCATCTCATGGAAAAGCTCAAGTCCAGCGCCGCGGATCTGCTCGGCCGCCAGGACGTGCAGGAGATGGTCGACACGCTCAAGAAGACGCATCCGGCGCTCGTCGACGACGTGGTTCCCGGCAAGCTCACGCTCGGCGTGCTCCACCGCATCCTTCAGCGTTTGCTCAAGGAGCGGGTGCCGATTCGCGATCTCGTCACCATCCTCGAAGCGGTCGCCGACGCGGCGGACCAGACGAAGGATCCGGAAATTCTCACCGAGCACGCTCGCCGCGCGCTGACGAACACCATTGCGCGCCTGCACATGGACGAGAGCGGCACGGTCCGCGGTATCACCGTGGGTCCGAAGCTCGAGATGTCGCTCCTCGGTCTGTTCAGCCCCCGCTCGAACCAGAACCCGGCGATGCTGGTCACGCCGGACAGTCTCGGCCAGTTGCTGCGCGAGCTCGACTACATGTCCAGCTCGAACATGGTGGAGGGACGTCCGGTGCCGCTGCTCGCGCCGCCGTCACTGCGCGTGGGTCTGCGCCGCCTCGTGGAGCCGGTGTTGCCGAACCTTCCGGTGGTCTCGCTCGCCGAGCTGCCGCCGTACGTGAAGTTGAGCAGCGTCGCGACCTGGGAGATGGCCAATGCATAGACTCCTGGTCGCGAGCGGCAAGGGTGGTGTGGGCACCTCCGTCGTGGCGGCGCTCACGGCGCTGTCGGCGGCAGAGCGCGAGCAGCGCGTGCTGCTCGTGGACGCGAGCGAGAGCGGCGGCACGCAGCATCATCTGTTCGGTGTGCGTCCGGCGAACAGCCTGTGGATGCTCGCCGACCCGCGCTCGTTTCCCGAAGACACGCTCATTGCGCTCGACGACAATCTCACTCTCGTGGCCGGCGGCATGAGCGGCGCCGCGGTGACGCCGACGACCGATCACGAGCGCCGGGCCGCGTTGACGCGGCTGGCACACGTGTACGAGAACTACGACATCGTCGTCTTCGACGGCGGGTCGCGGCTCGACACCATCTCCGCGATCGCCGAGCTGGCCGATCCGTCGCTGGTGCTGGTGACCTCGGCCGACCGTCTCGCGCTCGCGGCGAACTACGCGCTCGTGAAGTCCGTGCGCGCCAAGCGTTCGGAGACGGCCATCTCGGTGCTGGCCAACCGTCACGGTGAAGCGCTCGCCGAAGAGGCGTGCGAGTTCCTTGTCGGCGCGTGCTCGCACTTTCTCGGACGTACGATCGACGTCGCGGGTGCAATCCCCGACGACCCGTGTCTGCAGGCTGCCGTCGGAGCCGGCATGACCGTGCGCGACGCGTTGGATGGTTCTCCCGCCGCGGAAACGATGCGCGGCGTGCTCTCTCGTTTGATCCCGTTGCGGTCGACCGCTCCGCGTCCCACCGCAATGACCGTCCCTCCCTCTTTCTCCCGACGCTGGAGCTGATATGGAATCGCGAGCCAACTGGACTGCCTTCGCCAATGGCGACCTGGCCGCCCGAGACGTGCTCCTCACTGAGAACTTGAGCCTCGTGCATCACGTTGCACGGCAGCTCGAGCGCAAGTTGAGCAACGAGCTCGATCACGACGAGTTGGTCAGCGCCGGTACGCTCGGCCTGATGTCGGCGATGAGCGCCTTCGACCCCGACCGCGGACTGGCGTTCAGCACGTTCGCCGTGCCGCGCATCCGCGGCGCGATCCTCGACGAGCTGCGTCGCCAGGATCACGTGCCGCGCTCCGTGCGGCGCAAGACGCGCGACATCACCTCGGCGCGTTCGACGCTCGCGGCGAAGCTCTGCCGCGTGCCCGAAGATCACGAAGTCGCCGCGGCACTTGGCGTCGACGTGAAGACGCTCTGGAAGTGGGAGTCCGACGTCGAGGGCGCGATCCGCGTGCCGATCGACCGGCCGGCGAACGACCGCGGTGAGAACCACGTGTCGCCGCTCGACCTCCTGCACACCGACCCGGAAAACGGCGTCGACGAGCAGCTCGGCCGCGAGCAGGAAGTCGCGATGCTGCGCGAAGCGATCATGAAGCTCAAGGAGCAGGAGCGGACGGTGTTGGCGCTTTACTACTTCGAGGAGCTCAAGCTGCACGAGATCGCCGAGATTTTGGGGCTGACGGAATCGCGCGTGTCGCAGATTCGGTCGAAGGCGTTGTCGCGGTTGCGGGAGACGATTGGCGTAGCGCTGGCGTCGTAACTCGGCGCCTTCGCTCGCGGGGGGATTGGGTGGGCAAAAAGAAAAGTCCGGGCTCTCGAGCTCGGACTTTCTTGTTGTGAACAGCCGCTCGGGCCGGCTAAGCGGCAAAGTGCGCCGATCGCCGGAACGACCCGGCAACTCTGACCACATCGGCAATAACTGCCTAACCGAATGGTCGTCCTTAATTTAGGACATATCAACGCACAAGTCGTTTCCTGACAACAGCTTACAGCCGTACTTTTCGTTCGCTCGCAGAGGGCATGTGGGTTGCCTTTGCAGTGGCACGTGTACCACCGCTGTGCCAGCAGTTTCCCTCCTCTCGCTTCCAGCCAGGCTCCCAAAACATGCCCCCTCTAAATGGGATGGACAGCGCCGCCAGCGCCCTCCGGTACTGGGAGCGCAAGCAGGAAGTCGTCGCCAACAACCTGGCCAACGTCTCGACCGACGGCTTCAAGGCGCAGCGCGTGTTCGCGCGCCTGCTCGACGGCGTTCGGCCGGTGGCCGAGGCGACGTCGGACATGAGCACTGGCAATCTGAAGCAGACCAACAACTCCATGGACGTCGCGCTCAACGGTAACGGGTTCTTCGTCGTGAAGAGCGCGAACGGTGAGCGCTATACGCGCGGCGGCAGCCTTCGCGTCGATGACAAGCATTTCCTCGTCGACGCCAACGGCAACCAGCTGCTCGGCACCAAAGGACCGATGAAGCTGGCCGACGGACCGATCAACATCGCGGCGGACGGTGAAGTCACGCAGGGCGGCCAGCTCGTCGACACGTTGCGCGTCGAGAACGCGCCGAAGGGTACCGCGCCGGCGCGCGAAGGCGAGTCGCTCTGGGTGCCCGCGGCAACGAAGGAGATCGTGGCGCCGAAGGATCGCGCCGTGAAGCAGGGCTACATCGAAGAGAGCAACGTCAACTCGATGACCGCGTTGATCGACATGGTCTCGGTGCAGCGCTCGTACGCGTCGGTGCAGAAAGCGATCATGCAGGTCGACCAGACCAACGAGACGATCACCACGCAGCTCGCCAAGCCGCTGTAAGCGATATCGAATATCAATCAGCGAATAGTCACTAGCCCACCGTCCATATGAATCCCGCCCTCAGAACCGCCGCGACCGGCATGGCCGCGCAGCAGACCCGCACCGAAGTCATCGCGAACAACCTCGCGAACGTGAACACCACGGGCTTCAAGCGCGGCCGCGCGCAGTTCGAAGACCTGCTCTATCAGAACATGCAGGGTCCGCAGGTCCTCGGCAGCTCGGAGACGAACACCTCTCCGGCGATCCAGGTCGGCCGCGGCACGCACCTCACCGCCGTGGTGCGGCTGCACACCCAGGGCGCGCTCGAGCAGACCGGCCGGTCGATGGACGTCGCGATCAACGGCGAGGGATTCTTTCCCGTGCAGCTCCCCAGCGGCACCGCGGCCTACACGCGCGACGGCAGCTTCCAGATTTCCGATCAAGGCGTGCTCGTGACGTCCGACGGCTTTCAGGTCGGCGCCGGCATCAAGATCCCGAGTGACGTCACGAGCGTCACCATCTCGCCGACCGGCGTGGTGAGCGGCTCCAAGGGAGCCGGCACCGAGGCGACGGAGCTCGGACGTCTCGAGCTGGCGCGCTTCGCCAACCCGAGCGGTCTCGAATCGATGGGACAGAACCTGCTCGCCGCCACGCCGGCCTCCGGCGAAGCGACGACGGGCTTTCCGGGCGACGAAGGCATGGGCAGTCTCGTACAGGGACAGCTCGAGGGAAGCAACGTCGAGATCGTGCAGGAGATGGTCGACATGATCAGCGCGCAACGCGCCTACGAGCTCAACTCGAAGGCCGTGAAAGCCGCCGACGAGATGTCGCAGACCGCCACGGAAATGGTGCGTTGATGACGCGCCGTACGCGCCGCATGCTGCAGCCGCTCCTGTTCGTCGCGCTCGTTGCGCTCGGCCTCTTCCCTGCCCGCCGCATTGGCGCACAGCAGGCGAGTCCGCGCCGATTGGCGATCGCGACGCGCGCGATCGCGCGCGGCAGCGTGCTCACCGCCGACGACTTCGAGTTTCGCGATTCCACCATGCGCGCTCCGGTGGACACGGCTCGAGTCGCGGCGGGATGGGTGGCGCGCCGAGTGATCACCGCCGGCGAAGTGCTGCGCGCGCCGGCCGTCGAGCCGCCGCAGGTCGTCACGGCCAACCAGCCCGTGGAGATCGAATGGAAGGACCAGAACATTCGCGTGAGCATGCGCGGTACCGTCACGCGGAACGGATCGATCGGTGAGCGCGTGATCGTGCGCACCGAGCAGGGACGCCGACTGGACGCAACGGTCGTGGGGCCGGGCCGTGTTCGCATCGATTGAGGATCATCACATGAAGCTGTATTTCAAGTTCGTCTTCTCCATCATCTGTCTGGTGCTCAGCGCTCCGATGTTGCTCGCCCAGTCCAAAGACAAGGAGCAAGCGCCGGCGCCGACCCGCCACCTCATGTCGTGGACGGCAGACCGCCGCGAATATCAGGTGGGCGACATCATCACGGTGCTGGTCAGCGAAGCCACGCTTGCCACGGCGACCAAGTCGCAGAGCGGAAGCGATCAGCAAACGCGAAAGAACGACATGGGCCTCGCGGCGCCGAAGATCGGACCGCTCGCCACGCTGCCCGCGATCGACGGCAACATGAGCGCCGGCAAGAACTCGTCGTCCAAGCAGAGCGGCGATGCGAGCCGCGCGACCAAGTTTCAGGGCGATATCACCGTGCGGGTGGTCGCGGTCGACAAGAGCGGGCAACTCCAGCTCAAAGGCGTCAAGGTCGTGGACGTCGACAAAAACAAGCAGACGCTCAACTTCACCGGCTGGGTGCGCCCGGACGACATCACGCGCGACAACCTCGTGCAGAGCGAGCGCGTCGCCGACGCGAGCATGACCTATCAGCTCTCCGGCGACATCGGCAAGACGCGCGGCGGCATCATCGGACGCCTGCTCACGGTATTTTGGCCATGAGAACTCCATCAGTTGTCATCCGGAACGCAGCTCTTGTCATCCCGAACGCAGCGCTTGTCGTCCCGAACGCAGCGCTTGTCGTCCGAAACGCAGCTCTTGTCATCCCGAACGCAGCGCTTGTCGTCCGAAACGCAGCTCTTGTCATCCTGAGCGCAGCGAAGGATCGCCTCGCCTCCACGAGGATCCTTCGGTCGCTGCGCTCCCTCCTGATGACAGGTTCGTTATTGCTCGTCGCCCTCGCGCCGGCCTCGGCGCAGGAGATGGTACGCGTTCGCGATCTCACGATCGAGGACAAGGCGATCCCCGTGCGGCTGCTCGGTTACGGGCTCGTCGTCGGTCTCGACGGCAGCGGCGACCGGTCCGGCGGCGGCAAGCAAGGCGGCATGACGGTGAACTCCGTCGTGAACCTGCTCAAGCGCTTCGGCGTGACGATTCCGCTCGAAGCGATGAAGACGCGCAACATTGCCGCGGTGCTGGTCACGGCGGAGGTCTCTCCGTACCTGCGGCCCGGCGGCAAGTTCGAGATTCACGTGTCCTCGGTGGGCGACGCGCGCTCGCTGCGCGGCGGCGTTCTATGGATGACGCCCATGCTGTCCGACGTCGGCGGCGAACCCGTCGCGTCGGCGCAGGGTCCGCTGTTGCTGGCCGATCTCGGCAGCGGCAAGAGCGGAGCGATCGAAAACTCGGCGCGGATTCCCACGGGCGGCTTACTCGAGGTCGAGATGCCGCGGCCGCAATTCGCGTCGAGCTCCAAGCTGTTGCTGCGTGAGCCGGACATCACCATGGCGACGCGCATCGCGACGGCGATCAACAAAGAGCTCGGCGACGGTGCGGCCTCGGTCGAAGATCCCGGCTCGATCTCCCTCGAGTTCAAGGACAAGAAGGAAGAGAAGGCCATGACGATCGCGCGCATTCAGGACATGCGCGTGGCAACGCAGCGCCTCGCGCGCTTGATCATCGACAGCCGCGACGGAACGATCATCGCCGGCGGCGACCTCACGGTCGGCGAAGCGACGGTCAGTCACGGCGGCATCACGATCTCGGTGGGCGCGGTCGACACGACCGCGGCCCCGCCGGGAAATCTTCGCATGGCGTCGGGCACCGCGGTGACTCGCGTCGCCGCGGCGCTGCATGCCGCGCAGGCGCCGCCGTCGGAGATCGCCGCGATCTTCGAATCGTTGCGCGCCATCGGCGCCATCGCGGCCGAGATCATCGTTCGATGAACGGCATCGGCTCGACTCCGCCCGTCCTTCCAGGCGCCGCTCCGCTCTCACCGGCGGAAGCGAAGCTGAAGAAGACGGCTCTCCAGCTCGAGGGCGTGTTCGTGCAGCGGATGTTCGCCGCCATGCGCGATACCGTTCCCGATGGAGGAATCGCGGCGCCGAGCAGCGCTGAAAGCACGTTTACCGGCATGCTCGACGAGAAGATGGCCGAGAAGGTCCCGGCGCAGTGGGACGGCCAGCACTCCCTCGCGCAGGCACTGTACCATCAACTTCGCCAGCGGCTCGGGTCGCAGGCCACGGCTCCAACCACGGGCTCAGAACCGCGATGACGCTCACCGAACATCCGCACGACAACCTGCCGACCACGCGGACCGTCGTGTCGCCGATCGATTCGCTCACCGACGCGCTGACGACCGAGCGTCGTCTGCTCGACGAGCTCATCGCGGTGATGCGCCGGCAGCGGAACGCCGTCGGCGAGGACGATCTACAGTCGGTGGACGATAGCGTGTTCTCGACGCACCGCGTGCTCGTGACGCTCAGCGAAGCGCGCCGCCGGCGCCGCCAACTCAACACGCTCATCGGCCAGCGCGAGGACCTCGGCATTCACGCGCTCGACGAAGTGCTCGGCAACCGCATGACTCAGGCGTTGCGCGACGCGCGCGACCAGTTGCACGACGCCGCCCGGGCCCTCTCGCGCGAAGTCTCGATCAACCGCCGCGTGCTGCGCGACGCGCTCGCCTCGGGCGACGCGTTCGCCCGCACACTAGCGGGCGTGCAGGAATCGCCGGTCTATCCCACCGCGTCCGGTACGACGGCGGGACGGACGCAGATGCACAGCCTTCTCGATCGGAGGATCTGATGAGCATCGGCAGCATTCTCAACATGGCCCGCGCGGGCATGAGTGTGCAGCAGGCCGCCATTCAGACCGCGTCGCAGAACATCAGCAACGCCACGACCGAGGGCTATTCACGCCAGCGCGCCGACACGGCAACCTCGCTGCCGACGGTGTTTCCCTATGGAACCATCGGCACCGGCGTGGAGATCACGGGGATCTCTCGCGCGCGCGACGTGCTCCTCGACGCGACCTACCGCTCCGACGCATCGGGTGCGACGGGCGCCGACACGACCGCGGCCTCGCTGAATCAGATTCAAGGCATCTTCAACGAGCCGAGCGACAACGGACTCTCCGCGTCGCTGGACGCGTTCTGGTCCTCGTGGAGCGACCTGTCGACTGACCCGACGAACACCGCGGCGAAATCCGTGGTACGGCAATCCGGCCAGACCGTCGCCACGAAGCTCAATCAGATGGCGTCGCAGATCGACCAGCTCGATCAGAGCAACCGCGAAGCGATGAACGCGGACGTCAACAAGGTGAACGAGCTCGGCGGCCAGATCGCCCAGTACAACACGCAGATCCTGTCGGCCGAGTCGAACGGCAACTCGGCGAACGACCTGCGCGACGCGCGCGACCGGTTGCTCGACCAGCTGTCGAAGCTCGCCGGCGGCCAGGTCGTGGAGCGGACGAACGGCACGGTGGGCGTCTACATCTCGGGCCGCATGATCGTCGACGGCGCCACGGTGAAGCCGCTGCAGATGATCGACGGCCAACCGCCGACGGTGGCCTATTCGGGGAGCAACATTCCGCTCGCGGGAATTGGTGGAAGTCTGGGCGCGGAGATCACGCTGTCGTCCACGCACATTCCCGACGTGATGGCGAAGCTCGACTCGCTCGCCAAGGGCATCGTCCAGAGCGTGAACGCGATTCACTCCACGGGCAAGATCTACTCGGGTACTCCGCCGGTGGCGAGCGCCGCCGGCAACTTCTTCGACGTGACCAACCCGGCGCCGTCGGGCGTCGATCCGCGGCTGACGGCGCGCGGAATGCGGCTCGCGACGACGATGACGGACGCGAATGCCGTGGCGGTTTCGGGTGCCGCCGCGACCGGTCCGGGCAACAACGACGCGGCACTCGCGCTCGCCGGGTTGCAGAGCTCGTCGCAGACGATCACGTCAGCGGCCGGCGCCACGGTGGCCACGACGACCCTCGGCGACTTCTACAACTCGATCATCGGCGATCTGGCGACCACGACCAGCCAGGCCCAGGACGATTCGACGGTCAAGACCACCATGATGACCAACGCGAACACGCGGCGACAGAGCGTGAGCGGCGTTACGACGGACGAGGAGCTCATCAACGTGATTCAGCACCAGCATTCCTACCAGGCCGCCGCGCGTCTCGTCAACACCGTCGACCAGATGATGCAGACATTGATCGGTCTCGGGCAGTAGTATTATCGGATGCTGATTCTTGGCCGGAAAGTTGGTGATTCGATTCAGATTGGCGACGGGATCAAGGTCGTCGTGCTGGCGTGCGACCGTAGAGGGGTGCGGCTCGGCATCGAAGCACCCGACGACGTCACCATTTTGCGCGGCGAGATCGTGAGCGACGTGACCGCGGAAAATCAGCGCGCCGGCGCCGTGGGTCCCGAAGGCCAGCAGTGGCTGCGCGTCATTGGCGGTCCGCGGCGCGACGAGCCTTGAGCGTGGGCATCCGCAGCTCGGCCACGCCCGCTCGACGTCCGACCACGCCACCGAACGACGCGGCGACTCGCTCCGCATAAGGGCCGCGCCCAGACACCGGCACCTCGGCGACGAGCGGCGAGCCGACTCGAAACTCCACGCGAACCCACTGTTCGTCCGACTCGGTCACCGCCCGGACGACGGACTTGTCCTGCTTGGCCAACCGCTTCGCGTCGTTGAGCAGCAGGGTGAGCACCCGAACGAGCGCCCACCGCTCGACGCGAACGGGCTCCACGTAGCGTGTGGGGACGATCGTGACCTGGAGATCCCGGATCTCGTGCAGGAACCGGTGGATGGCGAACACGTCCGCCAAGACGTCGTCCAGGATCAGCGGCTCCTCGCCAGGCACTGCGTCGCGGGGCAGGAGGCGGACGATGCGATTGCACTCGCCCAGGCGCGTCAAGTCGGCAGCGAGATTCTCGAAGCCCGAGCCGTCGGGCGGCAAATCGCCGAGCTGATACAGCTCAACTAAGGCCGAGAGGGAGCCGATACGGTTATTGAGGGCGTGGTGGAGGCCTTGTAAGGCCTCGTCCACGAGCTCGAGCCATTCCTCGACCCCCTCAAACACGGGGCCTCCGCCGTCGTCGTGTATCACGCGCCGTCCGTTCTATAGGTACTGGCGGCGCGGGTCGATACTGACTGAGGGCGACCGTTTCGTCGAGTCCCGTCCGCCGAACGCCCGTGTTCGTTTGCCTTCACCGAGCCGCCCGTGTTCGTCATCGTCGGAATCATCCTCGTATTTGGAAGCATCCTGGCCGGATTCGTATTGGATCACGGGCACTTGATCGTGCTTTTCCAGCCGACGGAGTTTCTGATCATCGGAGGCGCGGCGTTCGGCTCGTTCATCGTGAGCAATCCGATGGCCGTGGTGAAGGGGAGCTTCAAGGCGCTGCTCGGACTGCTCAAACCTAATCCATACAACGAAAAGGCCTACGGCGAGCTGCTGCAGGTGCTGTACGACGTATTTCAAAAGGCGCGAAAGGACGGCCTCGTTGGACTCGAAGCACACATCGAGGATCCGGAGAAGAGCGAAATCTTCAAGAAATACGCGTTCTTCGCCAACAACCATCACGCGCTCCCGTTCCTCTGCGACACGCTCAAGGTGCTGCTCACCGGCGCCGTCGAAGACCATCACCTCGCCGAGATTCTCGACCTGGATCTCGAGCGTCAGGGTGAAGAAGCGCGCGCGGTTCCGAGCGCGCTCGCCAAGATCGGCGATTCCCTGCCGGGCTTCGGCATCGTCGCCGCCGTGTTGGGCGTCGTCATCACGATGGGCGCCATCGGCGGAAGTGCGCAGGAGATCGGTGAGAAAGTCGCGGCGGCCCTCGTCGGAACGTTCCTCGGAATCTTGCTCGCCTACGGTCTGGTCAACCCGCTCGCCAACGCGATCGAGTCGCGGCTGCGTGCGGAGCACGACTACATGAACTGTATCCGGACCGCGCTGCTGGCATTCGCGCGCGGCGACGCCCCCATGACGTGCGTGGAATTCGCGCGCCGCAACATCGAGCCGGTCGAACGCCCATCCTTCGCCGAGCTCGAAGCGCTCACGCGCAAGGCGGCGTAGGGTGAAGAGCGACAAGCGGCCGATCATCATCGTCAAGAAGAAAGGGCATGGCCACGCTGGGCACCATGGTGGTGCCTGGAAGGTGGCCTACGCCGATTTCGTGACGGCGATGATGGCGTTCTTCATGGTCATGTGGATCCTCGGCATGGATCCCAACGTGAAGGATTCCATCGAAGGCTACTTCGCGAATCCCATCGGCTACAAGAAGGGATATTCCGCCGGCAAGAGCCCGCTCTCGTCGGGCAACTCGCCGGGCAACGTGCAGACCACGCCGATCAAGCTCGTCGCGCGCCGGCAGGAAGCCGAGGCGCTTCAGGGCACGGGCGACCGGATCAAGTCGCGGTTGGAAGAGGCGGGGCTCAAGGCCATTGGCGAACAGATCGAGATCGTGCGCACGAATTCCGGCCTGCGGATCGAGCTCGCCGAGGGTACGTCGGGGCGCGAGTTCTTCGAAGTCGCGTCGTCGAACATGACCAGCGGCATGAAGAAGACGCTGGAGATCATCGCGCAGGAGCTGGGCGGACTTCGCAATCCGGTCATCATCGAGGGACACACCGACGCCGCGCAGTATGCCGGCGACTACTCGAACTGGGAGCTCTCGGCCGACCGTGCGAACGCCGCGCGCCGCGTGATGCAGGCAGCGGGGCTGGATGGAGCGCGCGTGGTGGAAGTGCGCGGCATGGCCGACCGCGAGCTGCGCAATCCGGCGGATCCGCTCGACCCGAAAAACCGACGCATCACGATCCTGTTGCCGTTCATGACGGGCGACCCGAACACGCCGACGGTGACCGCGAATCCCGAGGCAGCAAAAGCAGCCGCGCCGACAGCTCGCCCCAGCGGCACCTGATTCGAGCCGCCTTTCAACCTCCTGACACAATTCGTCTGTCCAAACGAGGACACGCGGAACATCGTAGATGTTCTCCGGCCCACCTCGAACAGGCGAATTCATGGAAACGCTGTCGCACGATCTCCGGTACGTAGCGCGCTCGTTCGCTCGCAGTCCGGGCTTTTTCATCGTCACCGTGCTCACGCTCGCCCTGGGAATCGGTGCGACCACGGCGATCTTCAGCGTCGTGAACGGCGTACTGCTACAGCCGCTGCCATATCCGAGCTCCGAGCGCATCGTCCAGCTCTTTGCAACCGGCAAGGACGGCAAGCGATCCGGCCTTTCCGTGCCGAACTACGAGGATTGGAAGGCGCAGGCGCACAGCTACTCCGCCATGGCGCTGGTCACGCAAGCATCCACCGTCACGGTGAACGGCCTCGCCGAACCGGCGCGCGCACGGGCGACTTCGGTGACGCACGAATTCTTCGACGTGTTCGGCGTCAAGCCGGAGATCGGACGCACGTTCGTGAACGAGGAGCTTCGACCTGGCGCGCCGCCGGCCGTGGTCGTGAGCCACGCTTTCTGGCAGAAATATCTTGGCGCCAGCACGACTCCTCTGGGCAGAACGGTGACGGTCGAGCAGAAGGCGTACACGATCGTGGGCGTGCTTCCGGAATTCATGAACTATCCCGCCGGCAACGAGCTGTGGATGCCGTACGAGCTCAATGAACGGAACAACAGCCGTACGAGCGGAGGCTATCGGGCACTCGCACGATTGAAGGACGGTGTGACGTTCGCGCAGGCGCAGCACGACCTGAGCGCCATCTCGCGGCGGATGAAGCAGCAATACGGCGAAGACACTTGGATGTCCGACGCCGAGACGGTCACGCTGCACGAGCTCACGGTGGGGAAGATTCGACCCACGTTACTCGTGCTGCTCGGCGCGTCGGCGTTTCTGCTGCTCATCGCCTGCGCGAACGTCGTGAATCTTCTGGTGGCGCGCATGACGCTTCGCAGCGGCGAGATTGGGCTACGTCTCGCGCTCGGCGCCAGCCGCGGCCGGCTGGCGCGGCAGTTCCTCACCGAAGCCGGCGTTCTGTCGCTCGCCGGAGGTGTGGCCGGCGTGGCGCTCGCCGCTGTCGGCGTACGCCTGTTGCTCGCCATGCAGACGACGAGTCTCCCGCGAGCGGCCGAAGTGCACGTCAACTGGCCGGTGATGGCGTTCGCGCTCGGCGTGTCGATCGTGACCGCGGTCGCGCTCGGACTCCTGAGCGCCTGGCACGGCACCCAGAGCGACATCCGCGAGACATTGTCGTCGGCGCAGCGCACGCAAGCCGGATCGGGATCGGGCGCTCGCATTCGCCGCACGCTAGTGGTGTCGCAGATGGCCCTGACGGTTGTCTTGCTGGTTGGCGCCGGCCTCCTCGGACGAAGCTTCGTCCGGCTGCTGGAGATCAACCCCGGCTACCGGCTGCAGCATGCCGTGATTCTCGACGCGGCGATTCCCTCCGAGGGAGGAGCCGACGGTGCACAGCGTCGGGTGTCGTTCTACCGCGACCTCATGGAGCGCGCGCGAACAATTCCTGGCGTAACGACGGTGGGCGGTGTGAGCGGATTTCCGCTTCTCGGCGGCGGAAGCGACGGCGCCTTCATCGTCCTGTCGCGCGCCGACGAGCCGCTCCGCCAGGAAGACATGGGCGCGCTGTTCAAGGATCCCACGCGCAGTGGCTACGCGAACTACATGGTCACCGACGGCGACTACTTCGCGGCGATGAACATCCCGGTGATTCGCGGGCGCGTGTTCAACGCCGGCGACGTCGAGAGCGCGCCGCACGTCGGCGTGATCAGCGCGTCGCTCGCCAAGGCGAAGTGGCGGAGTGAAAATCCCATCGGCAAGGTGATCGAGTACGGCAACATGGACGGCGACTTGCGGCCGTTCACCATCGTGGGCGTGGTGGGCGACGTGCGCGACCAGAGCCTGGCCAGCGACCCCGGGCCGACGTTCTATGCCTATCAACCGCAGCGGCACAAGGCGGCGCAGACCTTTCACGTCGTAATGCAGACGGTGGGCGATCCGGCGCCGGTGATCGCCTCGGCCCGTACAATAGTGCGCGAACTTCGGCCCGACGTACCCCCGGTGCTGCGCACCATGGAAACGGTCGTCGCCACCTCGGTGGCCGACCGTCGCTTCGTGCTGGTGCTGGTCGGGGTGTTCGGCGGCGCGGCGCTCGTGCTCGCGACTCTGGGCGTTTACAGCGTGGTGTCGTACCTCGTGACGCAGCGGCGCCAGGAGATCGGCGTGCGCATTGCGCTCGGCGCGCAGCGCGGCGACGTGCTGAATCTCGTGCTGCGCCAGGGGGCGTGGCTCGCGATCGTCGGCATTGCGATCGGCGGAGTGGGAGCGCTCTTCCTCACGCGGCTGCTCAAGGGGCTCGTGTTCGGCGTGAGCACGACCGACCCCGCGGCGTTCGGCGGCGTGATCGCGCTGTTGACGCTCGTGGCGCTGCTCGCGAGCTGGTTGCCGGCACAACGGGCTACGCGCGTGGACCCTATGAACGTGCTGCGGGGGTCGTAGCGGCTATTCGATCACGCCGTGAGGCGCTGCGCCGCCCACTGCAGCGCATCCATGTACATCGTCGGCAAAATCTCGTCGGACACCGCATTGTCGCTCGCCATGCCGCGCGTGGTGCTCCAGTCGGCGCGCTCGTAGGCTTCGACGAGCTGCAGCGGTGTGCCGAACGGGCCACCGCGGCCGAGGAGCGCGCCGCGCACCTCGTCGCTGAGCTCGAGACGGCCGAGAATCTTTTCCATCGGCACCTCGAGCAGCACGTCGAGCAGGGACAGCAGGCCAACGATGAATGCGGATCCGGCCCCGCGGTTGTCGTTCCCGGCATTGGAAGCGAGCAGCTCGCACATGCGCGCGCGCGTGATCGCGGTGAGGGCAATTTCATGGGTCACGTCGCCCTTCCGGCCGAGTGACGCGACGAGGATCACGGCCAGCCACCGATGCAGCGTTTCGCGGCCGACCATGCGGACGGCGTGCGGAATCGACGTGATCCCACGCCCGCCCAGCGACGCGGCGTTCACGATGCGCAGCAGCTTGTAGCAGAGTGCCACGTCGCTCTGGAAGGCGGCGTCGAGCACCGTGTCGGGCGTATTCGGGTCCTGCAGCAGGTTGAGCAACCGCATGATCGCCAACTGGCTCGCTGAGACGTCGGTCTTGGTGAGCGTCTCGGGACGGCTGAACAGGTAGCCCTGAAACAGCTCGTAGCCAAAATCCGCGCACACGTCGCGGACGGTCGCGGTCTCCACGCGCTCGGCGAGCAGCCGCACGCCGAACGGCGCGAGTTGTTGGGCGACGAGCTCCAACTCGGCGATGGGCCGATTGAGGACGTCGATCTTGACGATCGACGCCAACTCGAGCAGCGGCAGCGTGCGCTCGTCGTAGACGTAGTCGTCGAGCGCCAAGCGGTACCCGGCCTGCACCATGTGCTGACAGGCGGCCACGGTGTCTTCGTCGCACTCCACGTTCTCGAGCAGCTCGATGACCACGCCGCCGGCGTCGAACAGCTCCCAGCTTCGGGCGAGCAGCTGTCCGCGCGAGAAGTTGACGAAGGCCACGCCGCCGCCGGAGATCGCCCGCAAGCCGATTCCGAGCAGCGCACCGGCGATTACGTCTGCGCTCATGTAACCGTCTTCACCATCGGCCCGCTCGATGGAGGCGTCGCGCCGGTACAGCAGCTCGTAGCCGTACAGGCCCTTGCCGAGCTCGAAAATCGGCTGACGTGCGACGTAGATTGAGCTCATCGGTGGTGAATCGGCTTTGGCGGGGAACGTGGGGCCCGGTATGCCGGGTTGATTGCAAACAGTACGAAGCGACAGCGCGAACGCGGGTCGCGGGCATCACGGCAAACTTGACCTTACCTCGACCCCAGGACGTTCATGCTCGTGCTAGGACTCCTGTCTCTGATTATCGGCTCCACTAGCGCCCGCTTGACCGCCGATTCGGTTGCGGCGTCACGACCACGACTGGACAGCGTTCAGACGGTCGCCGGCGACGCACCGACCGCCGACACGGCGCTCGCCAGGTTGGTGGTGGCGCCGCCAGACACCAATCGAAGACGTCCCAGAGTCGTCGAGGTCAGCGAATGGTACTCGCGCCGGCTCACCATTCACCGGTACGTGGCGTACGCCACGATTCCGGTGTTCGCAGTGCAGTATGCGGCGGGCGAACAACTATACAACAAGAGTAGCGGCGCGCCTACGTGGGCGAAGACATTCCATCGCGTCGGGGCCACCGCGCTCGCCGGCATGTTCACGGTGAATACGGTCACCGGCGTGTGGAACTTGTGGGACTCCCGTTCGGTCAAACAAGGAAGGACCCTGCGAACCGTGCACGCATTGGCGATGTTGACCGCCGACGGTGCGTTCACCTATGCCGGCGCGAAGCTCTCCAACGAGGCGGAGACGAGCGCCGACAAGCGGAGCCTGCACCGCACCATCGCCCTATCGGCCATGGGCCTGACCATCGCGAGCGGTCTCGCCATGAAACTCTGGAACCACTAGAGGAATGATCACACCACCGGAATCGTTGGTTCAGCTGCTCAAGCCCTGGGCGGACTTCTATAGTCATTCGAAGCTGGCGGCGACGATCGTCCAGTTCCTGCACATTGGCGGATTGGTGCTCGCCGGCGGGCTGGCGATCGCCTCGGACCGCGCGACGTTTCGCGCGCTGCGGCTGCCGGTGGCCGCGCGCGAGGGTCCGCTGCTGGAGTTGGCGTCGGTTCACCGCTGGGTGATCACCGGCCTCACGGTGATCGTGGTGAGCGGCCTCGCGTTCCTGACGGCCGACATCGAGACCTTCTTCGGCTCATGGATTTTCTGGACCAAGATGGCGCTCGTGGTGCTGCTGCTGATCAACGGACTGATGATGACGCGTGCCGAGGAGACGCTCCGACGCGACGCGGGCGAGGACTCCCGCGGTTGGCGCAGCCTGCGCCGAACGGCGAAGTGGAGTCTGGCGCTCTGGTTCACGATCGCCTTCGCCGGCGTGGCACTCGCCAATTTCTCTTGAGGAGACTGATGTCCGACATCCAGGAAAAGGACGGCGGGGCGTGCGACGGATGCGCCCTCGTCGATCGCCGTCACTTTTTTCGCGACGCCGGCCTGATCGCCGCGGGCGCGCTGATCGCCCTCGGCGCGACGCCGAGTGGCGCGTCGGCCGCACCGCTCGAGCTGATCGCCGCGCTGGGCGGCGGCCGCGAGGACAAGAGCTACGCGATCCCCGCGAAAGACGGCACGCAGATCGACAAGGACAACGGCGTGATCGTGACGCGCTGGCAGGGAAAGGTGTACCTCTTCTCGCTCGCCTGCCCGCACCAGAACACGGCGATTCGCTGGTACGACAAGGACAACCAGTTCGAGTGTCCGAAGCATCACTCGCGCTATCTGGCCGACGGGGTCTACGTGAAGGACAGCGGCCGTGCGACGCGCGGGCTCGATCGCTTCGCCGTGCGCAAAGACGGGAACAATGTGGTGGCCAACCTGGATAAGCTCTATCAGGAAGACGAAGAGGAAGCGGCGTGGAAGACCGCGTTCGTCACCCTCTGACGCCGACACTCTCACCACGAACCCGCGAACCCGCAACGTCATGGCCTGCCAGAACTGTGTGAACCGGCGCGACTTTCTCGCGAAGGCGGCGCTCGCCGCCGCGGCGTTCGTCGTGGCCGAGGGCTGCGGCGACGGCCAGATCGGTCCAACGGCGGTCACGCTGGGCTCGGGCACGACGATCAAGCTGGCCGACTTTCCCGCGCTCGCGACCGTGGGCGCGCTGGTCGACGTCGGCCACGAGCGCGCGGTGATGCGCACGAGCGCCACGGCCTTCGTGGCGCTCTCGAAGATCTGCACGCATCAGGGATGCGAGACGAGCGTTACCAACAACCGCTTCGAGTGCCCCTGTCATCTCTCGGTGTTCGCCAGCGACGGCACCGTCGTGCGCGGCCCGAGCACGGGGGAGCGAATCAGTCCACTCCCAAAGCTGTCGGTGACCGTGGACCAGGCGGCCGGAACACTCACGATCGCGTAGCCGCAGCTACATTCTCAGCTGCATCCGCGGCCGCATTAGTGCTCTCCGGCGACTAACCGTTGCCGCAACATCCGCCGATTTCTTAGTTTGTTTTCATGCTGATCGGCGTCGCGGGAATGGTTGGAACCGGAAAGACCACGCTCACGCGAGCCCTTGCGGCGCGCTTCGGTCTCCAGCTCGCGCTCGAGAGCGTCGACGCGGACAATCCGTGGTTGGAAAGCTTCTACGGCGGCCGCGACGAGATGCGCGCCTACGCGCTCCATCTGCAGCTGCACTTCCTTGCCACGCGCTTCGCCAGCATGCGCCGCATGCGCGGATTGGGCGGCAGCTGGATCCTCGACCGCACCTGGTACGAGGACGCGGAGATCTTCGCTCGCGGCCTGTTCGAGCAGGGCTTGATGACGTCCGATGAGTGGACGCTGTATCGGAGCCTGTACTCCGAGCTGCTGCACTCGCCGGCGGCGCGCCCACCGCGGCTCCTGATCTATCTGCACGGCCCGATCGACGTGGTGCTCGATCGGATCGCGACGCGAGGCCGGCCGAAGGAGAAGGATGCGGCCGTGGAATACTGGACGTCGCTGCACGCGCGCTACGAGCAATGGATCGCCGAATTCCGGCACTGCCGCGTGCTTCCGCTCGACATTCGCGACTACGACCTCGTGACCGATCCGAACGCCATCGAGGAGATTGCGGGCCGCCTCCGTGTGGAGCTCGAGGGCGAGCTGCCGCAGACGGAGCTCTGGCCTGCTGTCTCGCGCAAGCGCGTTTTCGCCTGAGCATCACGGGCAGGCAGCGGAGTAGCTGAGCACGAGACATGCAGACCTGAGGGAGCTCGTCCCTTTGACTTCGCATGTTTACGCAAAAGGATTCGTGCTTATGAGAATGCTCATTGTCCCAATGTTGGCGATCGCCGTCGCGGCGTGCAGCCGCGGCCGCGACGCAGCAGTGGACACGACCACGCCGGCGCCGTCGAGCGCGCAAGCGCCCAACCCCGACGCGCCAATCATGCTCCGAGGCACGGTCGTCAGCGCCTCACCCACCGAGCTCGTTCTCAAGGGTGATACAGGCAACGTGACGGTGAAGTTGGCACAACCCTTTCACGTCTACGCTCGCGTGCCGAGCGATCTGGCGCAGGTCAAGCAGACGTCGTTCATCGGTGTGACCACCGTGAAGCAGCCCGACGGCTCGGAGCGTGCCACCGAGATTCACGTCTTTCCGGAAGAGCTGCGCGGGGTGGGTGAAGGAAGCCGCATGATGGCGCCCGACACGACGTCCAACGCGAGCCGCATGACCAACGGCAGCGTCGCGGCGTCGCGTATGTCGAACGGCAGCGTCGCCAGCACCACCGGCTCGACGCTCGTCGTTCAGTATGCGGGTGGGTCGCAGAACGTGACGGTGCCGCCCAATACGCCCGTGACGGAATTCAAATTGACGTCCAAGGCGGTCGGTGCCGGCGACCAGCTCGCGGTGCTCGCCAAGAGAGCCGCCGACGGATCGCTCACGGCGGACAAGGCGTTGTCGACCGCGAAGTGAGATACACGGCTCGAGGTTGCCGCCGAGTGCGTCGCGGTATGATCGGGACTTCGGGGTTGGTATACGTTTAACAGTTCGCGAGGTTGCCTTCGCGATCGCATCCTGACGACCTCGACAATGACGGACCTTCCTCTCAGTAATAACGATTCCGCCTCGAACGGCGCCCTGGACGGCGGCGGAAAGTACGTGTACTGCATCATACGGGTCGACCGGCAGCGCGACTTCGGCTCCATCGGTATCGGCGGCGGCCAGAAAGTGTTCACCGTCGCGTTCCAAGACCTGGCCGCGGTCGTGAGCGACACGCCGATCGTCATCTACGATCCTACGCGAGAGAACGTGCTCGCTCATGAGTTCGTGAATGAAACGGTGATGCGCGAGCACACCGTGATCCCCATGTCGTTCGGCACCGTGTTCCGTTCGGAAGACGACGTCACCGAGCTGCTGCGCTCGACCTATCAAGCCTTCAGCGACGTGCTCGCCAAGATGCAGGACAAGATCGAGTTCGGCCTCAAAGTGCTGTGGGACCGTGAGAAGGTGGTGGCGAACCTCGAGCGCGAGAGCGACGAGATTCGGCGGCTCAAGGACGAGATCAGCCGGCACACGTCGAGCTCGACCTACTTCGCGCGTATGCAGCTCGGGCGGCTCATCGAGAGCGCGCTGGAAGAGATGGGTGCGCGCTACGTCGCCGACGTCCACGACGCGCTCAAGCCGGTCGCCGTCGCGAGCCGCTCCAACAAGCCAATCGGCGATCGCATGATCCTCAATGCCGCATTCCTCGTCGACCGCGCGCAGGAACAGGCCTTCGACGAGCGCGTGAAGGAGACGAGCCGTAAGTACGAGGACGTACTCTCCTTCAAGTACTCGGGACCGTGGCCGCCGTACAATTTCGTCAACATCAAGCTCAAGCTGGAGAAGGCGGACTGATGGAAACACGCACGCTGGGCTCGCAGGGTCTCCGCGTCTCCGCGCTTGGACTCGGCTGCATGGGCATGTCCGAGTTCTACGCCGGTCGGGACGAGACCGAATCGATCGCGACGATCCATCGCGCGGTCGAGTTGGGCATCACCTTCTTCGACACGGCCGACATGTACGGGCCGTTCACGAACGAGGAGCTCGTGGGCCGCGCGTTGCGCGATCGGCGCGAGCGCGTCGTGATCGCCACGAAGTTCGCCAACATGCGCGGCACCGACGGCTCGTATCAGGGAGTCAACGGTCGTCCCGAATACGTGCGCCAGGCGTGCGACGCGTCGCTCCAGCGGCTCGGCACCGACTACATCGATCTGTACTATCAGCACCGCGTCGACCCGAACACCCCGATCGAAGACACCGTGGGGGCCATGGCCGAGCTCGTGCGCGCCGGAAAGGTGCGGTATCTCGGTCTGTCGGAAGCTGCGCCGGAGACGATCCGCCGCGCACACGCCGTTCATCCGATCTCGGCGCTCCAAACCGAATACTCGCTCTGGAGCCGCGACCCCGAAGACGCGATTCTTCCCACGACCCGCGAACTCGGCATCGGCTTCGTGCCATACAGCCCGCTCGGCCGTGGGTTTCTCACGGGACGCTTCCAGAGCTTCGAGGAGCTGCCGCCCGACGACTACCGCCGCAATTCCCCGCGCTTCCAGGGCGAGAACTTTCAGAAGAATCTCGATCTCGTTCGGCACATCGAGAAGCTGGCGAGCGAGAAGGGATGCACGCCGTCGCAGCTCGCCCTCGCCTGGCTGCTGGCGCGCGGACAGGACATCGTCCCGATTCCAGGCACCAAGCAGCGCAAATATCTCGAGGAGAACGTCGGTGCGCTCGACGTTCATCTGACTCCGGCCGATCTCGCGCGCATCGACGAGATCGCGCCGCACGGCGTCGCGGTGGGAACGCGCTATCCCGAGGCGGGAATGAAGATGGTCAACGGCTAGCGGCCGGCCGCTCGTCGCTCGTACCTTGGCAACATGGGCCTTCTGTCCAAAGTCCTCTTCTTCCCGGTCACCGGTCCCGTCGCGGGAATTCGGTGGTCGTTGGGCAAGGTGGTGCAGGCGGCGGAAGAAGAGCTGACCGATGACACGCCGATCAAGCAGGAGCTCATGGAGCTCCAGATGAAGCTCGAGCTCGGCGACATCGATGACGAGGAGTACATGCGCCGTGAAGCGGACCTGATGGCGCGCTTCCGCGAAGTGCGCGCCTGGAAGGAACGGCTCGGCAAGGCGACGACCGGCGGCCCGGTGCGCGTCGCACGCGATCGCGACGAGGAGTGAGCGCGGTCGAGGCGCTCCTCGACCGCCTACCTCGTACGTCGTTGATCGTTGGAAAGGGCGGTGTCGGCAAGACCACGTGTGCCGCAGGTCTCGCCGCGCTGTTCGCCCGCCGCGGCGAGCGTACGCTGCTCGTGTCGACCGATCCCGCCGCTGCACTCTCGAGCGTGATCGGCGTACCGGTGTCGACCCACGCCGCTCCGCTCGACGGTGAGCCCAATCTCCACGCGCGCCAACTCTCGGCGGCGCAGCTTCGCCAGGAATTCCTCGACCGCTGGCGCGACACCATCGCGGAGATCGTGGATCGCGGAACGTATCTCGACCGCGACGACGTGAACGGACTGGTCGACGCCGCGCTGCCGGGCGTCGACGAGATCTTTGCGCTGCTCGCCCTGGCCGATCTCGTCGCCGACCGATCGGGCAGCTACGCGCGCATCGTCGTCGACACCGCGCCCACGGGACACACGCTGCGTCTCCTCGCGCTGCCGGAAACGTTTCGCGCGCTGCTGTCCATGCTCGACATGATGCAGAACAAGCATCGCTTCATGGTGCGCGCGCTGACGCATCGGTATCGCCGGGATGCCGCCGACGAATTCCTCGACGCGATGCGCGCGCGCATCGACACGCTGCGCGACACGCTCGCCGACGAGCGCGCTCTCGCCGCCCTCGTCGTGACGCGCGACGAGCCCGTCGTCGCCGCCGAGTCGGCGCGCTACGTCGAACGGCTGCGCGATCTGCGCATCCGCATCGCGGCGGTCATCGTGAACGCCGCCGGCCGCGGCACGCCGGCGTCGCTCGACCCGTCGATTCCGACCTACTGGATCCCGCGAGCCGCCAATCCGCCACAGGGTTTGTCGGCTGTGATGCAGACACTCGAGCGCCTGCGCGCGTCCATGCCGAAGGCGCGGGCCGGCACCGACGGGCCTAGTCGCGCCCTGCCAACGACGGCGTACGCGGTCGCGGCGCGCACGCTCACCATCGTCGGCGGCAAGGGCGGCGTGGGCAAGAGCACCGTCGCCTGCGCCATCGCGATCGCCGCGGTAGATGCTGACGCCAAACCCACGCTCCTCGTCTCCACCGATCCTGCACCGTCGATCGCCGACGCCCTGGCCGGGAGCGACGCCGAGTGGGCGCAAGCCGACGTCGAGCACGCGGTGGCCGAGGTGCCGGGACTCACCGTTCGCCAGATGGACGCCACCGCGGCCTTCGCGCGCGTTCGCGACGAATATCAGAATCGTATCGACACCCTGTTCGAGTCGCTCGTCGGCCGCGGCGTCGACGTCGAGCAGGATCGCGCCATCGTTCGCGATCTGCTCGCACTCGCGCCGCCCGGCATCGACGAGCTGTACGCGCTGTCGATCCTCGGCGACGCGCTGGCCGACGGCCGCTTCGCGCGAATCGTCGTCGATCCGGCACCGACGGGACACTTGCTCCGCCTGCTCGAGATGCCCGCGATCGCGCTCGACTGGTCGCACCGTCTCATGCGCCTCCTGCTCAAGTACCGCGACATCGTCGGACTGGGCGATACGGCGCAAGAGCTCCTCGATTTCGCGAAGCGCACGAAGGTGCTGGATGCGCTCTTGCACGACCCGGCGCGCAGCGGGTTGGTGATCGTCTCGCTCGACGAGCCCGTGGTGCGCGCCGAGACGGAGCGGTTGGTCGCGGCGGTGCGCGAGCGCGGCATCGACGTGATGGCGGTGTGTTGGAATCGTGTAACGCATCCGCCCGCCCCTCTTCCTGTAGCGCGCGCGGCACACCAGTTTTGCGCCGGGGAAACGCGCCCGCCGCCAATCGGCGTGGCGGCCTTACGCGAGTGGTCGCGCTCGTGGATGGAGCTGTCGTCGAATACCTGATCGTCGCCTAATGCCTTCGCCGTCGTCCAACTCGATGTGGTACGTGTACGGCATCGTCCCCGCGGACCTGCCGCTCGCGGGCGTGCCGAACGGCCTGGACGACGCCGGTGTCGCGCTCGAGCCGTGCGACGGCGTCGCCGCGCTCGTGTCGGTGCTCGACGGCGCGCAATACGCGCCCGCGGTGATGGAGGCGAACAGCGGCGACGTCGACTGGCTCAGCCCGCGCGCGGTGACGCACGATCTCGTGCTCACCTGGGCGAGCGACCAGACGAAGGGCGCCGTGGTGCCGTTGCCGATGTTCTCCCTCTTCAGCGGCCGCGACGCGCTACAGGCCATGCTGCGCGACCGCTCGGAGCAGCTCGGCTCGGCGTTGGCGAGCGTGGCGGAGGGGCGCGAGTATGCGCTACGCGTCTATCGTGTGGAAGCCGAGCTGCTCGGCGCGGTGACGTCGCTCAGCGCACGGCTCGACGAGATGGCGAAGAGCGCGGCGGCCGCGTCGCCGGGCCAGCGCTACCTGCTCGAGCGGAAGCTCGAGGCGGAAAAGAAGACCGAGGCACGCGCCGTGAGCCAGCGGATCGTCGACGAGATCGTGACCACGCTCGCGCCCCACGCGCTGCGCCATGTGCGGTCGCCCATTCCGCGGGTGTCCGACGCGGATGCCTCGATCACCGGAACGATGGTGCTCAACGCGGCGTTTCTCGTCGCGCCCACGGCGATGGACGATTTTCAGAAAACGCTCACGTCGCTCCTGGCGGCGCACGGGGCGCACGGTTTCCGGTTCGACTTCACCGGGCCGTGGCCCCCGTATCATTTCGTGAGCGAGGCCGCCCGTGGCACATGATGACGAGATCGACACCGAGGAGCTCGTGCTCGGCGACCTGCTCAATCACGTCCTCGACAAGGGCGTCGTGATCAGCGGCAACGTGACGATCTCGATTGCCGACATCGACTTGGTAGTGCTCGATCTGCGCTTGTTGTTGACGTCCGTCGAGAGCTCGCTACGCCGCGGGCTCGACCAGTCGATGCGCGGAATCTCGTCCGGCGCGGGACGAGAATCGGAGAATTCATGACGACGCATCTGTATTGCGTGCTTCCACATCAGTTTCGCGCCGTGGTACCGGCGGGGCTCAACGGCGTCGCCGGCGGCCGGGTTCGCGCCATTCCGGTCGACGGGTTGGTCGCGTGGGTGAGCGACGTCGAGCGCGGCGTGCCCGTCTCGATCGACGGCATTCGCGCGCACAACGACGTCGTCGAGGCGGCAATGGAGACCGGGTCGACGCCCGTACCGGCGCGCTACGGTCAGCGCTTCGACGACGACGAAGCCTGTCGCGCCGCGCTGGTCAGCCGCGCCGCGTCGGTCGAGCCGCTGCTGGCGACGATGCAGGGTTTCGTCGAGATGACGGTGCTCGTGACTCCGTCCACCAAGCGCATGATCGACGATCTCGAGCCGGTGCTGCCGGAGATGTTCGATCCGAACACTCGCGGCGTGGGGCGGCAGTATCTCGATACGCTGCGAAAACGGGAGATGCGGACCGGTGAGATCAGCCATGCCTCCGACGACATCGCCAGCAAGCTCGCCGACGCCGCGGGGCCGTTGGTGCACCGGACGCTCGACCATCAGACGATCACGCCGATGCCGCTGCGGACCATTTCCCACCTCGTGGCGCGCGACGACGTCGAGCGGTACAAGGCCGCTGTGGGTTCCGTTCGGAGCGGCCGGGAATTTCGCTTCCTCGTGATTGGGCCGCGGGCGCCGTACAGCTTCTGTGCGCTGGGGTCCGACGCGGGCGGTACTCACGGAATGAACCTGGCGGACTGAACCTTGCTTGATTCGGTGGAGGGTGGAGAGGGCGTAGAGCAGCCATCCGACGACCTGGCGACCGCGGCGCTGCACGCCCTTGCCCGCGCGTTGCCGGAGCGAATCAACGCCGATCCAGAGCGAGTCGAGCAAGGACTTGCGCGACTCGTACTGACGGTGGTAGAACTGCTACGGGAAGTGTTGGAACACCAGGCGATCCGCCGGATGGACGGGGGCACGCTGACCGACGCGGAGATCGAACGCGTCGGGCTGGCGCTGCTCAAGCTCAATCAGCGGATGGACGAGTTGAAAGGGGTATTCGGGCTCACCGACGAAGACCTCAACATCGATCTCGGGCCGTTGGGCCGACTGCGCTAACTATTGTTTGGAGCCACCGATTGCCTGAGTCCCTTCACCCGACGCGCACGCACGGCCTGGTCGACATCCTCGACCGCGTCCTCGACAAGGGCCTGGTCATCGCCGGCGACATCAAGATCAACCTGGCGAACGTCGAGCTGCTGACGATTCAGGTCAGGCTGCTCATCTGCTCGATCGACAAGGCGGAACAGATCGGCTTGAACTGGTGGCGAAACGATCCGCGGCTGACCATGGGAGACGGGCCGGGCAGCGGCACGGTTCCGGCAGCGTCCGACATGGAGGCGCGGCTCGCCCGCATCGAAGAGCAGTTGACCCGGATCGCGCAGAGCACACAACCGGCGGCGATCCCGACGGCACCCGTTGCATCAACGAAGTCTCGCAAACCGTGATATTGAGCTGAGCGCGCCCAGGAACCTAGTCTCAAGGACGGAACACCATGGCTGTTGAACGCACGCCTAGCGGCAGTTCCCTCATCGACGTACTCGATCGCGTACTCGACAAGGGAATCGTGATCGATGCATGGGTGCGAGTCTCGCTCGTCGGCATCGACCTGGTGACGGTCGAAGCACGAATCGTCGTCGCGTCGATCGACACGTACTTGAAGTACTCCGAGGCGGTGGGCATCACGTCGCCGATCTCCCGTCCGCGCGAAGTGACTGCCGGCGACGGAGAGTTCGATCGCATGAAAGCCGAGAATGCCGATTTGCGCCGGCAGCTCGCCGAACGAAATGCCTAGGCATTTCGGGTCGGCATAGCATGGCCGGTGGTGGAGACCGTGCGCTGGCCGGTCTCCTTTCCGCTCTGGCGGAGGCTCCTGATTTTCCCGCGGCGGCCTCGTTCCTTCTGACGCAGCTCGCGGACATCACGGGTGCGTCGCGGGCCGCCATGTTGCGCCTGGACCCGGCGCAGGAAAGCCTCGGCGTCGTCGCCTCGGTCGGTTTCGACGACGCGGACGCCACGGCCAACATCCCGCTCAGCGATCTTTCGAGTCCACTCGTCATCAGCGCGCTGTCGCTCGAGCCGCTGCGCGGCGACGCGCCATTCTCCCAGCGACGCTTCGCGTCGTTTCAGTCGTGGGCAACGCTGCCGCTGTCGCAGCCGCGGTATCGCGGCGCGCCGGAGACGATGTCACCACAGCGTGCCGCGGAGCTGATCGCCTCCGATCACGTGACCATATTGTCGAGCAACGAGCGCCATCTCGGCGCGGTGCCGGCCGGCATCATCCTGCTCGAAGGTCCTGTCGCCGAGGAAAAGTTCGCGCACGCGCTCGAGCTGGCGATGCTCGCCAGCCCCGTGATCGCGCGGCTCGCCGCACTGCAGGAGACGCACGACCTCTGCGACCGGTTGGGCCAGCAGCGCGACCGATTGACGCTGATGGTCGATTCGCTCCCCGATCCCGTCGTCATTACCGACGCGACCAACGACATCATTGCGCAGAACCATCGCGCCGATCGCCTGCTGCACGTGCGCGACGACGACTCGCCGGGCCGGCGCCGCGCGCTCGAGCTGAACAACCTGCTGTTCACGTCGTTCCTCTCCAAGGCGGCGATGACGGGCGGCCAACAGGGCGGCCAGCGCGAGCTGAACCTCGTCGACCCCGACGAAGGGCACGACCTGTTGTTCGAGGTGCTGACACATCCGCTCGGCGAGCGCGTCGGCCCCGAGGACGCCGTGCTCTCCGTGCTGCGCGACGTCACCGACCTGCGCCGCGCCTCGCACGAGCTCGAGCGGCAGGTGCAGCGCGTGCGGCACGCCGAGATCACCGTGCGGGGCGAGCGCGATCGGCTCAATCTCGTGCTCGAGAACGTGGCCGACCCCATCCTCGTCACCGACGAGCGGTCGAACATCATTCTCATGAACGACCAGGCCGAGCAGCTCTTTCAGATCGGTGAAGCCGAGAGCCGAAGCCGCCGCGAAGTCGCGGCGGTGCGCGGCAACGACACCAAATTCACGTCGTTCATCTCGGAGTTCGCGCTACTCGACGACGACGCGCGCCGCGAGCGCATGTCGCTCCTACATCCGCGAAACGGCATCGAGCTGCCGGTGGAAGTCGTGTCGGGCAAGGTGAAGAACGAGCGCGGCGAGCCGATCGCCATCGTCTCGGTGCTGCACGACCTCACGAAGCAGGTCGAGAACGAACGCCTGTACGACGCGCTCAAGCGGCTGAACAGCGAGCTCGAAGAGCGCATTCGCGAAGCGACCGCCGATCTGGCCGAACAGAACGCGCGACTGCAGTGGCAGTCGCAGGAAGTGGAGCGCGCGAACAAGCTCAAGTCGGAGTTCCTCGCCAGCATGTCGCACGAGCTTCGTACGCCGATCAACGCGCTCATCGGCTACTCGGCGCTGCTGCTCGACGGCGTGCTGGGCGAAGTGAATCCCAAGCAGCGCGACGCGCTCGCGCGCGGGCGCGCCGCGGCCGAGCATCTGCTGGCGCTGATCAACGACATCCTCGATCTCGCCAAGATCGAGGCCGGCAAGATGCCGCTGCATCTCGAGGACGTGGAACTGCGCCACGTGATCCTCGAGGTCACGCAGCAGATCGAGCCAATGGTGCGCAAGAAGCAGCTCGACTTCTCCATCGACGTCGCCCCGAACTGTCCGGCGATCTACTCGGACCGCACGAAGATCAAGCAGATCCTCCTCAATCTTCTGTCGAACGCGGTGAAGTTCACCAATCAGGGAGGCGTGTCCGTCCAGGCGGTATGCGCTCCGGGCGGGGTGAGAGTCGACGTCGTCGACACCGGTATCGGCATTCGGCAGAACGACCTCCAGGCGATCTGGGAGGATTTCCGCCAAGTCGATCAGTCGCGCACGCGCGAGTTCGGCGGCACGGGCTTGGGACTCAGCATCACGCGAAAGCTGCTCGAGCGCCTCGGAGGGTCGGTCACGGTGCAGAGCACCTATGGGGACGGAAGCAGATTCTCGGTGTACCTGCCGCTTCGGGTGCCCCTGGCGATCGAGAACGAGCTGACGGCGGCGGGTTATCCGGACTGATGACACATGAGGGTGGCACCGGTGTACGAGTGTCGTCCATTAGCACGACCCAGCACGGAGCCCCTCCAATGAAGCTTTCACGTTTGCGCCTCTCCGCCGTCACCTTAGCATTGCTCTCGGCGGCTGCCTGTTCGGACAAGGCCAAGAGTCGCGCCGCGACCGACTCGGCGCTCGCCAAGGATCTCGCGCTCGCCGGCCAGCAGACGGCGCAGCCGACTTTCCAGGACACATCGATCGCACCAGCCCCGACGCAGGCAGCGCGGGCGAAGCAGGACGCACCTGCGCCCGTTCGCGCGCGCACGGCACGACAGCCCAAGCCGGCCGCGCCACAGCGCGTCGCGCAGACGCCGGTACCGGCGCCCGTTCCCGCGCCGGCGATGCACATTCCCGCCGCCGTCGCGGCACCGATACACGGAGAGATCGGCGCCGGAACCGGCGTCGCGCTCACGAGCGGATCGAAGGTGTGCACGAGCACGAACCTGCCGGGCGACAAGCTGGTCGCTACGGTAAACGAGACGGTGACAGGATCGAACGGCGCCGTGATACCGGCCGGCTCGACCGTGGTGCTCGAGGTAGCCTCGGTGACACCCGGACAGAACGCTGACGCAGCGCACATCGCGTTTCGCGTGCGCTCGGTCGTCGTGAACGACAAGACCTACAACGTCGCGGCCGACGTCGCGCCCACGACGCCGCTCGAGAAGACGAAGGTGGCGGGCAGCGATCCGAACGCCGACAAGAAGAAGGTGATCGGCGGCGCGATCGCCGGCGCACTCATCGGTCAGATGATCGGACACAACACCAAAGGCACGGTGATCGGCGCGGCAGCGGGCGCGGCAGCAGGTGTGGCGGCGAGCAAGGCGGGCGAGAAGTGGGAAGGCTGCCTGCCGTCGGGAGCGGCGCTGAGGCTCACGTTCAACTCGGGGCTCGTGATGTCGTAGTGGCAGGGTCTAGGGTTCGAGGTATAGGGTTTAGGGAAGGTGTGCGGGCGCGCCGTGGGCGCGCCCGCTTTGTTTTGAGATGCATCCAGGTCTTCTCATTGAGTCGCGCCGCAGGCGCGACGTACCTTCCCTAAACCCAGACCCGACACCCTAAACCGTCGCCGTTTTGCCGCCGCGCATTCCTCCTGCTCTGAAGCCGTTCCACCCCCTGGTCCGCCGCTGGTTCCAGGACTCGCTCGGCGCGCCCAGCGCGCCGCAGCGCGAAGGGTGGCCGGCGATCGCGAGCGGCGCGCACACGCTGATCCTCGCGCCTACCGGCACGGGCAAGACGCTCACCGCGTTTCTGTGGGAGCTCAACCAGCTCATCGTCGACGGCATGCGCGAGCCGCTGCCGAATGCGGTGCAGATTCTCTACGTCTCGCCGCTCAAGGCGCTGAACAACGACATCCAGCGCAACCTCGAGGGGCCGCTCAACGCGCTGCGCGAGCGATTCGCCGCGGCGGGCGAGCGCTTCCCCGAGATCCGCGTCGCCGTGCGCACGGGCGACACGTCCGCGTCGGCGCGCGCGCGCATGATTCGGAAGTCGCCGCACATCCTGATCACCACGCCGGAGTCGCTGCACATCATGCTGACCACGGTGCGTGGCCGCGGCATGTTCAGTGGCGTGCGTGCCGTGATCGTCGACGAGATCCACGCGATGGCCGGCACAAAACGCGGCGCCCATCTCGCGCTCACGCTCGAGCGGTTGGAGCTGCTCTGCGAGACCCCGCCGCAGCGGATCGGGCTCTCGGCGACGCAAAGGCCGCTCGAAGAGATCGCAAAGTATTTGGCGGGAATGGAGAAGGGTTTGTTGGCGCAGGGTTTAGGGTCTGGGGTCGAGGGTTTAGGGGATGAACGCGGCGCGAAGCGCCGCTCAATAGAGCGCGGCTCCGCCGCGCGTACCGACCCTATACCCTATACCCTAAACCCTAGACCCTGCACCGTGATCGACTGCGGCTTGGTGAAGCAGCTCGACCTCGCGGTCAAGTCGCCTGTCGAAGACCTCGCGCACGTGGGCGGCACGATCTGGTCGTCGGTCACGCCGCTCATCCTGCAATACATGCGCGCGGCCACGACGACATTAGTGTTCGTGAATAATCGCGCCCAGGCCGAAAAGATGGCGGCGCGGATCAACGCGCTGGCCGGTGAGGAGCTGGCGCTTCCCTACCACGGCTCGCTGTCACGCGAGCGGCGGCTCACGCTCGAGCAGTCGCTCAAAGCGGGCAAGCTCCGCGCGCTCGTCAGCACGAGCTCCCTCGAGCTGGGCATCGACATCGGGTCGGTCGACCTCGTGCTCCAGCTTCAATCGCCCAAGCGCGTCGCGAACGGGCTCCAGCGCGTCGGCCGCGCCGGTCACTCGCTCGACGCCGTGAGCCGCGGCGTCTTCGTGCCCACCTTTCGCGACGACGGCATGGAGCTCCTCGCCATCATTGGTGCCATGCTCGACGGCGACGTCGAGCCAACGCGCGTGGTGCAGAACGCGCTCGACGTGCTCTCGCAGATCATTGTCGCCATCGTCGCCGCCGACGACGATTGGACGAGCGCCGCACTCTACGACTTCGTGCGCCGCGCCTATCCGTATCACCAGCTCTCGCGCGCCGCGTTCGTCGAGGTGCTCGAGATGCTCTCCGGCAAGTACCCATCCGACGTTGCCGCGGAGCTCGACGCGCGAATGAGCTGGGACCGCGTCACCGACACGCTGACGTCGGCACGCGGATCGCGCATGGTCGCCATCATCTCCGGCGGCACGATCCCCGACCGCGGCCTCTACACCGTGAATCTCCCCGACCGCACGCGGCTCGGCGAGCTCGACGAGGAGTTCGTGCATGAAACGCGCGTGGGCGACGTGTTCCAGCTCGGGTCGTCCACCTGGCGGGTGAACGCGATCGAGCACGACCGCGTGATCGTCACGCCCGCGCCGGGCGCGCCGGCGCGCATGCCCTTCTGGCACGGCGAGTACGCAGCGCGCTCGGCGCATCTCGCGCCGCGCGTGGGAGAGCTGCGGCGCGAGCTCGACGCGGTTCGCACCGCCGAACAGCTGAAGGTGCTCGCCGAGCGCTATCACGCCGACGAGGCCACGGCAGGCTCGCTCGTGGAGTACGTGCACCAGCAGCGCGCGTCCACCGGCGCGGTGCCAGATGAGCGTATGCTCATCGTCGAGCAGTTCCGCGACGAGATGAACGCGGTGCGTGTCGTGCTGCACGCGCCATTCGGCGGCCGCGTGAATGCGCCGTGGGGCATGGCGCTCGCCAATCGCGTGCGCGAATGGCTCGCCGAGCATGGGCGCACGGTGCGATCGTACGACGGCCCGAGCTTCGAGCTTCAGGTGCAGACGACCGACGACGGCATCATGCTCCGCCTTCCGAGCCTGCGCGAGTGGCTACCCACGGCCGTTCTTCGCGACATGCTGCCCGGCGAAGCGGAGCGCCGGGTATTGTCCGAAGTCGGCGCGTCGTCGCTCTTCGGCGCGCGCTTCCGCATGAATGCTGCACGCGCGCTGCTGCTGCCCCGCGGCAATCCGCGCCGGCGCATGCCGCTCTGGCTGCAGCGCCTCAAGGCGCTCGACCTCTTGCAAGCGGTCCAGGAGTTTCCGTCGTTTCCGATACTCGTCGAGACCTATCGCGACGTGTTGCAGGACGCGTTCGACATGCCGGCGCTGAACAAGGTGCTCACCGATCTCGCCGGCGGCGGCATCGGGCTTCGCTCGGTGGAGACCGAGGTGCCGTCGCCCTTTGCGGCGTCGCTGCAGTTCGGCTTCGTGATGGACTGGATGTACGCCGACGACGCGCCGCGCGCCGAGCAGCGCGCGGCGCTGCTGTCGTTGGACCGTGCGCTGCTCGACGAGCTGATGGGCGGCGAAGGCGCCGACGACACCACGCTCGCGATGCTCGAGTCGATGCTTGCCCGGCGCCGCGGCACCGCGCCGAAGTCGCGCGCCAGAACGGCTGACGAGCTGGCCATCCTGATCGACCGCGCCGCCGACCTGTCGCTCGAGGAGATCCACGAGCGCGTCGCGTCCGCCGAGGAAGGCCGGCGCGGCGATCCGTTGTTCGAGCTGCTCGGACGTGGACGCGCGATCGGAATCGACGTACCGGCGGCAACGGCGCAGACGCATCGGCGGATCATCCTCACCGAGACCTATGCGCGGTACGTCGCCGCATTCGGTGCCGACGCCGTCGCGACGGTGTACACCGGAACGACGCTGGACCCAGCGCGGGCGATCGACGCGGTGCCTGAAACGCTGCACCGCCCGGCGATCACGCAGCTCGCCGCGCGGCGCGAGCTCCTCGTGCGCTTCGTCTCGCTCGCCGGCGCATTCACCGTCGACGACGTGCTCGCGCGCTATGACTTCGACCGTGATTGGGTCGAGGAACGACTCGAGGAATGGACACGCAACGGCCGTCTCGTGCGCGGCACCTTCGGCGGTGATGCAACGCCGCGCTGGGCGTCGCGCCGCTTGCTGGAACAGGCGCGCCGCCGCGAGCTCGCGCAAGCACGCAAGCAGATCGAGGCGGTGGACCTCGGCCGCTTTTCCGGTTTCGTGCAGCGATGGCAGCACATCGATCCACTGACGCGCCTCGAGGGCGACGACGGAACCATCCGCGTCATTCGCCAGATGTACGGCCTCGCGCGTCCCGCCGATTCGTGGGAGCGCGACTATCTGCCGGCGCGCGTGGAGGGCTACGATCCCGACGCACTGTCTCGACTCATCGCCGCAGGCGAGATGGTCTGGATCGGCGGAAGCTCGGCGTCCAAGCCCGACGAAGCAGCGAATCTGACCTCGATCCGTTTCCTGCGGCGCGGCTCGGCCCGCGCCTGGTTGCTGCCGGCTGACTCGGTGCCGTTGAGCGACCACGCCAAGAGCGTTCTCGGGGCGCTCGAGCGCGACGGCGCGTCGTTCTTCGACGAGGTCCTGGCCGGCACGGCGCTCACGTCGCGCAATCTTCGCGACGCGCTACGTGAGCTCGTCGGCGCTGCGCTGGTCACGAACGACACGATGGAGTCGTTACGTCTCGTTACGCAGTGGCGCCCTGTCGTGTCGCCGCGCGACCGCACCCAGGCCGACCCCACACGTTGGTTGCCGACCGACTTCACGCCGTCGGCCGACCGCTACGTCGTGCAGCGGCGTCCGAATCTGCGCCGCCTGCCGAAGTGGAGACGCCCCGACAAGGAAGGAGCGGAGACGACCAACTGGCCCGGCCGGTGGTCCCTCGTGCGCACACCGCGGGTGCTCGGCCCCGACGTCGAAGAAGCGGCGTGGGCCGAGATGATCGCGCGGCAATGGCTCGATCGGTACGGCGTCGTGTCGCGCGAGATCTGGCGCCGCGAGCGGCCGGCGATCGGCTGGCGTCCGATCTACGTGGAGCTCAAGCGCCTCGAGTTTCGCGGCGAGGTGCGGCGCGGCTACTTCGTCCGAGGTCTCTCCGGCGCACAGTTCGCCATGCCCGAGGCGGTCGAGCTGCTGCGCGCCGAGCGTGGCGCGGAGACCGGGCCCGCCGCGCCGGTGGTCATCAGCGTGACCGATCCGGCGAACGTGTTCACGCTGCCGATGCCGCAGAGTGCCGAGCGCGATCCATTCGTCAAGCCGCGCAGCCGCGGCGCGCTGCTGGTCACTGTGGACGGAATCGTCATGATGATCGCCGAGCGCCGCGGTGCTCGGATCGTAATTCGACCGGAGACGCCCGATGTGGTCGTCACGGAAGCGGCGCGTGCGCTGCTTGCGCATCTGGTCGAGCAGGTGAGCCGCGACATCGCAGTGGAGACGATCGATGGGCAGCCGGCGAGCGGGAGCAGGTATCTCGATGCGTTCCGCGCCGCGGGGTTCAAGCGGGGAACGACGGGGTTGAGATTTTATCGGAAGGTGTGAGGTAGAAGGGAGCACAGAGAACGGAGGATGGTATCAACGCTTCCCTCTCCCCTCTCATTTCTTCTTCCGCACCACCGTCGGTTGCGTGCTCTGCACCTTCGGCTGGCTCACTGCATTTGCACGTAGCGTGACGCCGGTCGAGTCGCCGACGGCGGACGGCTGGTACGCTTGCTCCACACCGCGCAGCAGTCCGTCGAGGTGCGTTGCCTGCGCGACCTGCTTCGTCGTTGCCATCACGCTGTTTGCGGCCGACGCGCGGCCCGTGACGCGCAGCGCGTCCGCCAGCTCCGCGCCCGCGAAGATGTACATCGCCGGAATGCTCACCGACGGACGATCGACCCACTGACCTTCGCGCACGACGGAGTGATGTCCCTGAAAGACGTCCGTCCAGAGTGCGCTCGTACGCGGCACGTCGAGCCAGCCGTCGCCCTGCACGAACAGCGTGTCTCGCGATGCCGCGGCGGTCGCCGGTGGCACCCACAGCTTTGACGCGAGACCCTGGATCAAGACGTTGTTCTCGAATCCGAGCGCGCGTGGGTAGCCGACCGCCGAGCGTGCGAAGTAGAAGGGCCGTTCAGGCCATGAATCCTGGATCATGCGCAACACGAGCGCGTCGGCACGCATCAACACGCCGTGCTCGAGCTTGCGCGCATCCACCGTGGCGCGCAGATCGTGCGACGCGAACTGCATCGGCTGCGCGAGCGGGTAGTACTCCGAGACGGCGTCTACGTCGTCGAGCGTCATGTTGAGCGGCGCGCGCGTCGGCTTGACCCAGTGCTTACCGCGATAGATCGCCGGTCCCTTCGCGTCGTCGTAGTCGTAGATCGGGCGGCGCAGCAACTGGCGGCCGTACCAGTCGGTGTTGAGCAGCGACGTGTTGGCGATCACGACGTCTCGGCGAATGCCTTCGACTTCCTGCGCATACCAGAGTGGAAAGGTGTCGTTGTCGCCCACCGTCACGAGCACGCCGTACGGCTCCACGGAGTTGAGCAGGTCGGCGGCGACGTCGCGCGTGGCGTGATGGTTCGCGCGGGACGCCACGCTCCAGTTGCACGCGAGCGGCACGAACGCGACGAGCAGCGTGGGCGCCGCGTAGATCCATCGGCGCGGAGCGGCGCCGGCGAGTGCGGCGATCGATTCCCAGACGTAGACGAGTCCCAGCGCGGCCCATACACCCCAGGCGGAATAGCTCCACAAATAGAAGTAGTCGCGGTCGCGGACCTCATGGTCGGCCTGCGCCCCCGGATCCTGCGACGCGCCAAGCTTGAAGTTGAGGTAGTAGATCAGCATCAACGTCATCGTGAACATCAGTGCGCCGAAATACCAGAAGCTGTTCCGGTCGCGGCGAAAGTGTACCCAACCGCCGATGAGTCCGAGCACCAGAAACGTCGCCGCGGCCAGCGCCTGGGCGAACGGCGCGCGTCCGTCGACGTCGCGCACCCATTGCCATTTGAAGTAGAGCCACCACATCCCGATCTGGTCGCCGAACGACGCCTGCCGGTCGCTCAGCTCCGGCTTGCCGTACTGCCCGCGATTGAAGTTGTACATGAACGCGCGATACGTGCCCTCGGACAGCGTGCACGAGAGCTCGAGCTTCGTGCGGCACGCGGTGGGCTCGCCTTCATTGAGCGCCGGGAAGTATGCGGCGCGAATCGGCTGCGTCGCGAACGGCGTGATACCCACGAACATCGCGACGGCGCAGGCGAGCAGCAGCTTCCAGCGCAGGATCGTGGATGGCCGGCGCACGATCACGGCGAGAGCGACCGCGGGCGCGGGCAGCATGCCGGCCATGTGATTCGCGTAGCCGAGTCCGCAGAGGTACGCGATCATGATCAGCAGCCGGTCGGCCTTTCGCTGGTCGGGGTCATCGGACCATCGCACCGCCAGCCACGAGATGATCGCGATGCCGGTGAGCGACACCGTGTACACCTTCTCGTTCACGACGGACTGGTTCCACACCGTGAACGCCGTCGCGCCGATGAGCGCCGCCAGCACCCCGCCGGCGATCCGCTGCCACCGCGACTCGAGCCAGTCGCGCAACACATGCTCGGCGATCAGAAACCAGACGCCCGCCGCGACGGCGCTGCAGATCGCGGCGAGCACATTGATGCGCGCCGCTACGTTCGACGCGATCGGCAGCAGCGAGAACATGTGGCCGACGATGACGAAGAACGGATTGCCCGGCGGATGCGGCAGTCCGAACGAGTACGCCGCCGCGATGTATTCGCTCGTGTCCCACATCGCCGTCGACGGCGCCATGGTAAGGAGATAGATGCCGAGCACGGCGAGCGCGGTGATGAAGGCGGCGGCGTAGGATGGACGCTGGTCGCCAGGCGCAGCGGTGACCCCGCTGGGGGGCGCATACCAGATGGCGAGCGGAATCAGCGCGCAGTAGCCGATGGACAGCAGGAAGGACGAGATCGTCGTTCCACCGCGCACCAAGTCGGCGAAACCGAGTAGGATCGCGAGCGCGGCACCGACAAAGAGATAAATTTTTGTCTCTTTGGAATACGACAAGACTTTCATGATGAATCTCGAGGAAAAGCGTCAGTCGTGGAGAAGCGTGCGCACGTCGAACGGCGACGTGCGCTGGCCGAGTGCGTAGCGCGCCCAGGCGCGGACACGCGGGCTCGGATCCAACTCGGCGGCGCTGCGCGCGACGGCGACGGAGTCCTGCCGCTGCGCCAGTCCCAACACCGCGTAGGCGCGCGATTCCCAGCGCGCGTCGCTCATGAGCGTCGTCAGGACGTCGCGCGACGGGGTGAGACGCACGGCACTCATCGGACCAGCGACAGACAGCGTGGCGAACGCGGCGGCCACGGCCCACCCGCGAGCGAGCGGGCGCACGTCATGCATGTCGAGCACGGCGGCGAGCCGCGCGCGAAGTCCGGCGCGTCGAGAGAACGCGAGCGCGACGTTGGCCGTGCTCCGCGGCGCACGGAGTGCGTCGGCGGCGCGCACGAGCAGCTCCGCGTAGTCGCTACGGCGAACGCCGGCGGCGATCACGCGATCGTCGCAGGCGAGCTCGCAGTCCTCATGCAACCCGCGCGCGATCCACCACGCGCCGGGATGGAACCAGTACAACGCGCACATCGCGCGGCCGGCAACATTGAACGCCCAGTCGGCGGCGCGCACGTGCGACAGTTCGTGCAGCAGCACGATGGTCCGCTCCGAACGATTCCACGCGGTTGCCGCGACGGGCAGCACGACGACCGGGTGCACATACCCCCACGTCATCGGCGTGACGACCTCCGGCGAGACGAACAGCCGAACCGGTCGCGCGATACCGAGCGTGGTGCGTACGTCGTCGAGCGGCCACGCATCGCCGGCCACGCGCGCCGCGCGGCGCGCGATGCGGCGCATGCGGATCGACGCGACTAGCGTGGTGAGCGAGACGACGCCGACGCCGGCGAGATACACGCCGAGCAACAGTCGGACGAACGCAATCGACGACGCGAAGCCGCCCGCGTCTTGGCCACCGACCAGCGACGCGGCCGTCACCTGCACGCGGCCGAGCACGACGAGCGGCGCCGCGAGCGCGGACGGAACGGCCCACGCGAGCGAATGCACCGGCAACCGGCCGAGCACGGCCAGGAGCAGCGCGACGACGGCCGATCGCCAGACGAGCAGTCGAGCGCCGGCAGGCGCACGCCGCAACGCGAAGGCCGCCAGGCCGGCGATCACCAACGGCACGGTCGCCAGCAATGAGACGGTGTACATGGCCACGACCGTGCGCGCGCTATCGGCTTGCGCCATCAGCAACGTGCTCGGAGCCGCGGCAATCATGCGTTACTTCCCCTCGTCGCGCAGACGCCGAACGGCGCTCGCGATCTGCTCGCGCTCGTCGGCCGACAGCGGACGATCCGATTCCTCGAGCAGCGCCGCGACAGCCGCCGCACGCGAGCCCTGAAAGAAGGTGCCGACGAGATGCCGCACCGCCGTCCGCTGCGCCACACTGCGCGGGGTGACGGGATAGTACACGTGCCGCGGCCCGTCCTTCTCGTGTCGAAGGTGGCCTTTCTCCTCGAGAATCCGCAGCATCGTGCGCACCGCCGCCGCGACCGGCGCCTCGGGGAGATGTTCATGGATCTCCGACGCGGTCAGGTGACCGTGGCGGTAGACGAGATCCATGATCTGTCGTTCGCGGCGGCTGAGCTGGGTGGAGGAGGCCAAGAGCGAAGGGGGAAAGGGGCCGGAAAAAGGGGACAATTTTTTGTCTCCTGGAGATAATATTTTATCTCGTCGCGGAAAAGTCAAGCAGGAATGTCAGTCCCTTTGTCCTTCCCTCTACCCCCGCTCCATCTCCAACTCCGCTTCCAGACTCTCCCGATCGCGAAACAGCGTCGCCAACGCCAACAACTTTCCGCCGCGCAGATACCGCACCGCCACGTCCCGCTTTTCGGTGTCGCCGTCCACCTGTACGTCGTCCCACTTCTCGGCGTGTCCCACGTACCTGATGCTCACGTCGTAGTGTGCGCTCCAGAAGAAGGGCACCTGATCGAACACCTCCTTCGCGCCGAGGATGTTGCGCGCCGCCGTTTGGCCCTGCCGCTGCGCCACGACCCAGTGCTCTACGCGAATGGCCTCCCCGCTGTGCGGGTCGGGCCAGCGTGCGATGTCGCCCGCGGCATAGATCCCGGGCACGCTCGTCTCGAGATGCTCGTTCACCGAGATACCGCGGTCCGTCGCCAGGCACATTTGCTCGGCGAGCTGCATCCGCGGGCGCACGCCCACGCCGATCACGACGAGATCGGCCGCGAGCCGGTCGCCGTCGTCGAGAATCACCGCCGTGCGCTCGATCTTCGCCACCGTGTGCTCGAGATGGAACGTCACACCCCGGTCCTCGTGCAACTGTCGAATGAACTCGCCAAGGTACGTGCCGAGTACGCGCTCGAGCGGGACCTTCTCCGGCGCCACGACGTGCACTTCGAGCTCGCGCGCGCGGAGCGCCGCTGCTACCTCGAGACCGATGAAGCTCCCGCCGATCACGACCGCGCGCTTGCCCGGCAGCGCGTCGGCGATGATCGACCGACTGTCGGCGAGCGAGCGGAGATAGTGCACGTGCGGCTGATCGTCGCCGGGTATCGAGAGGTGCACCGGCTCGGCGCCGGTCGCGAGCAACAGCGCGTCGTACGACAACGCCCCCACGCCGTCGACGTCGAGCGTCTGCGCGCCGGGATCGAGTCGCGTCACGCGGCCGCGCACCACATTGATGTCGTGCTGCTTGAAGAAGTCCCCTGGCCGAAGGGGAATCCACTCCTCGGGCGCGTTGCCAGCGAGATAGTCCTTCGAGAGGTTCGGCCGGTCGTACGGCGAACCGGTGTCGTCGTCGACCATCGTGATCTTGCGGTCGTAGCCGCAGCGCCGAAGCATCTCCGCGGCAGCGCTTCCCGCCGCGCCCGCGCCGACGATGACGACGTCGCGCGGCCACAGCGCGCGATCGACCGTGGCCGGATAGGTCGGCGCGAGCGGATCGCGCTCGATCTTCTCGGTGACGCACACCGTATCGCCGCGCCGCTCGACCTTCCAGCATGCAACGGGGTTCAGCGCGGGCGCACGCAGCGCTTCGCCCGTGCGCAGGCTGAAACAGGCGTGATGCCACGGACAGCGCACGCTGTCGCCGTCGACGACTCCTTCGGCGAGCGGTCCGCCGTAGTGCGTGCACGTCGCGGCAATCGCGACGAAATCGTCGCCGAGCCGCGCGAGCAACACCGCCTCGCCCTTGGCATGGCCGAGCAGCGTGCCGCCCGGTTGAACGGTGGTGGCATCGATCCCGCGCGCGAGATCGGGTCCGCTGAGCTCCGGTTGTTCGGCCATACGACGCTCCGTTTCCAGGCTGCGATAAATTGAATGTACCGCATCAAGCCCTCACTCTTGCCACAGGTATCATGGAAGACCTCCGCTTCCCCGTCGGTCGCTTCCAGCGGCCGGACTCACTCACGGCCGAGCAGCGCCGTGCGGCCATCGACGTCGTCACCGCGGCGCCGTCCAGTCTCCGCGCCGCCGTGCGGGGTCTCGACGACAGCAAGCTCGACACGCCGTATCGTCCCGACGGATGGACCGTTCGCCAGGTGATCCATCACGTGCCCGACAGCCACGCCAACGCGCTCTTCCGCTTCAAGCTCGCGCTCACCGAAGACACGCCCACGGTCAAGCCGTACGACGAGGCGGCGTGGGCCGAGCTCGAGGACGCGCGCACCACGCCGATCGAGACGTCGCTGTCGCTCGTCGATGGAATTCACGACCGCTGGGTGCGCATTCTCGAGGCGATGTCGCCGCCGGATTACGCGCGACGGCTGAATCATCCGGAGAACGGGCTGCTCACGCTCGACCAGATGTTGGCGTTGTACGCATGGCACAGCCGGCATCACGTGGGGCACATCACGTCACTGCGTGCGCGGAACGGCTGGTCCTGATCGTCGCGCCATTCGCGCCGATCACGTCGTAGCGACGGGCTCGTCGGGGGCGGTCTTGACCCAGCAGCGCAGGACCTCCCCCACGCTCCACGCCTGCGCGATGCAGCCGCGGGGCGTGTACGGAGGTTCGGCGTCGAAGATCTCGGCGATCGTGCCAATCCCGAACACGCCCAACCCGCCGACGAGACCGTCGAGAAAGCGCCGCGCGCCGGCACGATCGTCGGGGTGAACCTTGAGCCACGCGTCGATCCATGGTCCAATGAGCCAGCCCCACACGGTGCCTTGGTGATACGCCGCGTCGCGGGCGCGCAGATCGCCGAAGTAGCGATCCCTGTAGCCCTCCTCGCCCGGCGCGAGCGACCGCAACCCCATGGGCGTGAGCAGTCGTGTCTGCACGACGCCGAGCACGGACTCCCAGCGCGGCCGGTCGAGTACCGGATGGTCGAGCGAGATGGAAAAGATCTGGTTCGGCCGGCAGAGGGCGCTGTCGCCCTGCTCGCCGTCGACGATGTCGTAGAGATAGCCCTTGTCGGGTATCCAGAAACGCTCATTGAATGATGCGTATACCCGCTCCGCGCGAGCGCGCACCTCGGCGCCGGCGTCCTCGCCGCGGATGGAGATCAGCCACCCCTCGAGCAGCCGCAGCGCGTTGTACCAGAGCGCGTTGAGCTCCACGGCCTTGCCGCGGCGCGGCGTCACGACCCAGCCGTCCACCTTCGCGTCCATCCACGTGAGCTGGTAGCCCTCGGCGCCCTGGCGCAGCAGGCCGTCCTTCGGGTCTACGCCGATGCCGAACTTCGTGCCCTTCACATGATGGTCGACGATGTCGAGCATCGTCGGCAGCAGGTGCATGAGCGTGACCTGGTCGCCCGACCGGCGCACGTATGCCTCCACGGCGTGGAAAAACCAGAGCGTCGCGTCGGCGGTGTGGTAGAGTCCCTCGTTGCTCCCGTCGGGGAACATGTTGGGTATCAGGCCGTCGCGCACGTAGTGGGCGAAGGTGCGCAGGATGAACGCCGCCTCCCGCTGCCGGCCGGTGGCGAGGGTAAGGCCCTCGAGGCTGATCATCGTGTCGCGGCCCCAGTCGGTGAACCAGTGATACCCCGCGATGACCGTCCGAATCTCATTGCCCAACGCGGCGGCACGCGTCGCGTCGGGAATGCGGCCGGCCGGCGTGATGATGAATTGATCGGCCGCGAGCACCAGCTCCGCGCCCGTCTCGTCCTGCGCCTGCGGCGCGGCCGAGTAGATCAAGCGGCGGCGGCGCTCGTGCTCGCATTCGGCTGCTTCGTCCGGGCTCAGCGCGCGCATCACCTCTTCCGATTCGACCGACGCCACGAGCGTCGCGCAGTGATCGCGCTGCAAGTCGACCTCGAAATGGCCTGGCGTCCAGAGCGTTCCGCGAAATTCGTAGCCGCGGCTCTCCTCCACGGGATACAGGAATTCGCTCGTGACGCGCTCGTCGGCGATGAAACGGCTGGCCAGGCCGTCGAAGATCTGCAGCCGAAGCGGGGGCAGGTTCCCCTCCACCGCGAGCAGATGCATGCCGCCCGACATCGTCATCGCGTAGCGCGTGTTCGCCGGCGAGTTGTTCGGCGTATCGACGCGATCTTCGTAGCCGCGAAAGTGCACGGCCGGATGCAGCTCGAGCGTGGCGGTCTCCGGCCCCTCGAGCAAGCGGTAGATCACGTGCACGGTGTTCTGCCGGTAGGGCATGAGAATGCGCTTCTCCAGCCGCACGCCTTCCCACTGGTATTCCCATACGGGCAAGCCCGCATCGAGCCGGCAGTCGGCGATCACCGCGGCGACGTCCGGATTGGCGCGCCCGCCGGTCCGCTCTTCGCTCGTGAGATAGATGCCGCGGCCGCCCACGACGAGCCGCTCGCCGAGGTGGTTGAGCATCACCGTGCGGCCGAGTGGATTGGGGAGCGCGGCGACGAGGATGCCGTGGTAGCGCCGCGTGATGAGGCCCGACATCGTCGACGACGAATAGCCGCCGAGGCCGTTCGTCACCAGCCATTCGATATCGACGAGCTTCTGTGCACGAGCGCCGATGTCGGCGGGAAGGTCGAGTCGCTGCACGACTCGGTCGAGCAAGCGTCGCGTCATTGGTCTGGCTCGGAGCTGAGGAGGACGGCGCACTCACCGGGGACCCACCAGCCGTCGGCGCCGCTGGCGACCGCCGGCGTTCCCCACCCGCCGTACGCGGGCGATTCGGTGCTGAACAACGTCCGCCACTGCGCGCCCCGCGGCGCAGCGGCCAGGGGCTCGGCAAAGGGCTCGGCGTGAACGCGCGCGCCGAGGTTCACGACGAGCAGCCGATCGCCGTTGCCGCCGCCGAAGAAGCGGAGAATGAACGCGTGGTCGTTGATCACGGCGCCGTCGACACCGCGCAGCCGGGGCGCGCGCAGCACGGCATCGTCGCGCCGGAGCTTGATGAGATCCCGGTGCAGGCTCACCGTCTCGACGTTCGCGCGCCGCTCCGACCAATCGAGCTTGCAGCGCAGGAAGGTCGCCGTGTCGTTGGGGTCGTCGAGGCGCGCCGCGCCCTCGGGGCTGCTCAAGCTCCAGAACTGCGCGAGGAAGTTCGTGCGCCCTTCGCGCACGAGCTGCGCGAGCTCCGGACCTTGGTCGGCGAAGTACAGAAACGGGCTCGACGCCGAGAACTCCTGGCCCTGAAACAGCAGCGGAGTTTGGGGGAGCAGCAGGAGGAGCGCGGTCAACGCGCGAAAGCGTCCCGGGCTCGTGTCCTGATGCATGCGCCGGCCCGCGCTGGAGTTCGCGATCTGGTCGTGATTCTGGGTGAATACGATGAAGCGGCTCGGATGCACGTCGAGCGCGGGCGTTCCGCGGCCCTTGTGCTGCCACATGTACCACTCGCCCTGATACAAGAATCCGTATTTCGCGGCGGAGACGAACTCTTGCGACGCACCGCGGTAGCCCGTGTAGAACGCTTCGGCCCGGCCCGTCGCCGCGACCTGCGCGGCGTGATGAAAGTCGTCGTTCCACAGTCCGTCCAGCGCGCAGCCGCCGGCGGTGAGCGGCTCGAGCAGCGTGACGTCCTGCGGCTCGTTCTCCCCGACCACGATCGTCCGCCGGTTGCCGGCGGCCTCGCGCACCACCGCGGCGATCTCCGCCACGATGTTCGGCGTCGACGTATCGTAAATCTGCTGCGTGGCATCGAGGCGCAGGCCGTCGAAATGGAATTCCTCGATCCAGTAGCGCGCGTTCATGAGAAAATACTCACGAACCGACGTCGCGTCGCGGCTGTCGAAGTTCAACGCGTCGCCCCAGTCGGTGCCCTTCTCGCTGAAGTAGCGCGGGGAGAACTTCTTGAGATAGTTGCCGCTGGGGCCGAAGTGATTGTAGACGACGTCGAGGATCACGCCGATCTCGAGCCCGTGCGCGGCGTCGACCAGCGCCCGCAGGTCGTCGGGCGTTCCGTACTGGTGCGCGGGCGCGAAGAGATTCACGCCGTCGTACCCCCACCCGAACTTTCCCGCGAAGTCGGCGACCGGCATGAGCTCGATCACCGTGACGCCCACGTCGACGAGGTCCGGCAGGCGGTCGATCGCACTGCGGAACGTGCCCGCCTTCGTGAACGTCCCCACGTGGATCTCGTAGATCACCTGTCCCGGCAGCGAGACGCCGCCCCAGTCGGCCTCGGCCCACTCGTAGACGAACGGATCGACGATCATCGACGGGCCGTGCGGACCGTCCGGCTGCGATCGGGACGCCGGATCGGGGTACGACTCGGTTGGATGGAGCCTGAACCGGTAGCGCGTGCCCGCGCCCGCGCGCTCCACGTATGCCGAGTGATACCCGTTTCCTTCCGACGCCAACGGCGAAGCGGAACCGGTGTCTGAATCGTCATCTATGACGAACTGGACCGATTCGGATTCGGGCGCCCACACGCGGGCGTGCGCCACAGGCGATCCGTCGGCGGAACGTACCAGCTCGACGCCGACTGGATATCGGCGGCTCGCTGGCGGAGCAGTTGTTGTCTGACGTAGTACCATGACGTCAAAGCCCCGGGCAGGATCGGGACCAGCGCTTCTGACGGGACGTCGGAGGCATCACGTAGTAGCCATCGCTCCGCACGCGGCATACTCTTGGCGAGCACCTCTTTCATTCAATGCCCAGCAGCAACGACCGCGACCCAGACGAACACGCCGCGCCTCCTTCCGTAACCCCGACCGGGTCAGCACGCACCGCTGAAACGGGCTCGACCGTTACGGGGCACGCGATGAACGAAGCCGGCGGCTCGCCGATCGCGAGCAGCATCGGCTCCGGGCTTCTCGCGCAGCAGCCCACGCCACAGGCCGACGAGACGGTCGCCGTCGCGAAAGTCTGCCCGCAGTGCGGCACGGAGTACGAAACGGGCGATCGCTTCTGTCCGAAGGACGGCTCGCCCCTCCGTCCCAAGACGGGCGGCGATCCGCTCATCGGGCGCGTCATCGCGGACCGGTACCTGGTGCTGGCGCGGCTCGGCGAGGGCGGCATGGGCCGGGTCTATCTGGCCGAGCACGTGAAGATGACGCGGCAGTGCGCGATCAAGGTGATGAATCCGTCGCTGATGCACGACTCGGAATCGCTGGCGCGGTTCGCGCGCGAAGCATCGAGCGCAGCGCGCATCCTTCATCCCAACGTCGCCGCCGTGTTCGACTACGGCGAAGCGGACAAGATCGTGTACCTCGTGATGGAGTACGTCGACGGCGAATCGCTGTCGGCCATCCTGACGCACGGCGCGATCGATCCGCGGCGCGCGATCGACATCGCGCGGCAGATCGCCGACGGGCTGTCCGCGGCGCACGAGCTGGGAATCGTCCACCGCGATCTCAAGCCTGACAACGTGATCGTGGCGAGCAACCGCGCGGGCAAGGAGACGCCGAAAGTCGTGGACTTCGGCATCGCCAAGGCGCTCTCCGACTCTCCACAAGACGCGCTGACGCGCAGCGGCCTGGTGATCGGCACGCCGGAGTACATGAGTCCCGAGCAACTGCTCGGCGATCCGGTGGACGCGCGCGCCGACATTTATAGTCTTGGTTGCATCCTGTATCAGATGCTGACGGGAGTGCAGCCGTTCGCCGCGGAATCGCGCGAGCAGATGATTCGCCGGCGCCTGCACGAAGCGCCTCCTCATGTCCGTGACGTGCTGCCGGAGATTCCACGCCGGCTCGATACGCTGATCGTGCACATGCTGGCGCGATCGCCCGGCGACCGGCTCGCGAGCGCCGCCGTGGCGCGCGACGCACTCGACCCGTCGCTCGCGCTCGGCGGGTGGGATCCGTCGATGGTCACCGCGCCGCGGCCCACGCCCGAGACGGCGCACGGCTGGGGCCAGGCGCTGCCCGATCCATCGTTGCAACCCACCGCCCTGATGCGGCGCCAGCGCATGAGCGTGACGCGCATCATCGCGGGTGCCGTGGTGGGATCGGTGGCATTTCTGGTCGGACTGGTGCTCTGGTCGCAGCGCGACAGCACCCCGCCGCCAGTGGCGCATCGAGCCGACAGTACGCGCGTTCAGCCCGCGGGAGTCGTCGCGCCCGACACACAGCCGCGGAAGCTCCCCACGCTGTCGAAAACGGATTCAGCGGGGGCCGCGAAGCCCAAGCCCGCCCCCGATCCGGACGCCGCCGTGCGCGCGCCGTTCGCCGGATTGTCGGCCGCGATCAGTACCGGAAACATTCAGGTCGTGAACGAGAAATTCCCGTTGCTGCCGAAATCGATCACCGGATTTCTCTCGCAGCTCTACGCCTTGTACGACGGCGTGCGCGCGAGCAGCGTCTACGGCCCGGCGCGCGTCACGGGCGACGACGCGAGCCTACCGGTGACGATTCATCTCAAGTATCGCGCGCGGGGTACGGGGTCGCCGGTGAGCAGCGACGCACGGCTCATGGCGCGGCTCGCGAGAAAGGGCGAGCGGTGGGTGATCGTGGAGATCGTTCCACAGAGCTAGGCTGTCATCCTGCAGGAGCTTAGTCTGTCATCCTGAGGAAGCGAAGCGACCGAAGGATCTGCTGTACCGGTGAGGTGGCCGGCTACGAGCACGTTTGAGTAGATCCTTCGCGTTCGCGCAGGATGGCACGCGTTCGCCCAGGATGGCACGCGTTCGCTCGGGATGACACAGTCTACGGTTTCTTCCCGATCCGCGTTCGCAAATCGTTCGCGACGTCGTCGAGCATCTTGCTGTCGTACCCGACGTCCCATTCGTCGGCGCGCTGCCAGTTGGCTTCCGACCGCACCGACGCCTGCTTCCAGTCGTCGCCCAGGAATCGGATGATGAGCCGGGTGCGATAGCGGAGGTCGGGCACGCCGTCGCGCACGAAGCTCGCCTGCCAGGGCGTCATCAGAAATCCGGCGCGCTGGTCGCTCACGTCAATCGAGAATTTCTGCGTGAGCAGATCGGTGGCGGCGCGAAACTCGGCGGACTTGGTCAGGCCGTCGCGCACGTCGATCAGCCGCGTCGCGCGTACGTCCGACGTCGTAGGCGCGAACGCGGGCGGCGGCCCGGACACCGGCGCGAGCGGACTCCGGACCTGCATTCCGTGGCAGGCGCTCAGCGAGAGCGCCGCCGCGAAGACGAGAAGGGTGTGGCGTTGAGCCATAGGGGAAACATACCGCGTGACGGCACTACTGCACGCACTGGCCTTTCGGGTCGGGCTTCGGGTGGTCCACGACCACGCGATGGTCGAGGTTCGCCACGCGCGCCGCGACGTCGTGCACCAGGTTGGCCACGCGCGCCATCTGGTCGTAGTCGATGTACTGCGGCTCGTCGGTCACCTGGTGGTAGTCGCGGTGGCCGCCGGTGGAGAAGAACGTGATCGGAATCCCGTAGCGCGCGTACTCGTAGTGGTCGCTGCGGCAGTAGTACTGCTGCGGGTGGCCGTTGGCGTCGTACTGGTAGTCGAAGTGGAGCGGCGGCGGCTCCGTCTTCGCCACGCTCTCCACGAGATCTCCGAGCTCGGTGGAGAGCCGCCGCGATCCGATGAGCTGCAAGTAGCCCGGTCCCCCGCCCTTCTCGTCCTGCGCGCCGCCGCGGCCGACCATGTCCATGTTCAGCTGCGCGACGATCGAATCGCGCGGCACCGTTGGATGGTCGGTGAAATACTGCGATCCCCAGAGCCCCTTCTCTTCGCCGGCATGCCACACGAAGAGCAGCGACCGCTTGGGTTTGGCCGGCGCCTTGGCGAATGCCTCGGCGATCTCGAGCACCGACACGGTGCCCGAGCCGTCGTCGTCGGCGCCGTTGTAGATCGAGTCGAGCCGGGCCGGGTGCACTCTGCGCAGGCTGTCGAGAACGACGCGGATCTTCGCCATCTCGTCGGCCGTGGCCGGACGATCCCGGTCGTCCGCGCCCTTCGGCCGAACGACGCTGTTGAACGCGCGCAGCGAGTCGTGATCCACGGGCGTGTGGTTGAAACCGATGTGATCGTTGTGCGCGCCGATCGCGACGTACTCGCCCTTGAGCTTCGGATCGCTCCCCGGCAGAATGGCGACGACGTTGCGTCCCGGCGCTTTCACGTCATCCCACTTGAGCGTTCCGTGAATCGTGCGGCCCGCGGCTCCGCGCGCCAGGCTACGCAACGGCGCACCGGCGAGGGCTTCGGCCATCGCCGTCGACACGTACATGAACGCGGGCACGACGAGCGCGTTCGGGTCGTCGGTGTCGAGTGTCTGCCCGTCGTCCGTGATCGACGCCCGGCTCGCCGCGTCGATGGCGTCCATGCTCGCAACGGCGACGCCGGCCGACCTGAGATAGTAGCCGGTGAGCTGCTGCCGGTTTTGCCCCCAAATTGGCTTGCCATCGGGCCCGTTCGGCACGGAGATGACGACGAACTTGCCGACCGCCGCAAGCGGCGAAACCATCGTGCTGGTGTCGCCGGCGGGACTGTACACGCCGCCGTAGATGACCTCCGCGCCGTCGAACGGCCGAACCTTTCCAAACACCATATTGTTGCGCGGAATGTAGTCCTGCGCGGCTTTGAACGTTCTGCCGTCGACGCCGATCGTATTCCCCGCGGCGAGCGGATGGCTGAAGACCGGAAGATTCTGGAAGTACGTACCGCTGTCGCCCGCCGGGACGAGTCCCAGGCGCCGCACCTCGCCCTCGATGTAGGCCGTGCCCTTGAGGTTGTACGGCGTGCCGACCTCGCGTCCCATCATCGAATCGTCGGCAAAGATGTAGAGGCGGGTCATGAGGTCCGCCGCGGTGATCGCCGGCGCCGTCGGCTGCGGCGCATGCTTGAGCGGCAAGGCTTGCCCCGCGACGACGGCCGCCGGCACGGCGCTGAGGGCGATCGATGCGAGCAAACGGATGCGGACGAAGGACATGCGAGGGCTCCGGTTGTGGAATACCCATAAAAACTAGTAGATGGCCGCTACGTGTACCGGGCGGAAAATGTTGGGCGAGGAACCCGTCCCCCTGATTTGCGCATGGGAGCCAAAGGCGTAGAATCAACCCGTCTCAGCACTCGCCATTTGGCGCGCGTTTCAGGGACAGGATTGCAGGCCGCGCCACTCAGTCGCTCCTAAATGAGAATCAGCGTACCAACAGAAACCGCTCCGCGCGAGCAGAGAGTCGCGCTCGCGCCGGATAGTGTCGCTCGGCTGATCAAGCAGCAACAACTCGAGGTGGTGGTGCAGCGCGGAGCCGGGCTCCGCGCGGGTTTTCGCGACGCCGCGTACGAAGCCGCCGGCGCCGCGATCGTGCCCGACGCCGCCGCCGCGCTTGGGGGCGCGCAAATCATCGCCAAGGTGCAGCCGCCGAGCGCCGACGAGATCGCGCGCATCGACCCGGGCGCCACGGTCATCTCGTTGATGCGGCCGGGCCAGAGCGCCGACGTCGTCGCCGCGCTCGCGGCGCGCAACGTCACGTCGCTCGCGTTGGAGCTCGTGCCGCGCATCACCCGAGCGCAGACGATGGACGTGCTGTCGTCGCAAAGCACCGTGGCCGGCTATAAGGGTGTGCTCATCGGCGCCTCGGCACTCGGCAAATTTCTGCCGATGCTCACGACGGCGGCCGGGAACATCACACCGGCCAAGGTCTTCGTGATCGGCGCGGGGGTGGCGGGTTTACAGGCGATCGCCACCGCGCGCCGGCTGGGCGGTGTCGTCTCCGCCTTCGACGTGCGCCCCGCGTCGCGCGAGCAGGTGCTCAGCCTCGGCGCGTCGTTCGTCGCGAACGAATTGGTCGACGCGTCGGCGGAGGCGGCTGGTGGCTACGCCCGCGCACAGACGCAGGACGAGGAAGCGCGTACGCTCGCCGCGATCGGCAGACACATCGCCGACATGGATCTCGTGGTGACCACCGCGCAGATCCCGGGCAAGCCGGCCCCGCGGCTGATCACCGAAGCGATGGTGGCGTCGATGCGCGCCGGATCGGTGATCGTGGACCTCGCGGCCGAGACTGGCGGCAACTGCGCGCTATCGAAACCCGGCGAAACGGTGCAGGCGCACGACGTCACGATCATCGCGCCGTTGAACCTGCCGAGTACCGTCGCTTTCCACGCCAGCCAGATGTTCGGGCGGAACATCGTGGAGCTGCTCAAGCACTTGGTGAAAGACGGCGTTCTCCAGCTCGACGCGGCCGACGAGATCACCGGCGCAATGATGATGACCCACGACGGCAAGGTGCTTCGCTGATGCAGATTCTCGAACTGTACGTCTTCGTGCTCGCGGCGTTCGTCGGCTACATGGTGATCTCGAAGGTGCCGGCGCTCCTCCATACGCCGCTCATGGCCGCGACGAACGCGATCTCCGGCATCTCGCTGGTCGGCTCGCTGATCGCGGCAGGTGCCGCGCACAACAGAGTATCGACGGTGCTCGGCTTCGTGGCCGTGATCTGCGCGACGAGCAACATCGTCGGCGGGTTTCTGATCACCGACCGGATGTTGAGAATGTTCAGAAGCGGGAAGGGGGTCGGAAGGAAGGAATAGCAACGCGAACGGCGGAACGGCTTTTCTTCTTCCCAATTCCCTCTTCCCCATTCCCTGACCCAATGCGCGAGACGTTCATCCAGCTCAGCTACCTCATCGCGTCGGTCCTCTTTATTCTCGGACTCCGCAGTCTCACTCGCCCCGACAAGGCGCGGGTCGGGATGCAGATGGCGGCGGTCGGCATGTTGTTCGCCATCGCGGGTACGCTGCTCAACCACACCATCGTCGACTACCGGTGGATTGCCGGCGGGTTGGTGATCGGCGTGGTGATCGGCTACCCCATGGGCATGTGGGTGCCCATGACGGCGATGCCGCAGCGAATAGCGCTGTCGCTCACCTTCAGCGCCCTCGCCGCCACGCTCGTCGGCATCGCCGAGTACTACACGGACATCACGTCGGTGGGCACGCTGTCGCACGGCAAGATGGCGGCGCTCAACTTCGAGATCATGCTGGGCGCGATCACGGTAGGCGGAACGATCGTCGCCGCGGGTAAGCTGCAGGAGTGGATCACGTCGAAGCCGGTGACGTTCACGGGCCAGAACTTCGTGAACGCGCTGGTGTTCCTCGGCATCGCTGGCCTGTTCGTCTACACGATCGTCGATCCCACGCAGCGGTGGGCGTTCTACACGATGATCGGCTCATCGGTGATCTTCGGCGTCATGCTCGTGATGCCGATCGGCGGCGCGGACATGCCCGTGGTCGTCGCGCTCTTGAACTCGTACTCCGGGCTCGCGTCGTGCGCGACGGGGTTCGCGATCGGCAACGTCATTCTCATCATCAGCGGCTCGCTCGACGGCGCATCGGGGTTCATCCTGTCGATCCTGATGAGCAAGGCGATGAACCGGTCGTTCACCAACGTGCTGTTCGGCGCGTTCGGCAGCCAGACGACGGCGATCGCCGGACGGACCGCCGAGGGGCTTTCGGTGCGGTCGATCGGCGTGGAGGACGCGGCGATCCAGCTCGCGTACGCGCAGCTCGTGATCGTCATCCCGGGATACGGCATGGCAGTGGCGCAGGCGCAGCACGCGGTGCGCGAGCTGGCGGAGATGATCGAGGCGCGCGGGGGCGAAGTAAAGTTCGCGGTGCATCCCGTCGCCGGCCGCATGCCGGGACACATGAACGTGCTGCTCGCCGAAGCGAACGTCCCATATGACAAGCTGTTCGACATGGACGAGGTGAACGGCGACTTCGACCGCGCCGACGTCGCGCTGGTCATCGGCGCGAACGACGTGGTGAATCCCGCCGCGCGCACCGACCCTGCGTCGCCCATCTACGGCATGCCGATCTTGAACGCCGATCGCGCCAAATCGGTCATCGTGCTGAAGCGCGGCATGAGCGCCGGGTTCGCCGGCATCGAGAACGAGCTGTTCTACGACAAGCGGACGAGCATGTTGTTCGGCGATGCCAAGGCGTCGCTCACGGGGCTGATCGCGGAGATGAAGAACGTGTGAAGAGGATGTGAAGAGGATGTGAAAAGGGTGTGACGGGCGCACTGGCAACGTTCAGCGGGATCGATTCAAACCCAGCAGGTGGTCCGGCTGTCGAATCAAGTGGAGGCGCTGCGGCCCCGCGCCCCGTATCTTCTCATCGGACCCCTCATGCTTCGCTCCACACTTGCCGCCGCCGGCATCGCACTGCTTCTCACCTCGCCCTCCCTCGCGCAACAGGGACGGGACGACGCGACGTTCACGTGGTCCAAGCAGCTTGGCGCTGACTCGCGTCTCACCATTCGCAACGGCAACGGCCCGATCAGCGTGCGCGAATCGTCGAGCAATCGCGTCGAAGTGCGCGCGGCGAAGATCGTCCGAAGCGGCGGGTCGACGCGCGACGTTGCGTTCGACGTTCGCGAATCGAACGGCGAGGTCGAGATCTGTACGCTCTACGATCAGCAGCAGTCGTGCGGCGATCGCAATCGTGGCTACCGTAACACCAACCGCGTGCGCGTGGAGTTCACGGTGCTGGTCCCGCGCTCGACGCGCGTGAACGCCTCCACCGGCAACGGCGACGTCACCATCGAGCGCGCCGGCGCCGACGTTTCGGTGAGCACGGGCAACGGCAAGGTCATGGTCGGCGAGACGACGGGCCGCGTCGACGCGACCTCCGGCAACGGCGACGTGCGGATCGAGAGCGCCAACGGCCCGGTGACGGTGACGACGGGCAACGGGCGCATCGACGTGACGACGGCGCTGGGCGCGGTGAACGCGAACACCGGAAACGGCGACATCGACGTCCGTATGAAGTCGCTGCCCTCGGATGCGGGAATGACGTTCAACTCCGGCTCGGGTGCGATCAGAGTGACGTTGCCCGACGGCTTCAACGGCCGCATCGACGCGTCGAGCGGCAACGGCTCGCTGCGCTCGGACTTCGACATCAGCATCGTGGGACGGCTCGATGCACAGCATGTGCGCGGCACGATCGGCAAGGGCGGCCCGCTCCTCCGGTTGAACACGGGCAATGGACAGATCGAGCTGCGGAAGAACTGATGCGGGAAGCGGGAAGCGGGAAGCGGGAAGCGGGAAGCGGGCGCGCAACGCTTGTCAGCCTGAGCGAAGCGAAGGATCTACTCAAACGTGCTCTTGGCCGGCTACGCGGCCTACGAAAGATCCCTCGCTCCGCTCGGGATGACATGTCCTGGTGTTCGCGCCTTCGTTTTCCGTTTTGTGTTCTCCGAGTCCCGTTTTCCGCTCTCTCCCGTCCCCGCTACGCCCCCCGCATCGCCTCGACCGGATCGATCCGCGCCGCGCGCCGCGTAGGAGCAAGGCTTGCCACCGCCGCAATCAGAACGAGCGTGACTGCGGTGCCGATGAGCACAGCGGGATCCGTCGGGCTCACCTCGAAAAGCAGTGACCCCAACACGCGCATGCCCAACACGGCCGCGACCAACCCAATCACCACGCCGAACACGGTGAGGCGCATCGACTGTCCGAGAATCAGCGCGGCGACCTGCGGCAACCGCGCGCCCAGCGCTACGCGCACGCCAATCTCCGAGCGGCGCTGCGTGACGAGGTAGGAGATGACGCCATAGATGCCGAGAGCGCTCAGCAGCAGTGCCATCGATCCGGCGAGCGCGAGCAGCGTCATGATGAACGATGCGCGCGACGTGGAGCGCGCCACCACGTCGCCCATCGTACGCGCGTTGACGACCGGAACGCGCGGATTCATCTCGGCGAGAATGCGGCGAACGCCCGGGACGAGGGTGCTCGGGTCGCCGCTCGCAGTCTTGACCGTCCACACCGTGTAGCCGCTCAGCGCAGTGACGATCACGGCTTCCGATGGCGGCTGATCGAGTCCGTGTCCGCGCAGCTCGGGAATGACGCCGACGACAGTCTGTAACCCCCCGCCGCCGCCGGCGTTGATTCCCATGCCGATCGGTTCTTCGTTCGGCCACAGGCGATCGGCGAGCGCCTTCGTCACCACAGCGGTGCCACGCGACTTCCCCGTTGGGTCCACGTCGCTCCACGCCGGCGTGCGTCCCCGCACCTGGATGCCCAGGCTCTCGTAGAAGCCGGGGAGGGCCCACTCCGTCGCGACACACGGCGGCTCCTGCTTCGCCTCGTACGGCCGCCCTTCGCGGAACACGCTCGTGCAACCGTTCGCATAGTCCTGGAGCGGAAGAGAGTTGGTCGCGCCCACACGCTGTACGCCGGGCAACGCCGCGACGCGCCGTTGAAATTCCTGTTGGAAGATCGAGATCTGCTCTCTGGTCTTGAAATCAGAAAATGGGAGCGACGTCTCGAAGACGACGACGCCGGCTGGATTCAAGCCGGATTTCACATTTCTCAGATTGGCGAAGCTCCGCAACATCAGTCCCGCCGCGGCGAGCAGCACGAGCGCGAGCGCGACCTGTCCCACGACGAGTCCGTTCCGCACCGCGCGCTGGCCGCTCGATGCCGTCATGCCTCGCCCGCCTTCGCGCAACGTCCTCACGTCGACGGCGGTGCGAGCGAGCGGGATGAGCCCGAACACGACGCCGGCCACGAGCGCGAGCGTCAGGGCGAAGAGCGCAGACATCCCGTTGAGCCGCACCGTCGACAGGCGCGCGATGTCCACCGGCGCGATTGCGAGAATCGCACCGAGTCCGATGCGCGCAACGACGATTCCCGCGAGCGCAGCGGCAACGGTGAGCAGTAGGCTCTCCGATAGAAAGTGAATCGCCATGTGCGCGCGGTCCGCGCCGAGCGCCGTGCGAATCGCCGACTCGCGACGGCGCGCTTCCATGCGAACGAGGAAGAGATTCGCGACGTTCGCGCAGGCAATGAACAGTACGATGGCCACCGCGCCGAACAGCACCCAGAGCGCTTTCGCGAGCGTGGGGCCGAGCACTTCATCGCGCATCGGCAGAACGCTCACGCGGAAATTGAATTGCGAGATGAACTTGTCGGTGTACGCCGTGGGAAACTTGCTGGGGAAGTCGCGCATCAGCGCGCTGAGATCGCGTTGTGCCGCCTCCGGCGTGACACCTGGCTCGAGCCGGCCGATCGCGGCGTACTGGTGCGAGTTGACCGGCCGGTCGTTCGGATTGAGCTGCATCGGCGTCCACACGTCGACGCCGAATCCCGCGAGATCGGACTTCGACGAGAAGGCACCCGGCCTCGGCAGCGACAACCCGGGCTCGGCGACACCGATGATCTGGCGCGGTACGCCGCTCGTTTGCAACATCGTGCCGACGACGGTGCGAGCGCCGCCGAAGTGGCGTTGCCAGTACTCGTAGCTCAGCACGACGATCGGAGGACCGTTGGGCTGATCGTCCTGCGGCGTGATGAGGCGGCCGAGCGCGGCGCGCGCTTGCAGCGTCGTGAAGAGCGACGCCGTCACCTGGCCGCGTCGCACCTGTTCGGCGCCCTGATCGCTCAGGATGGTCATCGTGCCCGTCATGTAGGCGCCGAGGTCCTCGAAGGAATGATTCTGCTCCTTGAAGTAGAGGTAGCCGGCTTGGGAGAGGCCCCACTTCGATTCGCCGCTTCCGGGTACGGTTGCCGGATGCATGACCGACACGATGCGGTCGGCGTTACGATATGGCAGCGGACGGAGCACGACTTCGTCGACGACGGTGTAGATGGCCGTCGTGGCGCCGATGCCGATCGCCAACGTGATGAACGTGATGAGCGAGAAGGCCGGCGTGCGGAGCAGCACATGAGCGGAATGCCGGATCTCGCGCGTGAGCGTATCGAGGAGCTCGATTCGTGAGCGATAGCGCATGGTTCTGTCGTCGATGTCCCGGGCTTCGCGCCGGTACGCGTCGAAATCGCCAAAACGTTTGCGGGCCTCCCGCTCGGCCGCGGCGCGCGTGAGCTGCTCGCGCTCCATCAGCTCTTCGATCCGGCCCTCGAGATGGAAGCGAAGCTCGTCGTCGACCTCTTGATCGATGCGCTTGCGCGTCAGGGGAAGGCGAAAGACCCGGCGGAGATTCCTCCAACCCTCGTTGGCCCAGCTCACCGTGCCCCCGCGCCGCGCGCCGCGATCACGAGTCCTACCACGGAGGTGTAACGCGACCAGCGCGACAGCTCCGACGCGAGCTGCTTGCGCCCGCGGGTGCTGAGGCGGTAGAACTTCGCTTTGCGATTTCGCTCGGTGTAGCCCCACTCGGCGTCGAGCCAGCCCTTTTCTTCCATGCGGTGTAGCGCGGGGTAGAGCGCGCCCTCTTCGATCTGGAGTTGCTCGTGGGTGGTCTGCTCGATCCAGCGCACGACCGCGAGACCGTGCATCGGCCCCCACGAGAGTGTTTTCAGGATGAGCAGGTCGAGCGTACCGCGGACGAGATCGAGATCGGAGGCAGCCATGGCCGGGTCGGTCGGGGTCGTTACCTAAGGTTCTTAGGCTTGGACACGGGGAGCCGGAAAAAGGTTTGATGACAGATTTGACACACGATCCGGGGCACAAGGCCGCAGGCGAACGGACCGTCCGCCACGGCGCGGCGGAGCCTCTGATTCGTGGGGGCACGGCAATCCGCGTCGGCACGGCCAGCTGGACCGACCGCACCATGACGGCGAAGGGCGTTTTCTATCCGGATTCGGTGAAGACGCCGGAGGCGCGGCTGCGCCACTACGCGACGCGCTTCTCCATGGTCGAAGCCGACGCGGGCTTCTACGCGATCCCCGACCCCCAGACCGCCGAGCGGTGGGTCGAGCGTACGCCCGACAATTTCGTGTTCAACGTCAAGGCGCACGCACTGATGACGGGGCACGCCACCGAGATCTCGCGGCTGCCGCGTTCGATTCGCGAGGCGCTCCCGCCGTCGCTGGCCGCCGGACCGCGCGTCTACGCCAAGGATCTCCCGCTCGAGCTGCGCGATGAAGTGTGGCGGTTGTTTCGGAACGCCGTCACACCACTACACGAGTCCGGCAAGCTCGGCGCGATCCTTCTGCAGTTCGCGCCCTGGGTTCGCCCCGAGCGCTCGACGCCGGCCATGCTCGCCCGCGCTCGTGACCTGCTCGGCGACCTACCGATCGCCGTGGAGTTTCGCCACCCGAGCTGGCTCGAAGCGCGGCTGCGCGAGCGCGTGTGGGCGCAGCTCAGGGAACAGCACATGACGTACGTCGTCGCGGATACGCCTCCCGGAGCTCCGACGAGCCTGCCTCTAGTGCCTGCCGTCACGACATCCGAGCTCGCGATCGTGCGTCTGCACGGACGCCGAAGCGAGCTCTGGGGTGCGAGCGACGCGCCAGTCGTCGAGAAGTACCGGTATCTCTACGATCCGGCGGAGCTGGAGGAATGGCTGTCGGTGATTCTCGAACTTTCCGGGCAGACCGAACAGTTGCACATTGTGTTCAGCAACTGCTATGCGAATTACGGCGCGACGAACGCGCTCGAGATGGCCGAATTGATCGCGCCCATGCGCAACAAAAAGGGGCCGGCGCAGTGAGCGCCGGCCCCTTCTTCACGAACGATCTATGCGGCTTTCTGACCAGCCGGCATCCACACCGGCAGGTTCTTGAGCTCTCCGACGCACTGATACTTGGCGGGCGGAAATCCGGCCACGCCGATCTCGAGAACATCGCCCGTCCGAACGTCGACGTGCAGGCCGAGTGCATCCACGGCCGCGAGAAAGGACTCGCTATCGATGACGCCTTCCTGCCTCGACTCGGGGCTACTCACGGCAAACGAATATCTGGACATGAGACCTCCATCGGTTCTGTCTAAGGTATAGATACCCCGGGAAGCTCCCGGCGTTTCCGTCACCTTGATGCGAAGCGCGCGGGCGGCTGGAGGCTCGGCCGCTGGATCATCCGGTGGTGCCGGCTGTACTGTTTACGTCTCTTCGAATCGACGAGCATGCGAACTCACGTGCTGCTAGCTGTCACGGCGCTGACATTTTCGGCTACAGCCGGCGCCCAACAAAAGCGTACCATCACCTTCGACGACTTCTCGGCGGTGCGCGCGGTGTCCGACCCGCAGCCCTCGCCCGACGGGAAGTCCGTCCTCTATTCCGTTCGAACGACCGACGTCGCGCAGAACAAGCGCGCCTCTCAGACGTTCCTCGTTCCCACCTCCGGCGGCGCACCGCAGGTCTTTCCGTCGTCCGACGCCGCAGCGACCGAAGCACGCTGGTCGCCCGACGGCAAGCACGTCGCCTATGTGTCGGGCGGCCAACTCTGGGTCGCCGACGCCAGCAGCACCAGCCCACGCCAGTTGACGCGCCTGAACGGCGGCGCGACGGGACCGGTGTGGTCGCCGATCGGCGATCGCATCGCATTCACGTCGGCCGTCTACCCCGAGTGCTCGACCGACGCGTGCAACGCGGCCAAGGACAAAGTGGCAGCCGACAACAAGGTGAAGGCTCACATCGCCGATCAATTGATGTATCGGCACTGGAATGCCTGGGATGAAGGAACTCGGTCGCATTTGTTCGTCGTCCCCCTCGACGGCAGCGCGCCGAAAGACCTCGTGGCAGGCGCGCGGTACGACGTGCCGCCGGGACCGTTCGGCGGCAGCGAAGGCTACGCCTGGTCGCCCGACGGCCTCGAGCTCGCGTACACCGCGAAGGATCAGGGGCGCAACGACGCGACGACCACGGACCTCAACCTCTACACCGTATCGTCGGCCGGGAGAACGCCGGTGGTCATCACGGCGGCGAACAAAGGCGGCGATCAGAATCCTGTCTATTCGCCCGACGGACGGTTCATCGCGTATGCGTCCCAGGCGCGCGCCGGCTTCGAGTCCGACCGGTGGCGGATGATGGTCTACAACCGGGCGGACAGGACCTCGCGCGAGCTGCTGCCCACCTGGGATCGCAACGCCGACGCATACTTCTGGTCGCCCGACATGAACGCGCTCTACGTGCAGGCCGTCGATGCCGGCCGCACGAAGCTGTATCGTATCCTGTTCGAGCGCGGCACGGCTGGTGCCAGTTTGCTCAAGGCCACTGCGCCACAGCTCCTCGTGTCCGACCACAACAGCAGCGCGTTCGCGCTGTCGGGCGACGGGCGTTCACTCGTCTGGGTGCGCGACGCTACGCAAGCTCCGGCGGAAGTTTATTCCGGCGCAGTGACCGCGCTGGCGCCCGTCGCCGCCCACGCGGTGACGCACGAGAACGACGCGCTCGTCGCGCAGCTCGCGGTGAACGGCGCAGAGGATTTCTGGTTCACCGGAGCGAACGGCGCGCGCGTGCAAGGATTCCTCGTCAAGCCGCCGAATTGGCGAGCGGGCAAGAAGTATCCGGCCATTCTGCTGATTCACGGCGGTCCGCAGGGCGAGTGGCTCGACCAGTGGCACGGCCGCTGGAATTACCAGATGTTCGCCGCGACCGGCGCCGCCCTGGTGATCATCAATCCGCGCGGCTCGTTCGGCTACGGACAGAAGTTCGTCGACGAAGTGTCGAAGGACTGGGGCGGCAAGGTGTACACCGATCTCATGAACGGCCTCGACGCCGCGCTCGCGAAGAACCCGTGGATCGACCGCAACGCGCTGGGTGCCGCCGGCGGATCGTTCGGCGGCTACATGGTGAACTGGATTGCCGGTCACTCGAACCGGTTCAAGGCGCTCGTCTCACACGCCGGCCCGTTCAACCTGGAGAACATGGCGACGTCCACCGAGGAGCTCTGGTTCCCCGACTGGGAGTACGGCGGTCCGATCTGGAACCCGCAGGCAATGGCGTCGCAGTATCGCGTGTACTCGCCACATCTCTTCGCGAAGAACTTCAAGACGCCGACGCTCGTGACCGGTGGCGAGCTCGATTACCGCGTGCCGTACACGGAAGATCTCTCGATGTTCACGTCGCTCCAACGTATGAACGTACCGAGCCGGCTCGTGATGTTTCCCGACGAAGGGCATTGGATCGGGAAGCCGCAGAACCAGAAGCTCTGGTGGGGCGAGGTACAGTCGTGGATGGAGAAGTATCTGGAGGGGCGGCCCAAAGCCTAGACGGCACGAACGCGGACAACAGAACGACAGGCGCGGAGATCGTCATCCCAGATCCCGGCGCTTTCGCCTTCCGCGCGAACGAGAACGTCCCCGCATCGGTGCCGTCGAACCAGAGCTGGCCGCTGAGCACGTGCGTGCTGCCGGCGACGACACCGCGCATCTCGGCCATACCGTTCTGAATGGGCAGGGTCATCGAGACCGTGTCCCCTTTCACCGTGACCGACGAGAAGGGCATGGCCTGGCCGTTGAACATCGGCGCGAGGAGCGTGCCCCTCCATCCCGTGGACGTGCTGTCGAGCGTGATCGTCGTGGGCTGCGCGCCTTGCTGCGTCGTCACCGTGCCGTCCCACGTGCCGGCGTGACTCTGAGCCAGCGCCGGCCGAGCGTGCAGTCCGGCCGCGAGCACGAGCGCCGCAGCAATGCGTTCCATCGTCGTCATCTGGTCTCCAGGGGATGGGTATGCGACAAATTGAACGCCGGTGCGCGCTCCCTGCTAGTCGTAATCGCGCAATCCACGCGGCGGCGTCATAGTTCCTTTGCACTTTCCGTCGGCAATCGAAACACAATCGGCGAGAATTCGAGAAACTCCGTCGAGTGTGCGCACGTCATGAGCCTCCTCTACAACGAGGTGGGCTATTATGAAATACTCATGGCCGCGGGTTCTCACGACATTTGCCGGCGCGACGATCGTCCTCGTGGCGGCATCCGCTCGTCTCATGGCGAGTCCGCCGCAAATGCCGGCGGAGACCGTTCACGTCAAACCGGTGGCCGGTGATCAACACGCCGCGGCGAGCCGCGCCGTTCCGGCGCGCGACTCGGAGATGATGGTCGCCGTCGCGGTGCCAAGCCGCCTCGTCGAGTACACGATTCGCCAGAGACGCGGCGTTGGCCGCTTCATCACCGACAGCGTGCTGCAGGCCGAGCGCGCGCTTCCACTCGGCACGGTGCTGCGGAAACACCTGCTTGGCATTGGCCGGGCACTCGACGCGCAACGCGCGGCCACGACGAACATCGACAACCGATGCCGGCTCGACGTATTCGTCAACGGAACGCGCTCCACCGATCCGCTGGACGCCATCGGCACTGGAACCCTTGCGGGCGTGGAGTACTACGACCGCTTCAACGTGCCCGGGCAGTACCAACGCGCGGCGCCGCAGTGCGAGGCGCTGCTGCTTTGGACGCGGTGATGGGATGACGCGCCGAAACGCGAACGAGCGGCAGCCCCTGCCGGGGTGCCGCTCGGTTGTTCGCTTCGCTCTGTGCTTCACTTCGCTCGTGGGACACCGCGCCGCATCCTTGCGCTCGCGGCATCCCTCACTCCCTCGGTACAGAGTATCGGGCGTCGAGCAAAATTCTTGAGTGCGATCACGGACCCGCGCGCACCGCGAGCCGATACCGGCCGCGCGACGCGGCGTTCGCTCCCACACCGGTGACGGTCGCGTAATAGACGCCGGCGGCCAGCGTGGCTTGCACGTGCGAGCACAATCGACTGGTCGTGGACGTGAAGTTGTCGTTCGAGCCGACCAGCGTGCCGGTCGACGTCACGACGGACAGGAAGGTGTCGAGCTCGATGCCGATCCCACACGTTCCGACGACACCGGAGGTCTCGATCGTATAGACGCCGGGCGTCGAGATCGTGATGCTGTAGACGTCGCGAACATCGGGCGGGGTGATGTTGCCCACGACGTAGCTGCCGACGCCGAGAATGTTCGCGTGCGCCACGTCGTCGTTCGGTTCGACCTCGGTGGGCACGCCGATGGCGATGGCCGCCGTGAGCGAATTTGCGTTCACGTTGAACACGGTGGGCGAGCCGGATCCGCCGGCCCAAGCGAAACGACGGCCCGGAATGCCGATCGTCGCGTCGCCACCTTCGTCGTCGCCCGCTTGCAGGTAATACGTGCCCTGCTGGACGCGCGCGAGCGCGAAGTTTCCGTTCGCGGCGACGGCCGCCGTGCGCGTCGCCAAACCGCTCGTCGCGTCGATCAGCCGAACGAACGTTTGTCTGGCGGGGCCGTTCTGCTGCGTGAGGCTGTTGTACGCATTGACGATTCCCCAACCGAAGGTGTCGCTTCGCGTGGCGCCGGCCGGACGCGTGGCGTATTGCTCGATGCGCTGCGTCAGCTGCGCGGCGGTGAGCGTCGGCGTTTGCGCGAGCAGCAGCGCGGCGACGCCCGACACGAACGGAGCCGACGCCGACGTGCCGTAGCCGAAGAAGGCAGTCGGACGGTTCGTCACGAAGTTCCAGCCCAGGCCGACGACGGAACCACCGCCGTTGTCGTCCAGCCGGAAATCGCCGCCCGGCGCCGAGACGGCGACGAACGTTCCGGCGTTGGAGTACGTCGACAGATTCCCATCCTGACCCACCGCGGCGACGCCGATCACTCCCGGGTAGGCGGCCGGGAACGTGTCAAAATCCAACGAAGAGTTGCCGGCCGACGCCACCACGAGCGATCCTGCGGCCACCGCGGCAGCCACGGCGGCCCTGACCGATGGATCGTCGCCTGTCCCGCCCAAGCTCATGTTGATGATCGGCGATCGTGGCGCCTGCACGAGCGCGCCGTTCGCGCCGCGCGCCGGAAGTCCCGCGGCGTACAGAATTCCCTGCGCGATGTCGAAGAAGGAGCCGCCGCCGGTGATGTCGAGCACGCGGATCGGACGAATGCGAACGTTCCAGTTCACTCCCGCGAGGCCCGCACCCTCGTTGCCCACCGCCCCGACGATGCCCGCCGTCCAGAGCCCGTGATCGCCCATGGTGCTGTGCTCCCAACAATTCAAATCCGGGTTGAACTCGATGTCGTCAGGATCGGTCGGGTCGGAGTCGGGACCGTCGCCGTCGCCGGTGGTCGTCGTGAACGTCGTTCCGTCGCAGAAGTGTTCCGCGGGGAAGGTGAACGGCGTGACGAAGTCGTATCCGTCGGCGGTGAGGTTCGGCGCGATGTCCGCATTGTCGAATCGGATTCCCATGTCGACGACAGCCACCGTCACGTTCGGACTTCCCGTAGTGATTGCCCAGGCGCGCGGCAGATCGATCATCGCGGCGGGCCAGAGCTGCAGCCAGAAATTGGGATCGTTGGGCAATTTCGTCGCGACCGACGACGCCGTGGTGCCACCCGCGGTCGTCGTGAGCGGCGCGCGGGTCGACAGGAGCTGCGTGATCCAGTCGGGGACGATGGGGCGGGGCGTGCCATCGCGAATCGTCATGAAGCCGTCACGCCTGACCCAGGCCACGCTCGGATCGCTGCGCAACGACTCCATCACCGCGTCGATTTGCAGCGTGTCGTCCACATGCATGCGCGCCGCGAGGATGGCCGGCGAGATCTCCGCGCCGCTCAACGGACGCGATCGGGACAGCGCCGCCACGCTCTGTTGCAGTCGCGTCGTGGTCTGCCGCGCCACGGAAAGCGAGCGGTAGGTCGACGAGCCGGCCGCGGCGACGCCCGCCACGTCGTTCTTGAAGCCGACGACGATCCGATCGCTCGACAGCTGGCGTCCTCGCGCCGGCACCGTGTTGAAGCGGGCGGCCCCTGATGCGGCGCGCGAAAACCCGGCGCCAAAGGGGAGCCCGCCCGCCCCGGTCACCGTGCCGCTGATCGTCGCACCGTTGGTGGCGACGAACGACGCCGACGCACCGGCAATCGACGCGCTCGTCACCGTCACGACCTGGACGCCGGCGGTCGGAGCGAGCGTCCAGGTGACGGTCGCCTTGCCCGCGGTGTCGGTCGTGGTGGTCGTCGCCGAGAGCGCGCCGCCGCCGGTGACCGTCCAGGTGAGCACGACTCCGGCGACGGGCTTCTCCGTGCCGTCGAGCACCAGCACCACGAGGGCCGAGTCGAGCGCCTTCGAGAGGTCGCCCGATTGATTCGCGCCCGAGACGATCGACAGGTGCGTCGGCGCGTGCGAAATGGGCGACGAATTATCTTTGCAGCCGGCGATGAGGGCGACGGCGAAGAGGCCCGGAAGGGACAAGAAACGGAGTGACATACCGCGCACCGCCAGAGGGAGTGAGCTCGCGAAGTTGGATCAACGATCGTGCAATCGTACAAGATCTCTAACGAGCCGGCCCCCGGCGGCCGCGATCACTCGCCGTACGGCACCCAGATGTTCTTCACGTGCGTGGCCGCGCGCAGGAACTCGCGGCCTTCTCCGTCGTTCGCGTCGAGCCAGTCGCGGTCGTGCCAGCTGGCCCACGTCCGCTTCATGTTCGACGCCGACGCCAGCTCCACCATCGTCACGCCTTCGCGCGCGCCGAAGTACCACACGGCGTCGACGGCGTCGTGTTCGGCGAGAACCTTCGCCAGCGCGTTCTTGTCGCCGGTGACGATGTTGACCACGCCGTCCGGAAGGTCGGAAGTCTCGAGCACGCCATAGAAATCGGTCGCCGCGAGTGGATGCGCCTCCGACGGCACGACGATCGTCGTGTTGCCGGCCGCGATCGCCGGCGCGACGAGCGAGATCATCCCGAGGAGCGGAAGCTCGTCGGGGCAGGCGAGCCCCATGACACCGATCGGCTCGTTCATGGCGATCGCCACGCCGCGAATCGGCACGCTGTGCACCGCGCCGTCGTACTTGTCGGCCCACGCCGCGTACGTGAAGAGGCGCGAGACCGACGCGTCCACTTCCTGCCGCGCGCGCCTCAGGCCGCCGCCCGTCATCGCGTCGATCCGGCTCGCGAGCTCTTCGGCGCGCACGGACAGGTTCTCGGCGATGTAGTACAGAATCTGCGCGCGGTTATGCCCGGTCGACCGGGCCCACTTGCCGGCGGCCGCATGCGCCGCCTCGACCGCGTTGCGGACATCCTTGCGATTCCCTTCCGGCGCCTCGCCAACCAGCTCGCCACTCGGCGAATACACGCGGCGCGTGTACCCGGAATCCGGCCGCGCCTGCTTGCCGCCGATGAAGAGCTTGGGGGTGCGGTCGATCGAGGGAAGGGAGGCCCTTTGTGTGTTGCGAGTGGGCACGGCGCGCTTGGACGTTCCGCCGTCCCTCTTCCCCCTTCGCACTTCCCGTTTCACATACTCATACATCCCCTCCCGTCCGCCCTCCCGACCAAACCCACTCTCGCGATACCCGCCGAACCCCGCGGCGGCGTCGAACAGGTTGGTGGAGTTGATCCACACCACGCCCGCCTTGATCTTGGGCGCGATGTCGAGGGCGAGGTTGATGCTCTCCGTCCACACGCTGGCCGCCAGGCCGTAGGGCGTGTTGTTCGCGATCGCGACCGATTCCTCCGGCGTGCGGAAGGTCATCGTGACGAGCACCGGACCGAAGATCTCGACTTGGGCAATTGTCGACGAGGGTTGAACGTCGGTGAAGAGCGTTGGCGGGTAGAAGCAACCCTCCGTGGGGCAGGCCCACGACGGCTGCCACATCGTCGCCCCTTCAGTGACACCCTGCTGGACGAGCTCCCTGATGCGCTCGAGCTGGACGGGCGCCACGATCGCGCCCATGTCCACCGCTTTGTCGAGCGGAGAGCCGAGGCGGAGCTTCTCCATCCGAGCGCGGAGCTTCTGGACGAGCCGGTCGGCCACGCCCTCCTGCACGAGCAAGCGCGAGCCGGCGCAGCACACCTGGCCCTGGTTGAACCAGATGGCGTCGACGACTCCTTCCACGACGCTGTCGAGATCCGCGTCGTCGTACACGATGAACGGGCTCTTGCCGCCCAGCTCGAGGCTGAGCTTCTTGCCCGAACCCGCCGTCGCCTTGCGGATGATGCGCCCCACTTCGGTCGAACCCGTGAACGCGATCTTGTCGACGTCGGGGTGGTTTACGATCGCCGCGCCCGTTTCGCCGTGGCCGTTCACGATGTTGATCACACCGGCAGGGAGCCCGGCCTCCTGCACGATCTCCGCGAACGCCAGCGCGGTGAGCGGCGTGAACTCGGCGGGCTTTAGAACAATGGTATTACCACCTGCTAATGCCGGCGCGATCTTCCACGCGAGCATGAGCAGCGGGAAGTTCCACGGAATGATCTGACCCACGACGCCGATTGCCTCGTAGCCGGGGAACTCGCTCTCGATGAGCTGCGCCCACCCGGCGTGGTGGTAGAAGTGCCGGGCAACGAGCGGAATGTCGATGTCGCGCGTCTCGCGAATGGACTTGCCGTTGTCCATACTCTCCAGCACCGCGAGGAGCCGCGAGTGTTTTTGAACGCCGCGGGCAATGGCATAGATGTGCCGGGCGCGGGCATGAGGCGTCAGCGCTTTCCATGCCGGCAGCGCGGCGCGTGCGGCGGCCACCGCCGCGTCGACGTCTGTCTTCGTGCCGTCGGTGACGCGCGCGATCACGGCGCTCGTCGCCGGATTGATGACGTCGAACACCGTGCCCGGCTCCGTCCACGTACCGTCGATGAAATGGCCGAATACGCGCTCGTGCTTCGCGAGCCAGGCGAGCGCTTCCTTGTCGCTCTCCGGCGCGGGCCCGTACTCCATCGTCTCGAAAATTTCCGCTACGGTCGTCATGGTCATGGCATCGGGTGGCGGTGGGCCGCTGCGTAGCGCCCGGTCGTGAAGTGCTCGAGCTGCCGCTCGATGTCGGTGAGCAGCGAGCTCGCGCCGAAGCGGAAGAGGTCCGGCTTCAGCCAGCGGTCGCCCAACTCCTCTTTCATCAAAAACAAGAACTCGAGCGCGGTCTTGGCGGTTCGAATTCCCCCCGCAGGCTTGAAGCCCACGGCGTAGCCGGTCTGCTCGAAGTACTCGCGGATCATGCGATCCATCACGAGCCCGAAAGGAATGGTCGCGTTCACTCCTTCCTTGCCGGTGGACGTCTTGATGAAGTCCGCGCCGGCCTGCATTGCCACCATGCTCGCGCGCGCCACGTTGCCGAGCGTCGCCAGCTCGCCGGTGGCGAGAATTGCCTTCATGTGCGCATCGCCGCACGCTTCGCGAAAGCGGCGCACCTCGTCGTAGAGTGCTTCGTAGTTACCCGTGAGCACGTGCGCGCGCGTGATGACGATGTCGATCTCTTTCGCGCCGTCGGCGACGGACGCGTGGATCTCTTCGATCCGCTGTTTGATCGGACTCAGGCCGGCAGGAAATCCGGTCGAGACCGCCGCGACGGGAATGCCCGATCCGTCGAGTGCGGCGACGGCCGTTTTCACGAGCGAGTGGTACACGCACACCGCACCGACCTTGATGCCCAGCTCGCCGACGCCGAGCGATTCGGCGACGTCGTCGCGAAGCGGGTGGCGCGCCTTGGCGCACAAGCGGCGAACGTTTCCGGGCGTGTCGTCGCCGGAGAGCGTCGTGAGATCGATCAAGGTGATCGCGCGCAACAGCCAGGCCGCCTGCCATTCTTTCTTGACCGTGCGGCGGGTGGGAATGGTCGCGGAGCGGCGCTCCACGGCACTTCGGTTCACCCGGATGGAGCGAACGAAATCGAGGTCGAGCGGCGTGCCGGGATTTCGTTCGACGTGATCGTCAGGGAGCGGACGCGTCGGTGGAACCAGGGTCGGCCGGGAGGCAGACTCACGCGTGGCCGGCGCTGCGCCCCGCGGAATCGATTCGAGGTTGGGTTTCGCGGTCATCTGAGCCACCAAATCGGCACGTGAACGGGCGCGCGAGGTCCGTCCGGCCCGTCCGTGCAATGTACCCGCCGGAGCCGGCCGTGACGAGAGCCGGCGGCGCTCCGGTACGAATCGTGAAAGTCCATCTCTGCATCGACTTGGAGGAATTAGATGCAGAGGATTCGTTCGCTCGTTTTCATCGTGTTGGCCGCAACGGCCGCCTGTCAGACCCGTCCCGTCTCCGTTGTCACGCCTGAGAGCGAGCGCGACGTTGCGGATTTATCGCCTATCTCCCCAGCCGGCGACACATCCTGGCGCATTTCGGCGCGCGCCGACGTTCAGGAACACTCGTATGCGTCGCCTGCGGCCGCCGCGCCAATCGCACAACCCGTCGCCGTACGCCGCGCGCCGCCGGCCGCGGCGCCGACCGGTTTGGCGGCCATCTCTCCGGCTACGGTGAACGACGAACCGACCGCCGAGTTGCTCGACGACCCCGAGGGGCCAGCCATCCTTCGCGCGCAGGTGATGCTGGATCGCGCGCACTTCTCCACCGGCGTGTTGAACGGCAAGACGGGACAGAACGTGGCCAAGGCCGTGTACTTCTTCCAGGAGGAAAACGGCCTACCCGCGACCGGAAAACTCGACAAGCCGACGTACGACAAGCTCGTCGAGAAGGTCGGCAGAACCGATGCGGCGGTGACGTACACGCTCACGGAGGAAGACGTGGCCGGCCCCTACTTCTGGGTGCCGAACAGCGTCTACGACCAGGAGAAGCTGCCGTGCGAGTGCTACGCGTCGGCGCTCGAGATGCTCGATGAGCGTTTTCATACGATCACCGACGTCCTCCGCAGACTCAACCCCACGGTGAGCTTCGTCAGCCCCAAAGCGGGCACCGAGATCTGGGTGCCGAACGTCGAGCCGTTCAATGCCGAGAAATTGGTGAAGACGGTCGGCGTGAAGCCGATCACGAAGATTCACGTCGCGAAGGACGGCCGGTATTTGCACGCCCTCGCGGCCGACGGCTCAGTCGTCTTCCACTTTCCGACGACCGTGGGATCGGAATACGATCCGTCGCCGAGCGGCATCTACAAGGTCGACGGCGTGCAGTGGCATCCGGTGTTTCACTACAACCCCACGCTCTACTCCGACGTCCCCGATTCGCGCCCGAAGGCGACGCTGCCGCCTGGCCCCAACTCGCCCGTGGGTGTCGTGTGGATCGCGACGACCAAGGAGCACGTCGGCATTCACGGCACGCCGCTCCCGCACACCATCGGGCTCGCCAGCTCACATGGCTGCGTGCGTCTCACGAACTGGGACGCCGCGAGACTCGCCGGGGCGATCAGGTCGGGCGTGACGATCGAGTTCGTGAAATAGCGCGAGCTGCGTATTTCCTTTACGGCAGTCGCTTCCCGCTCTCGTCAACCACAACCACCGGCCCGACTTTCAGCGCGCGGAGCGTTGGCTCCAAGCTCACCCGATCTCCGGCGACGACGATCGCGAGGTGCTCCGGATCGATGTGCGCCGCGGCCGCCGCGCGAACATCGGCCGATGACAGAGTCGCCGCACTGCGCGCCAATCGATTGTCGAAGTCGAGCGGAATTCCGGCGTGCGCGTACGTGGCCAAGCGATCGGCCAATCGGTCCACCGTCTCGAGAGCGGTCGACAGGTTGTTGTTGATCGCCGCCCGCGCGCTCGCCATCTCTTCCGGCGTGGGCGGCCGGTCGGCGCGGATCGCCTTGAGCTCGGAGATCCATTCGGCCAACGCGCTGTCCGTCTTGATCGGCGCGAACGCGCCCGAGCCATAGAGCATCGACGGCCGCGGCTCCGGCTGCCAGCTCAAGGCGTATAGCGTTCCCGAATACATGTATGCGTGACGCTCGCGAATGTTTCTCGCGAGGCGGCTCTGCGCACCGAAGCCAAGGATGGGCGCGAGGGCTTCCATCGCCGGTACGTCGGCCGCCGAGTGACTCGGGCCGAGTTGCCCCACGTATGCGTACGCCTGCTGCGCGTTCGGACGGTCGATCAGATAAATGGTCGTCGCCGAAGGCGCCGCTGCGGGCTCGGCGCGAATGGCGTACGGCGAGCCGTGACCCTGCCACGGGCCGAACAACCGCGCGACGGAGGCGAGCACGTCGGCGCTCCGAACGTCGCCGACGACCACCAGCGTCACGTTCTCGGGCCGGAAGTACTCGCCATAGAAGTTCGCCACGTCGTCGCGCGTGATCGACTTGACGGTCGCGTCGCTGCCGAGCACGGAGCGCGCGACCGGATGCGCCGCGCCGAACATCGCCGCGAACAGCGCGCGGCGAGGCGCGGTGCCGGGCGACTGGAGTTGGCGCTGCACGGCAGTCGCCTGCATCGCCTTCCGGCGCTCGAGCGCGTCGCTCGGAAAGGCCGGGTGCGTCAACATGTCGGCCATCAACGCGAGTGAGCGATCGGCACTCGCCGTGACGGTGGTGAAGCGCGTTGGACTCACATCGCTGCCGAGCGATCCGACCAGCGTCGCGATCTGTTCGGCGCTCCGCGACGTCGTGCCTTCGCGCAGCATTCCGAGCGTCACCGCGTACACTCCTTCCTTCCCGGGAGCATCCGCCGTGGAATCGAACGACAGCACCGCGCGAACGCCGACGATCGGAAGGGCGTGATTCTCGACGATCGCCACACGCAGCCCGTTCGGCAGCGTGTGTACGTTCACCGCGGGAAACACCGGCGCCTTGTAGGCCGGCGCTAGCGGGCGAATCGAGCGATCGAGCTTCTGGCCCTGCGCGACCCGCGTCGGCAGGAGCGCAAGCGCCAGCGCGGCGGCGGCCGAAACCATCGAGCGAATTCGCATTGACGAAATACTCATGTCACGGCACCACCTGCGCCTTCGCAGGTGTCACGTTGGTGTACGGAAGCGTGGGCTTGCTGATCAAGTCCAGCTTGCCCGCTGGAATGAGGCTCATCACCACGCGCTCATTGGTCAGATATTTTTGCGCGGCGGCGCGTACGTCGGCCGGCGATAGCCGGAGCGTGCGCGCGGCCTGCTTGGCGTAGGCCACTGGATCGCCGGCGAACGCTTCGCCCTGCGCGAGTGTGTCCGCGCGAGCCCCGCGCGTCTGCAGCGTCGTCACGCCGATGACCGTCGTGGCCTCTCGATACGGGGCCAGCTCCGCGTCGGCGATGACACCCGCCTTGAGGTCGGTGAGCACGCTGTCGACGAGCGTCTCGATCTGGCCCATCGGCGCGTTGGCGCGCGGCGTGACTTCGATCTGAAAGATGCCGCCCGTCTCCATGTCGAAATTCCCGGCCGACACCGACGTCGCGAGCTGCCGGTCGTACACGAGCAGCTTCGATAAACGACCGGCGCGGTCGGCGCCCGGGAGCAACTGTCGCATGCGCGGATCGGTTGGCGCGAGCATCGCCGCGAGGGCATTGAGCGCCAGCCGGTCTGGCTGGGAGAAGCCCGCGGTGAACCAGGCCAACCGCAGCACGGGCACTCGGGCGCGCGTGTCCTCGAGAACCACGCGGCGCTCGGCCGTGAGCGGTGTTGGCGCCACGGCCGGATGCGCCGGAACGACGCCGCGCGCGATCGAGCCGAAGTACTTCGCCACCAGCTTCTGCGCGTCGGCGGTCTTGAAGTCGCCGCTCAGCGCGAGCACCGCGTTGTTCGGCACGTAGTACGGAAGACAGAACTGCTTCGCGTCGGCCGCGCTGGTTCGGTCGAGATCGGCCATCGGACCCAGCGCGTCGCGCGGATAGCGCGTCTGTCCAACGAAAAACTGATCGAGCGTGAGTCGCTCGGCGTCGCCGAACGTGCGGCCGTCGCGATTCTGCGCGCGCTCCTGCCGAACGATCTCCCGAACGCTCTTCAAATGTTCGTCGTTCGCGAACGTGAGCGGCGCGGCCATGCGGTCGGACTCGGCCCAGAGCGCCGTCTCGAGCTGGTTGGCGGGAACCGTATAGAAGTAGTGCGTGCGGTCTTCGTCCGTGGCGGCCCAAGAGGCCGTGGGACTGGTCGACGAACCGCCGACCGACAGCAGGAGTTGCTTGGTCATCGTCACGTTGGGCGAACCCTCGCCCATCAAGTGCTCGCAGAGGTGCGCCAGCCCGGTCTTGCCGGCCGGCTCGTCCTTCGAGCCAAGACGGTAGAGCATCTCGACGGCTACGACCGGCGACGAGTGGTCCTCGTTGAGCAGCACGACCAGTCCGTTGCCGAGCACCGCGCGGGTGTACGCGAGCGGACGGGTTGGCGGCGCGACCTGGGCCGCGACCGGCACCGGCAGCGGAAGCAGCGCGAACGTAGCCAACAACGTCCAAGCGCCGCGGCGCGCGAGAGGAGGAAGTCGATGCATGCGAGTCCAGGAGAGAGCGAGGCGCGAACCCTTCAATCTTTTACGAGCCGCCGCCGGCAACGCAACTATCGCGATGAGTATCGGCAAAGAGCGCGGCGAGTTGAGCCGGCGGCAACAGTTCATTTCCCTTTCGCCGTGCGCGGCACAGATTGACGTCATGGCTCGCCTCGGCGTCGCAACAGCTCTACGGCCCGCCCGCGCGGCGGTCAGGCTGTGCGTGGTGCTCGGATGCTTGTCTGCGCCCCCGGCCGCGGCGGCCCAGCGCGAAGCGGCGCACGCCGACTCCACGGGCGGCATCGTGGGAATCGTCGCGATGAAGGACGGGGGGCTGCCTCTGTCCTATAGTGTGGTCTCGGTGCCGGCCCTGGGCCGCGAGCGGTTCAGCAACGATCAAGGCGTGTTCACGCTCTCCGACCTCCCGGCCGGCCCGGTGCTGCTTCGCGTGCGTCACCTCGGCTACTCGCCCGCCGAACTGTCCGTGATCGTCCACGCCGGCCGCGTGGATACGATTCATGTGCAGTTGGCACACGTCGCCGTTCGGCTGTCTACGGTCCAGGTCCGGGGCTACCCGGAGTGCAAAGATCCCGGTGTGCCCAAGGCCGCCGCCGACTCGGCGTTCGCCACGGTGTTCGACCAGCTCCACCAGAACGCCGATCAGTACCGCCTGCTCACGAGAACGTATCCGTATCTGTACCAGGTGGAGCGAACGCTCTCAACCACGTTGGTGAACGGCGACGTCAAGGTCGACGGCATCGACACGGTGGGATTCGAGAGCAGCAGCGCCTGGACGTACAAGCCCGGCACGGTCATCACGCGCTCAGGCTCGCGCTTCTTCGGGGGCACGTTGATGATGAACATCCCCACGCTCGTGCACTTCGCCGACCGGGTGTTCATCGAGAATCACTGTTTCTATAACGGCGGTCTCGAGACGGTGGACGGTGTCGACATGCTGCGGGTGGATTTTGTCGCGGCGACGAAGATCCGGGATCCCGACGTGAACGGCTCGATGTATCTCGACCCGGCGAGCTTTCAGATTCGCCGGTCCGTGGTGCGGCTGAGCCGCATTCCCAGCGGTGTGGCCGGGCTGCGCGAGACTGAAGCGGTGACGTATTTCGGCGAGATCATGTCGTCGATTCCGATCATCGCGGGCATCAACTCGGTCAACCGGTTCGATGCGAACGCTCGCCGGCCGCAGTCCGCCGCCACCGCCAACGAGCAGCAGCGTTTGATCGTCGTGCAGTTTTTGAAGGGAAGGCCGGGGGACGAGCCGAAGAAGCCGTAACGTCCGTGTCATCGGACACGCACACGTCTCAAAGGTGCGACAGATCACACATCCAGGGAACTGTGAACTGGGCTCTACGCCCAGGGGAAACCGCTGTGACGTAACGAGATAGATATATAAACATATGATTTCCGCCGGGGGCATGTGCTCTGCCTTTCCGCTTTGTGTGCGGATCGATGGATGCTCCGCGCGCCCCACCCACCCGTGGAGGATCGTATGTTGAAATCACGCGTCGCCCGTGCGGCGGTGTTGTGCGCCGCCGTTGCCGCGCCGGTCGCGGCCCAGGACTCGAGCACCTGCGTGTGCCGTCCCAGCCGAGAGCGCATTCCTTCTGACTTCGAGCTCCGGAGCTCGGGCAGCTTTTCGCTCACCCAAAGCCGCCCGCTCGGCGCGCTGCGCAGCAACATCGGCTTGGGCTATGGCCTCGACGGGGCGTATCTCTTCCGTCTCGACAAGCGCGGAATATTGAGCCTGCGGGCCGGCGCGGGATTCATCGACTACGGCGACGAGTCGAAGCGCGTGCCGATCAGCGCCTCGATTGGCGGCCGCATACAGGTGAAGGTCTCGACGACCAACTACATCGTGCCGATGAGCCTCGGTCCGCAGCTCGCCTGGCCGACCGGAAAGATCCGGCCCTATGTGAATGCCGGCGTCGGCGCCCAGGTGTTCTTCACCGAGAGCCATCTCGACGGCGTCGACGACAGTCACGATTTCGCCAGCACCACCAACCAATCCGACTTCACGCCGACGTGGGTCGCGGGCGGCGGCGTCTATCTGCCGCTCTACGAGAAGAAGACGAAGGTGCTGCTCGACCTCGGCGTGCAATACTTCAACGGCGGACACGCGCGCTACCTGCGGCCTGGCAGCATCGTCGATCTGCCGAACGCGCAGATTCAGATCAACTCGATGGAGACCGCCACGCATCTCGTGCTCGTGCGCGCCGGCGTACGGATCGGCTTATGATTTCTCTCATCGACTCGCAGGCGCTCGAGCACGTGCTCCGGCCGACGGTGTTCGTGCCGGCGGCCGAGCGCCCGGACGGTCTCGAGCGGCGCGCAGAGAGCGGTCCGCGCTCGACTACGGCTGCTTCTTCAGCGCCGCGTTCACCGTCGTGTCCACCGCCGCCAGCGTCTGCGTGAGGATCTTTGGATTGCGGTCGAGCGTCTGCACCACCCGGTCGACGATGCGCGCGACGTTGTCGAGATCCGCGTAGAGATACGCCTCGGCGTACACGCCGACGATGCCGAGCTGCACCTTCTTGATGGCGACGTCGACGCCCGCGGTGATCTGGACGAGGTTCATGGCGTTGGCGTCGAGCGACACGTGCGCGCGAACGTCGGATACGGTGAGGCCGATCGAATCGACCGACAGCTCGGGGATCTCGAGAATCACGTCGCGATTCGTCGTGAGCCCCTGCGCGCTCGCTTGATACCGTCCACCCGCAGGCTGGGCCGGACGCCGCGCGACGGAATCTCGCGCCACCTGCGCGCCTACCGGCAGGGCGACGAAACCGGCGAGGAGCACGGCGAAGGACAGGCGAGAGCGCATACAGGTCATCTCCGTGGTGAGCGGCCCGAATCGGACGGCGGCCGCGGTGTGGTTCCGCGCACTTCGAGCGACGCACAATCGAGACCGACGGTCGCAGCGCGCGAGCTGCTGTCGGCCGCGCGACCAGCCGCGCGGCGTCCGCCGAGCACCGTGTTCGCGATGCAGTCCGCGTTGAGCCGGCCGAAGATCTGGACGGCGACGTACACGTCGCGATAGGTCGTGTTCGTGACGACGGGCGAGGGGAGATTCCGCCGCTCGAGGACGTGAATCGAATCCAATCCCCCGCACAGCCGAACTCTGAGCTCCGGCTGCGAGTTGAAGCGGACTTCGCGAGCACTCGCTTCGGCAAAGAGCACGATTGCGGGGTTGGACGTCTGCGTCTGACGCGGCGCCCCGCGCACTATCTGACCCGTATCTGAGCGCGCGGGCGAGCCGGTCGCATCGACTGAGCTCGTCGCTGTCTGGCATTGCGCGCGAACACACGCCAGCGGCAACGCGGTGGCGAGTATCGCCGCGATCGAAGCGCGACGCAGCGATGACTGAATGCGTATGAGCGATTCGCTCATGGGATGAACGGCCATTGGCTGCGACGGCTTCTCAACTTCCGTGCCCTGTGCACGCATTCGTCGCGAGTGCATGGCGCTTCGTGTGTTTCGTGTTTTTCAATTCCATCGGCAACGCTTTTGCGGACGACGTTCGCGACTGGTGACGCACTCCGGCGCGCGGACTCGAGGCGCGAGCGTTTCTCGTACACGGACAGCCACATGCGCACGACGGCTCGATCGTTGGGAATCACGGTACTCGCCACGGCGTTCGTTTCGCTCGCGGCAAATGCAGCCACGGCACAACAACGTCCCGCGCCACAGCCGGCGACGCAACGGCTCCAGGGCACGCGCGACATGCACGTGGCCTGCGTGGGACCGGACAGCGGCCGCACTTTTCGCCGCTCGGCGGGCGACAGCTTGAACGTCACCGGCCAGCGCATGCAGACCGCCAGCGACAGCAATCGCATCACCGGCGGTACGCCGCGGTCGCACGAGTATCCGGAGTACGACGTCGTGCTCGACATTCCGAACCTCTGCGTGGAGCGCATCTTCCTCAAGGTCGACACGGTGACCGCGAAGATCAGCCTCGACGCCAAGGTCTCGAACCTCGTCCACATCTCGGCCGGCGCCGACGTCTTCATTGGCGACGTGGATCTGACCATTCAAGACGTCCGCGCCCGCGCGCTGCTGCTCGTCGATCTCGACGACGTCGTGCACATCGTCGATCAGACGCTCACGTTCGTGGACAATCATCCGGAAGTGGTGCAGCAGCTCACCAGCACCCTCGCCAACGCGGGCGGCGCGGTGGGCGGTCTCGTCGGCGACGTCGTGAGCGGCGTGAAAGGGCTTCTGCTGAGCTCGACCAAGATGTCGAACGGCAACATCCTCCAACACGTGGTCGATCAGGCGACCGGCTCACTCATCGACAAGACCATGTCGGCCGCGGGAAAGCTCGTGGCACAAAAAACCGTCGGCAACATCATGCAGTTGCCGACGGTGAGCTCGACGACCAATGCGGCCGGTCAGCTCGTGAAGCAGGTCAAGGATCAGGCGGGAAATCTGATTGAATACACCATGGACAAAGCGGGAAAACTGTCCGGGGTGAGATCAGTCAAACCCTAGCCTGTCTGGGGCTACGCCTCCCAGCTCAGCCCCGGCTTGCCGAAGTGTCCGTAGTTCGTCGTGCTGCGATAGATCGGATTGCGGAGCTTGAGCTGCTCGATCATCGCGGCCGGACGATAGTCGAACTTGCGCACGAACTCCGCGGCGCCCTCCCAGTCGCCGGTGCCGAAGGTGTCGACGCGAACCGAGACCGGCTCGGCGCGTCCGATGGCGTACGCCACCTGCACTTCGGCGCGCTTCGCGAAGCCGTTCTTCACGACCTGCCGCGCGACGTAACGGCCGAAGTACGCGCCGCTGCGGTCGACCTTCGACGGATCCTTGCCGCTGAACGCGCCGCCGCCGTGCCGGCCCATGCCGCCGTACGTGTCGACGATGATCTTGCGGCCCGTGACGCCGCAGTCGGCCGACGGTCCGCCTTCGATGAACTGCCCGGTGGGATTCACGAGCACTTCGACGTGCGGGCCGAACCAGGCGCCGAGCACTTCGGGGGCGAGGCAGCTCGCGACGTAGTCGCGGATCTCCTCGTGCGACACGTCGGCGCTGTGCTGGGCGGAGACGAGCACCGTCTCGACGCGCACCGGCGCGTTGTCTTCATAGCGGACGCTCACCTGCGTCTTGGTATCGGGACGAAGCCACATTCGCTCGCCGCTTTTCCGCGCCGTCGTGAGGCGCTGCGACAGGCGATGCGCCAGTTGCACCGGCAGCGGCATGAGCTCGGGCGACTCATCGGTCGCATAGCCGAACATGATGCCCTGGTCGCCGGCGCCGCCGGTGTCTACGCCCATGGCGATGTCGCCCGACTGCTTGCTGATGAACTGCGTGACCGTCACGCCGTCGGCGTTGAACGCCTCGGACGGATCGGTGTAGCCGATCTCGCGAATCGCCTGTCGGGCGACCGCTTCGTAGTCGACATTCGTGCGCGAGGTGATCTCGCCGGCCAGCACGACCTGGCCGCTCTTGCACAGCACTTCGCAGGCGACGCGGCTGTTCGGGTCGCCAGTCAGGTGCGCGTCGAGAATCGAGTCGGCGATGTAGTCGCAGACTTTGTCGGGATGGCCTTCGCTGACAGATTCCGAGCTGAACGTGTACGAGCTCATACAGGATCTCCGTGCCGGAGCGCCGGCAAAATGAAAACGGCCCCCGACAGTGAGTTGTCGCGGGCCGTTGAGCGCCACACGACTTAGACGGGTTCACGCGGGGCTCGTTTGGCCTCCGTGCGCGGCCCGTCAAATCGGGGAAATCACCGCGCAGGGTTGAAGCTAGCATCCGCCACCGCGGCGTCAAGCGGAGATTTCACGGGGTGACCGCTGGCCTCGCGGGACAGTTGGGCGATCACAGAATCAGTCACCTGAGGCACGTCATGCCAACTCGCTCGTCGATCATTCGAACACTCGCGCTGGTGGCCATCGTTCCGGCCGTGGGCTGCGCCTCCCCGGGCGTGACCGAAGCCGGGCAGCCGCAGAGGGCGCTCACCGGCCTGCCGCGCAACCTGTCGGCCGCCGAGCGTAGCGTGCTCGCCGCGTCGAACACTTTCTCCTTCGCGCTCTGGCAGCGGATCAATCCCGCGCAGCGCGATTCGAACGTCTTCGTGTCCCCGCTCAGCGCGTCGTTCGCGCTCGGCATGGCTCTCAACGGGGCGTCGAACCAGACGTTCGACGAGATGCGCGCGGGCTTGCAATTCGGCACGAGCTCGCTCGCCGACATCGACGCCGGTTACAAATCGCTCATTGCGCTGCTCACCTCGCTCGACCCGTCGGTGACGATGAGCATCGCCAACTCCATCTGGTACCGAAATACCTTCGCCTTCAACCAGCCGTTCCTCGACGACGGCGCGAACTACTTCAACGCCACCATCAAGCCGCTCGACTTCTCAAACGGCGCCGCTTCGCTGGCGTCCATCAACGGCTGGGTGAATACCGAGACGAAGGGCAAGATTCCCACGATCCTCGACGCGATCCCCCGCGACCAAGTGATGTTCCTGATCAACGCCATCTACTTCAAGGGAAGTTGGCGTACGCGCTTCGACTCGACGCAGACGGAGAGCGCGGTCTTCCATTCGGTCAGCGGGGACCAGCCTGTCCGCCTCATGCACCGGAACGGCAGGATGACCTACGCCGAGACGGCGACGTACCAGGCGGTCGACCTTCCCTATGGCGACTCTGCGTTCACCATGACCGTTGTGCTCCCGAAAGCCGGAACGAGCGTCGAGACGGTCGCGGCCGCATTCGACGGGGCAGCCTGGCAGACGCTGACGTCGGGACTGCACACGGCTGAAGTGGAGCTCGCGCTGCCCAAGGTGACGATGTCCTGGAAGCGCAGCCTGATTCCGGATCTCCAAGCGCTTGGCATGCGCGCGCCGTTCACCGACGGCGCCGACTTCAGCCGCATGTCTGCCGGTCGCTCGCTGGCGATATCGGAGGTAACGCAGAAGACGTTCGTCGACATCAACGAGCAAGGCACCGAGGCCGCGGCAGTCACTTCGGTCGGGGTCGTCGTCGTCAGCCTCCCCGTTCGCCAGGTCGTACGTGTCGACCGGCCGTTCATCTTCGTGATCCGGGAGCGGCTGTCGGGCACGGTGTTGTTCATGGGGAAGGTCGTCCGCCTTCCCTGACGCTATTAGGGAATCGTAATCAAGCCGACGACGCCGCCCAGGTCGTCGGTCACGCGGGGCAGGTTCGCCGGCGCGATCCATACGCCGTCGTCGATTCGCAGCGCGATGCGATGCAGCCCCGGCGACACGACCCATTCCGTGCGCCACACGCCGCCGTTTCGCTCGAGCGCCACGGCATTCCAGTTCGTGAAATCGCCCATCACCTCCACGCGCGACCCCGCGGCGCCCCGCACCTCGATGCGCTGGCGTCCGTCGCTCGACGGCTCCACGGCCACCACGACCCCGGCGACAGCACCGCGCCGAGTCGTCAGACTCGGCTGCGGGCGCACGGCGAATCGGAGCGCGACACTGACGAAGCGCGTGCGCGGAGCGCCGCGCACGACGTCCTCGAGCGTGCGCCCCAGGCCGGCAACGATCGCCGACCGTGGCGTGATCCACGCCGTCGCCTCGGCGGTCGCCCACCCGTCGACTCTCGCGATACCATCGATCCCCGTGCGCATGCCGGCGAGCGCTCCGAGCGTCAGACCGGCAAAGTCGCGCCGCCAGCTTCCGGAAAAGTCCGCGTAGGACAGCGGCACGAGTCGACTGCCGCGTGTCGGTACCGGAACCGCCGTCAACTGCGTTCTGACCAGCGACGCCTCGCCGAGCAGTTGATTCGCGCGCACGTTCCTCCACGCGTCGGCTTGCAGATGCAGCAACGGCGCGACGCCGCCGTTGCTCGAGAACACACCGCCGCCGAGCCCGACCGCGCCGCCGGCTTCGCTCCCACCGTGCCGTGCTTGCGCCATGACCTCGCTCGAGACGGTCGGACGTTCGCTCGTGGCAGCGAAGCTGCTGAGGAAGCCGGTGAGATCCAGACGACCCGCCCGGCCCTGCGCGCCGCGCAACGCCCCGGCCGCGAAGCCTTGAGTCGTCCATCGGTCCGCGGACGTCCGCGCCGCGAGAAAGCCGGTCTGCAACGCCGTCCGATCGCCGAGCACGTCGAGGTTCGCACCGAGGGTGAGCGCGCTTGCCTCGCCGAGTCCGGCCTGGCGAAGGTGCGACACGCCCGCGTCGGCCGTGAGCTGCCATTGCGCATGCAACGGCGCTGCTGACAGTGCGGCACAAACGAACAGGGGGATGAGCCTGGCTCGGCGCATCCCCCAAATTAGCGGCAGGGACCGCGGTTACGGCTTTTTCGGCGGGGCGGCGGCCCCGGTCGTGATTGCTTGAGTCACGGCCGCCTGACCCGCCGGAGCAAGCGCGGCCGTGAGTCCACGCATTCGCACGTTCAGCGCATCGTCTGGCCGGCCACCAAGTCGCACGTCGGAATTGACGTCATTGCTGAACGACGCGAGCTGCTGTCCCGACGCGCCGCGCCGAATGAGCGATGTCACGATGTCGGATGCGCGCGTGACCGAGACGCCGCTGGCGACGAGCTGCGTGAGCGCACCGAGCGGTACGACGACCGACGGCTCGGGGCTGGCGTTGCGTATCGTCGTGAGAACGACCTTGGGCACGTTGTAGCTCAACGCCCCTTCTCCCGCCGCGACGTCGGCGGGATAGTCGCGCGGCGCGAGGGCATCGCGGGCGATCTCTAGTCGTGCCGCGATCGCGCGCGCCGCCGCGACGATACGCGCAGCCGGCGCGCGCATCACGATGGCGTATTGCACCTTCTCGAGGATCGGATCCACGGGCAGGTGGTGCGCGCGCGTAGCTGCGATGATCTTCGCGAGCTCGGCGCTCGCGTCGCGATCGCCCGGCAGCACCGGCGTAGGCTCCTGCGCGGCCGCCACGCGCGCGGCAAGGCACAGACCAGCGAGCAGCGCGGTACACATTCTCATGGCCGCCCCACGATGACGACCGATCCATCGGTACCGAGATCCGGATCGCGCGCCTTGGGAGCGCGGGGGTCGAGCGTGAACAGCGAATCGTCGATCATGAAGCCGTACACGTGCCGGCCGGGAAGAATCGGAATCACGGTCGACCACAACCCGCCCTCCGCCGCGCGTGTCATGGGCGCGCTCGCGGCATTCCACTTGTTGAAATCGCCTACCACCGAGATGCGGTGGGCTGCCGAATTCTCGAGCACGAACTGCTGCGGCAACGCCACGATCGCTCCGCCGGCCGACGCTTTCACCATGGGCGCCGCCGCCGCGACCGATGGGGACGCGACGTTCTCGGTACGCACGGGACCTGCGCCGGGGAGCCAGACACCGCGCGCGACGAAGCCGACGATCGCCGCGGCCGCCGCAACGCTCACGGCGGTCCACCGTCGCATCGATCGCGCACCGCTCGACGACCGGTCGGCAACCGGCTCGTCCGCCGGGGACACGCGTGCTTCCGCGGCGACGCCGACGACACGACGCACAGCCTCCGGATCGGTGGCCGGAAGGCGCCGCAGCTCCTCCAGGGCGCGACGCAGGAGCGGATCGTCGTCGATCCCGCTCATCCGTGCTCCTGGCTCAGCCGCGCGCGTAGAAAATCGCTGGCTCGCTTGACCCGCATCTTGAGCGCCGACTGCTTCACGCCGGTCATGCGCTCGATCTCGTCGTAGGAGAATTCTTCTATATAATGCAACAGGAAAATCTCTCGATTGTACTCGGGCACGTCCGCAAGCGCCTTCCGTACGGCGTCGCCCCATTCATGATCCAGGCGCGCACCGGTCACGTCGGGCGACGCCACACGCTCGAGCGCGAATGCGTCGTCTACCGTCTGCGCCGAGTGGCGGCGAAACGCGGTGTTCGCCGTGCGGCAGCAGTTGCCGAGAATTTGAAACAGCCACGACTCGAACCGCTGGCGCTCCTCGTATCGCGGCAGCGCCCGATAGAGCCGCACGAACGTGTCCTGCACCATGTCCTCGGCGTCGTCGACGTTCAGCAGCATGGCGCGCGCGAACCGCAGGCAGCGCGAATAGTACGCGTCCACGATCGCCGTGAACGCGTCGATGTCCCCGAGCTTCGCTCGGCTGATCATCGATGCATTCGGCGGAACCGGATGTGGAGGCGCGCTGTGCTGCAGGCTGAGGGCGGACAGATGTGGTCTCGGCATGGCGTTCTAGAGGCCTAACCGGTGCCGAGGATATCCGGTCACTGTTCGAATCTTAGCCAGATCCCCGGCAAGTTCACGGGACTGTCACTATGGGTCTGCTTTCTGCACTGCTGACGTTGAAAGCACGTATGCGCACACAGTTGCAGCCGAAGGGCGCGGGTGCCGGATGTCTTCCGAGCAGTGGTCAAACGAGCCAGACAGTGACGAGCGTGACGACAGTGACGCGCGACGGACGCAGCCGCTCGTGGTGCTCGCGGAAGACAACGAGGATACACGACGCGTGTATTGCCTCATCTTGCGGCACTACGGCTACCGCGTGGAGGAAGCGACCACGGGGCCGGAAGCCATTGCCCTGACCCGCTCGCTCCATCCGAGTCTCGTCTTGATGGACATCGGGCTTCCGGAGCTCGACGGCTTTCAGGCGAGCCGCATGCTCAAGTCCGACCCGGCGACGAGCGGAATTCCCCTCATCGCGTTCTCGGCGCGCGTGGACTCCACGGCGGATCTGGTGGGAGGATCACCCACGTTCGACGGCTACATTCTCAAGCCGGTCAGTCCGAGGGATTTGGTGCGGCGCATGAATGCGTATCTCGCGCTGCTCGGCGGAATGCCGCACGGCGGTGACGACGGCGCATCCGGGTTCGGTGCAGTCGCCGACCGGGGCGAGCAGGAGAATCGCGCGAACGCGTGAGCGGCGATCCGCCCACGCGCACGCGCCTACTCCGTCAGACAGCGTCCGACAAGCTGGTGAAGTTGAAGTCTCGCACCTTGATCGACGGCATCACGACGTCGCCACCCGCCTCCGTACCCGCGACGCGCACCGCGCGCCCAATCGCGTCGAGGTTGTTCAGCATGAACAACGGCGACTCGTTGAAGCGGAAGTTCTTCACGGCCTTCGAGATCTTGCCGTTCTCGATGAGGAAGGTGCCGTCGCGTGTCAGGCCCGTGTACAACACTGTGCGTGGATCGACCGGACGCAAATAGAACAGGCGCGTCACGAGAATGCCGCGCGGAGTCGACTTGATGAGGTCCTCGGTGGTCTGCGTTCCACCCGCGAACTTCACGGCGTTGGTTCCAGCGTCAGGCTGCACGCCTTTCTTCTGCGCCCAGAAGCGTCCGTAGGTGAGCTTTTTCAGGATGCCGTTCTCGACCCAGGCCTGCCGGTGTGCCGGAAGCCCCTGCCCATCGAAGCTGTTGCTCAACAGCTGCGGATCGGCGGGATCGGAGAACAACGTCACCCGCTCGTCGACGATCTTCTCGCCGAGCTTGTTGCCGCCGCCCTGCTTCGAGTACGGGCTTCGGCCTTCGTCGGCCGCGCGTGCCCCGAACGTGAACGCGAGCAACTGCACGAGATCGCCGACCGCCTGCGGCTCGAGAATGACCGTGTAGCGTCCGGGCTCGATCGCCACGGGGTTGCGCGACATGCGCGCTTTTTCGATCGCCGCCTGCGCAACGCCCTTCACGTCGAGCTGCGACCAGTCGGGGTGATCCGCGCCGGCCCAACCCGATCCCGTGCCGTCGGTCGTGCGCACGGTGAGCGTGTAGTTCGACGACGTACCCGACTGATAGGCGAACAATCCCTTGCTGTTGCCGACGGCGCCCGCGCCGATGCCGGTGACGAGGAACCCGGCGGCCTTGAGGTCGCCCGCCGCCTTGCACGGATCGATCGCCACACGTGCCGCCGCGGCGCGCCCGTCAGGGCCGAGATTCGCCGTGGAGTCGAAGTACGTCTTCACGTCGTCGTACTGCTGCGGCCCGAGTGCGGGCATCGACTCCGGATCGTCCGGCGCCAGCTTGGCCAACGCTTCCGACTGCCGCACCGCGCGCTCGAGCCCCGCGTCGGTGAAGTCGTTCGTCGACGTCACGGCGTGCTTCGGTCCATAGGAGCTTTGAATGCTCAGCGTTGCCGTCGAGACGCCGCCGGCGGTCGAGATGCGGTTGTCGGCGAAGCGGATGTTGGCGCTGTAGCCGCCGCCCACGTTCACCTGGATCTCGTCGGCCTTCGACATCTTCACCGTGCGCTCCACGAGCGCCTGCGCTTGTTCGCGGGTCATCACGCGAGAATCGGCGGCGCTCATGCCTTCCTCCCGGTGTTGATGACGTTGATGTTGCGGAAGCGCGCCGGCACGCAGCCGTGGCTCACCGAGCCCACTTGGCCGGGCTGTCCTTTTCCGTCGAAGAAGCTCGCGCCCATCATGTAGCTCGACTTGCCTCCGATCATGTCCATGGAGTTCCAGAAATCGGGCGTGCGCATCTGGTACGCCACGTCCTTGAGCATGCCGGTGATCTTGCCGCCCTTGATCTCGTAGAAGACCTGGCCGCCGAACTGCGCGTTGTACCTCTGTTGGTCGATCGAGAACGAGCCGTCGCCGACGATCCCGATGCCGTTGTCCGTGGCGGCGATGAGATCCTCCCACGTCTTGTCTTGCACGCCGGGCAGAAGGGAGACGTTCGGCATGCGCTGGAACTGCACGCTGCTCCAGTTGTCGGCGTTGCAGCAGCCGTGCGACTTCACCGGCATGTTGTTCTTCTTGTAGTACCACTCGAGCCAGGGCGCCTGCTCGCGGCTCGTCTGGTAATCATGGAACACGCCGTTCTTGATGATGAGGAACGACTCCGCCTTCACGCCGTCGTCGTCGTAGCCGATCGTGGCGCAGCCGCCTTCCTGCGTCCGGTCGCCCTGAATGTTCATGAACTCCGGACCGTACTTGAGCTGGCCGAGCACTTTCTCCGGCGGCGCGACGAAGCTCGTGCCGGCGTAGTTGGCCTCGTAGCCCATCGCTCTGTCCAACTCGGTGGGATGTCCGATGGACTCGTGAATCGTGAGCCAGAGGTGCGACGGATGCAGCACGAGGTCGTAGCGGCCCACGTCCACCGGCTTTGCCTTGAGCTTCTCGGCTGCTTCCTCGCCCCACTTGCGCGCGTTTCCTTTGAGGTCGGCACCGACGATGAACTCCCAGCCGCGCGCCATGGGCTGCACGGTGTTGCCGCGCGATTGGAAATCTGTGAAGTCGGCGGAAACGGCGGTCGCGGTGAACGGCGCCCAACTGCGCACCACAGTCTGCGTGATGAAGGAGCCGTCGGTATTCGCGTAGTTGCGATCTTCCTTCACGAAGAAGAGCGTGCTATTCACGAACTTCACGTTCGTGGCCTTCATCGCCTCGGTGTTCGCGTCGATGAGAAGCTGCGCCTTCTGCTCTACCGGAATGGTGAACGGATCGATCTCGAAGGAGCTCTTCCATGTCGCGTTCGGATAGGCCGGCGACGCCGCGAGCACGACTGGCGCAGCGCCCGGAATGCGATTCGCCTTGGCGATAGCCGCGGCTTCGCGCGCGGCGGCAACCACGCCGTCGCGGGTGAGGTTCTGCGTCGCGGCAAATCCCCACGCGCCGCCCACGAGCGCGCGAACGCCGATGCCGATCGAGTCGGTATCCCCGACCTGCACGATCTGCTTCTCACGCGTGCCCACGAAGCTCTGCCGGTAGCGGCCGATGCGCGCGTCGGACCACGACGCGCCGGCGGTCTTGGCGGCGTTGAGCGCATCCATGAGCAGTTCCTTGATCGGAAGCTCTTCGAATGCGCTGACGCCGCGCGGATAGACTGGCGGCGCGGTCATCGCCGCGGCGAAGCCCGGATACAATACCGAGCCTGCGGCGGCCGCGGCCGCGACGGCGCCGGTCTTCTTGAGGAAATCTCGCCTGCTGGTCATTGTCGCCAATGGCTGGGGTGGAGTCGAGCCTTGCGGAAACTGTCGCTGGGCCGAGCCGTATGGTCAACAGCGAAGATGCTGTCTCGGTGTTTGGGAACTGTATGAACGACTGACCGGACATACCTCGTGAACGCTGTTCTCGTTCCACGTTTTCAAAGAATCCGGACGCCGCTCGGTTTTATCGTCGTCGCCCTGCTCTTTTACATCGTCGACGGCACCCTCGCCCACTCAGCGACGTTCGGCACACGGCCCGATCTATTTGGCGCCGCGATCAGCATCGACTTGACCCTCGGCGTCACGTTCGCCTATTGGGCGCTGGTCGTTCGACCGGGTCATGCGACCCTCCGCACCTCGCTGCCGGTGTTTGCACTGAGCGTCGTCACGGCGACGCTCACGCTTCCGCCAGGACAGCGCGATCTCGTTCAGTTTATTCGATATCTCGGAATTCCGCTCGAGGTCGCGGTCGTCGCCTTGGTGGTCATCGGCGTGAGACGAACCCAGCAACGGCTCGCCGCGTCCGGCGTCTCAATGGACGTCCCCGAACGCATTCGCGCGTCGCTCGATGATTCGATCATGCAGGCTCGTCTGGCTGACGTCGTCGCCATGGAGGCGAGCTTGATGTTCTACGCGCTGGCATCCTGGCGTCGCAAGCCGTTCGTCCCACCCGGCGCGCAGGGCTTCTCGTACCACAAGCGTGAGGCCTACGCCGCGACACTGTACGTCCTGCTCTTCGTGACGATCGTCGAAACCGTCGCCGTACACTTCCTCGTTCGCGCGTTCGCACCTCGCGTGGCACTCGGCCTGTTCGCCGTCAGCGCGTTCGGCGCCGTCTGGCTGTTGGGCTTTGCGCGGGCAGTTCAACTTCGACCTATTCTGCTCTCGCGCACCGAGCTTCGCATCCGCAGCGGCGTCTTGTGGTCGATCGACATTCCGCGCGCGTCGATCGAGCGGATCGACTTCGGCCGGGTGAAGGCGCCAGCGAAGGGTACGCCGGGATACCTTCGCGCGGTGCCGGGACAGCCGAACGCCCTTGTGGAGCTACGCGAACCGGTGCGCGCAATCGGACTTTACGGTTCCGAGCGCCAGATCACACGCATCGGGCTCGTCATCGACGATCTCACAGCATTTCAGCAGACGTTCTCGGCACACGAGGAATAGGTTGAGCCGGGGCTTGACTCGAGCCGTTTCTTGAGTCACCTTCCATCCGGATGCACGGATGCAATGACTGACCACCGACTGAACGTCCTCGAGCGCTTTTCCGCTCTCGCCGACCCGACGAGAAGCCGCATCTTGCTGCTCCTCGACCGGCACGAGTTGACCGTGAGCGAGCTCTGCTCGGTGCTCCAGCTCCCGCAGTCCACGGTGAGCCGCCACTTGAAGCTCCTCGCCGACGACGGCTGGCTCGTCTCGCGCGGCGAAGGCACGAGCCGCTTCTATAAGATGGTGCCGAACCGTCTGGACGCCGCGACGCGGCAGCTCTGGTCGCTCGTGCGCTCGCAAGTCGCCGGTGCCGTTGGATCGGCGCAGGACGCGCGCCGCGCCGAGAGCGTCCTCGCGAAGCGCCGCGACAAGGCGCAGATCTTTTTTCTGAACTCCGCCAGCATGTGGGACAAGATGCGCGCCGACATGATCGGCACGCGCACCGACTTGCTCGCGCTGCTCGACCTGCTCGACGAGACGTGGGTCGTCGGGGATCTGGGCTGTGGCACGGGACACATCTCCGACGCGCTCGCGCCGTGCGTGGGTCGCGTGATCGCCGTCGATGAGTCGGGACCGATGCTCGCCGCGGCGAAGGAACGCCTCGTGGGTCGCGAGAACGTCGAGCTGCGCGAAGGCACGATCGAGTCGCTGCCGATCGACGACGATACGCTCGACATCGCGGTCCTCTTTCTCGTCGCGCATTTCGTCACCGATCCGGCGAAGGCGATGCGTGAGATTCAACGCGTGCTCAAGCCGGGCGGACGGGTGCTGATCGTCGACCTGATGTCGCACGACCGCGTGGACTACGTCATTCAGCTCGGCCACGTGTGGCAGGGCTTCGACGGAGAGCAGGTGAAGGAATGGTTGTCCAACGCAGGATTCACGTCGTGCCGCTATCGCGCGCTTCCGGACGATCCGGAGATGAAAGGGCCGACGTTGTTCGTTGCCAGTGCACGGAATGCAGGGAGTAGTAGCGCAGGGAGTAGCACCACAATGTCATTCCGAGGGAGCGACGCGACCGAGGAATCTACTGTCCGGTGATTATTGCCGGCGATTATCACGTTGAGTAGATCCCTCGCTTCGCTCGGGATGACACCACTTTTCTCCATAAGGATTTGCTAATGGGCACCGCCACGTTGACCGCGCCGAACAAAGCCGCCACCGACCGTCCGCCGTTCAAGGTCGCCGATCTCTCCCTCGCCGAGTTCGGCCGCAAGGAGATTCGTCTCGCCGAGCAAGAGATGCCCGGCCTGATGTCGATCCGCGACGAGTACAAGGGCAAGAACCCGCTCAAGGGCGCGCGCATCATGGGCTCGTTGCACATGACGGTGCAGACCGCGGTGCTGATCGAGACGCTCACCGACCTCGGCGCCGACGTGCGTTGGGTGTCGTGCAACATCTTCTCGACGCAGGACCACGCCGCCGCCGCCGTCGCGGTCGGTCGCAAGGGTACCGTCGACAAGCCCGCGGGCATTCCGGTGTTCGCGTGGAAGGGCGAGACGCTCGATGAGTACTGGTGGTGCACGGAGCAGGCGTTGATGTGGCCCGACGGCGGCGGCCCCAACATGCTGCTCGACGACGGCGGCGACGCGACACTCCTCGTGCACAAGGGCGCCGAGTACGAGAAGGCCGGCAAGATTCCGGCGTTCGACGCGGCGAACGATCCTGAGGAGTGGGGCGTGATCCTCGACTTGCTTCGTCAGGAGTCGACGCGCCATCCCGGCCGCTGGACGAAAATGGCCGGCGAGATCAAGGGCGTGACCGAAGAGACGACCACCGGCGTGCACCGTCTTTATGAAATGATGAAGGCCGGCACCCTGCTCTTCCCGGCGATCAACGTCAACGACTCCGTGACGAAGTCGAAGTTCGACAACATCTACGGCTGCCGCCACTCGGTGGTGGACGGATTGAACCGCGCCACCGACGTCATGATCGCGGGCAAGCTCGCGGTGGTGTTCGGCTACGGCGAAGTCGGCAAGGGCTGCGCGCAGGCCCTCAAAGGACAGGGCGCACGCGTCGTGATTACCGAGATCGATCCGATTTGCGCGCTGCAGGCGTGCATGGAAGGCTACCAGGTCGTGACGATCGACGACGTGCTGTCAACGGCCGACATCTTCATCACGGCGACGGGCAACTTCAACATCATCACCGCCGACCACATGGCGAAGATGAAGGACAAGGCGATCGTCGCGAACATCGGCCATTTCGACAACGAGATCGACATGGCCGGCCTCAAGAAGGTGAAGGGGCTCAAGCGGATCAACATCAAGCCGCAGTACGACGAGTTCGCGTTCCCCGACGGCCACTCGGTGATGATTCTGGCGGAAGGCCGCCTGATGAACCTCGGCTGCGCAACGGGCCATCCGAGCTTCGTGATGTCGGCGAGCTTCACCAACCAGGTGATGGCGCAGATCGAAGTGTGGGGCAATCCGGGCAAGTACGAGCGAAAGGTGTACGTGCTGCCGAAGCATCTCGATGAGAAGGTGGCGCGCCTGCACCTCGACAAGCTCGGTGCGCGGTTGACCATGCTGTCGCCGGAGCAGGCGGCGTACATCGGCGTGCCGGTCGAGGGGCCGTACAAGCCGGAGTTGTACAGGTACTAAAGTCTTGCGGAAGAGCACAAAAGAACGGGCGGCCTTTGGGCCGCCCGTTCTTTTTGCGTCAACGCTCGGAGTTTACGGTCGTCCGCCAGTGTGCGCCATTCGTCACTCGAGTGGCAATTCTGCCAACGCCCGCTCGAACTCCGCCACGAGCACGTCCGCGTCGCCGGCCGAGAACGGCATTGGCGGCCGGATCTTGACCACGTTGTGGTGCGGCCCATCCGTGCCGAGGAGTATGCCGCGCTCGCGCATTCGGTTGGCGACGAACGACGCCTCTTCGCCCGCCGGCTCCAACGTTTCGCGATCGCGGACGAGCTCCACACCGAGAAACAGCCCCGATCCACGCACGTCGCCAATCAGCGGATAGCGGTCGGCGAGCGTCCGCAGCTTCGCGAGCATCTCGTCCCCAACCACTCGCGCGTGCTCCTGCAACCCTTCGTCGCGCAGCACGTCGAGCACCGCGATGCCGATCGCGCACGATACGGTATTTCCCCCGAAGGTGCTGAAGTACTCCATGCCGTTGTCGAACGCGTCGGCGATGGCCCGCGTCGTCGCCACCGCGGCGATCGGATGACCGTTGCCCAGCGGCTTGCCCATCACCACCATGTCGGGCACCACACCATGCGCCTCGAACGCCCAGAAGCTCGTGCCCATTCTGCCGAGCCCCGTTTGCACCTCGTCGGCGATGCACACGCCGCCCGCCGCGCGAACACGCTCATATACATTTCCTAAATAATCCTTCGGAAATAGGAGCTGCCCGCCCACGCTCGGACACGTCTCGGCGATGAAGCCACCCACGAGTCCAATCCGATCGACGATCGACGCGACCTGCGCCGCGTACTTCGCGCCCGCATGACCGTCGCCGCGCTTGTACGGCCCGCGGTAGTCATCGGGCAGCGGCGCAACGTGTACCCATTTCGGCGCACCGGCTCCCCCGGGCCCCGCATGCTTGTAGGGGCTGATGTCGATGAGCGACGTCGTGTTGCCGTGATACGCCGCCTCGAGCACGATCATGTCGCGCCGGCCGGTGTAGGCGCGCGTGAGGCGCAGCGCCAGCTCGTTCGCCTCGCTCGCCGAGTTCACGAAGTAGCAGACGTCGAGCGCGGGCGGCAGCGTCTCGAGCAGTCGGTCGGCGTACTGCGTGAGCAGATCGTTGAGGTAGCGCGTGTTCGTGTTGAGCACGCGCATCTGTGCGACGCCCGCCTCCACGACGCGCGGGTGCGCATGCCCGACGTGCGGCACGTTGTTGTACGCGTCGATGTACCGCCGGCCCTCGTCGTCGTAGAGATACTGCTTCCACCCGCGCACGATCTTCACCGGGTCGCGGTAGGCGATGCTCAAGTTGTGTCCGATCATGGCGCGGCGGTCGGCGAGCGTTTCGCTCTTGGAGAGTGCCGCGCCAGGGAATCGATCGGCGGGGACGCGCGCGAGGAGATTCGGGTCGGGGCAGAGCGCGCGCCACACGCCGCGCTGCGTCGGCCGCGCGACACCCGGAAAGTCGGTGTCGAGCCCGAGCAGATCGGTGATGATCTGCAGGTGCAGATGCGGCGTCCATCCGCCGTTCACTTCGGGCGCACCGAGCGTCGCGATCTGCTCGCCGGCGGCGACGGTCTGTCCAATCGTCAGCCCATCTAGCGACTCGCGACTCAAATGGCCGTAGAGCGTGAAGAAGGGCGTGCCATCGTCCGTGATGTGGCGCAGCACGATCACCGGACCGTAGTCTTGTGGCGAGGCGTTGTCGGCGAAGGCATGTACCACACCGGCCAGCGGCGCAAAGACCGGCGCGCCCGTTGCGGCGAACAGATCGAGTCCGATGTGAATCGTGCGATGCTCGTCGGTCGGACGCGCGCCGAGCGCAAACGCCGGCGCCACGTATAGGAGGCGCGGCTCATCGTACCGGCCAACGGCGACGCGAACACCGGCATCGCGCATCGCACCGAACACGCGCTCCGTGAGCCTCGGCTCGGCGTTCTCGTTCGCGTCACCGCCAATCATTGGACTCGCGATGCTGAGATCGAGCACGATGCTCGGCTCGGTGCGCAGGTCCGCGCCGAGCACCGGCGCGATGTTGGGCGCGCGCTGGAGAAAGTCAGCTACGAGAACGCTCGCCGGAACCGGCGTAACTCCGGCGGCTTCGCGCACGACGGCCTCGGCGAGCCTGAATGGGATCGCCTCGAGCGTGGGCAACATGCCGGCGATCGCCGACTGGCTGACGCCGAGGTATTCGTTGTCGGGCCGCTGCCGGAGCTGATCCACGGCGATGCAGACACTCGTGCACAGCCGAAGCACCACGAGACCGAACAGCGCCGAAAGCTCGCCGTCGTCGAGCGTCGCCCTCTCGGAGTAGCCGCGCACCATCTGCGACACGACGGCGAGCGGATCGTCGGAGCCGAGGATCGCGTAGGCGATGGCGATCGCGAGATCGCCGACGCGATAGCTGTACACCATGTCGCCGAAGTCGACGATGCCGGTGACGCGTTGCTCGCGCGACTCGACGTCGTCCCAGCCTCCGACGAGGACGTTGTAGTCGTTCAAGTCGCTGTGGATCGCGGCGCGCGGAAGCCGCTCGAGCAGCGGCGCCGTTCGAACGTCGAACTCGCCAATCAACCGATCGAGAGCTCGTCCGAGCGGACCGTTGGTAATGAGCGGCCGATGCCGAGCGACCATCGCGCGACCGTTGGCGAGATCCCAATAGAAGTCGCGATGAATTCCCGGACTGTCGAAGTGCGCGAGCGCGGCAGTGAGCACGCCGATTTGCCGGCCGAAGTCCGCGAGCAGGGCCGCGCTCCGGCGCGGCGCCGTACTGAGCGGGCGGCCGGGCAGCCAGGTGATCGCCCACATCAGGTGGCGGCGTCCATCCTCTCCATCGATCTCGACGAGCGTCGTCGCCCCGGTCGCCGGCACGACGCGCGGCGTCGTCGGCACGCGGGTGGACAGGTGCACGAGCGCTTCCTGCTGCGCAGCGAGCATCGCCCGGTCTTCCGCGGCGTTGGCGATCTTGAGAACGGCGCGGCGCCCGTCTCGCGCCGTGATGAGGAAATTCTGATCGCGCTCGCTCGTTAGGACGCTGGCGCGGCCCTCGATTCCGAAATGTTCTCGCGCCAAGCGCTCGGCGGCGGCGAGATCGAAGCGCGGCGTTTGATCGAGCATCACTTCGAGTCGCCGCGGGCTTCCTTCGGGACGCGTCCTTCGCGCACGGCGCGCCAAACGTCGCCATGGCGGGCGACCTGGTACGCGCGCTCGAAGCGCAGCGTCTTCGAGCTGCCTGACGCCGGGACGTCGTACCCCTGCATGTAGACGTAGACCTGCACCGAATCGCCGCGAATGGTGAAGACAGGCGAGAAGCGCATCAGATAGCCGGGCAGCGGCGCGGTGCAACGTGGATTGCCGCGCGTCCCCGTCAGCGGAGGCTCGCATGTTCCCTTGATCACGCCACCGCTCTCGAGCTGCGACACGACCGCGTCGGGCAGCCGTCCTTCGGGCGCGAGACCGATCGCGCGCGGCAACTGGCGCGGGTCGACCAGCAGCGACAGCGACGGGTCGGTGACATCGAACGCGACGCGGGCGGCAGCTTCATACACGCGCGCCTGCGCGGCAGAAGACAACGATGCGACCGTCAGTCCGCGTCCGCGCACTGTTGTCGTATCGTCGTGGGTGCAGCCTATACAAACGAGGGCGGCAAACCCCGCCGCCCTCGTGAACCGCCATGCGGCGCGCATGGCGTGAAAGTTAATCGTCGCGGTCGCCTTTGGGTTTTTTCAGCTTCTTCCCCTTGTGATTGTCGCGATCGTCGTCGTTGCGGTCGGCGCGGTCCTCACTCGACGCATTCATGTCACGACACAGCGTGCGGAGCGTGCCGTTCTGGTCGGCGCGCTGGACGCAAGGCTGGCCGTTCACGCCCACCACCTGTCCATTCGACGTATTCAGATGCCGGTTGGATTGCGTGCGCGATCCGAAGAGAATTCGACCGTTCGACGGGACGCGTGCGCGCGCCGTCGCACAGTCCGTGGGCGCGGGCTGTTGGCCGGGAGGCAGACCGTCGACCCAAATTCGGCACATGCCGGCCCTCGGCCGTTGGCCCGGCGGAACGCCGTCGTTCCCTTTGCCGCGACTCTGCGCCATCGCGGGCGCTGCGGCGGCCAACATTCCAAGCACGACAAATAGCTCGACCTTTCGCATCCAATCCTCCTGGGGACATGACTTCACACCTCTCGACAGGCACGTGCAGTGCCGCCGGGCGCGATTTTCGCGAATCGACAACTGCCGATGCATAAACGACTTCGCATGCTCGTGACCCGAGTCACCAATCGGATTTCGTCTGTGCCGGGAGACGGTGTCGTCCCGCTTGCGAGACATGGATGTACAGTCGCGGCCATGGCCGCGCTCGTCTCGTGTAGCACGGTTCCTGGCGTCACCACCGCGCCGGCCTCGACGTCGTCCACACGCACTCCCGTGGATTTCGCGCGCCTCGAGCGCGAAGTCTTGTTCGAGTTGAATTCGGCGCGCGACAACCCGCAGTCGTATGCGGCGAATCTGACGCCGCTACTGCCTCTGTTCAGCGGCAATCGGCTGCGACGGCCCGGTTGGCCCGTCGCCGTCCAAACGAGCGAGGGGCCATCCGCCGTGCGCGAGGCGATCGACGCGCTCGGATCGCAACCGCGCGTCGCTACGCTCACGCTCAGTGACGCGATGTCGAAGGCCGCGCGCGATCTCGCCAACGATCAGAGGCGAACGGGCGCCGTGGGCCACACGAGCTCCGACGGGGCGTCGCCCGAAGCGCGCCTCGCCCGCTACGGGACGTGGGGCGGGAGCTACTCCGAAAATGCGGACTACGGCAGCGTGATCTCCGGGCGCGACGTCATCGAAGACATGATCATCGACGACGGGGTGCCCGATCGCGGCCACCGCCGGAACACGTTCGACCCCGGTGCACGCGTCGTCGGCATCGGATGCGCGCCGCATCCGAAATACGGGGTCGTGTGCGTGATCGACCAGGCCGGCTCCTTCGTCCCACGTTGACTGATCCGCATCCACCGGTGTACGTTACTTCCATGCAGCCGATCAACCGCACGCACCACACGCATCGCCATCACCACGGTCCCTCGGGCCCTGGGGAGGTACGCGTGCACGCGTAGCGGTCGTCACCACTACACACTCGCGTTCCAATCTGCGGCCCGTCTTTCGACGGGCCTTTTTGTTTTTTCTCTCTCGAATTTCTCGAATTTTCCAATGCCACGTATCGCACTGCCCAACAAGGGACGGCTGGCCGACGACACGCGCGAGCTGTTCGCCGACGCGGGACTCGACGTTCGCGTCCGGAACGAGCGCGCGCTGACCGCGTCGCTCGGCGGCATGTTCGACGCGATCTTCGTTCGCGCGGCGGACATCCCCGAGTTCGTCGCCGACGGAGCCGCCGACATCGGCGTCACGGGGTGGGACCTCGTCGCTGAGTCGGGACGCGACGTGGTGTCGCTGCTCGACCTCGAGCTCGGCCGCTGCCGACTCAGTCTCGCGGCGACCGACGACAGTGGTATTCACACCCCTGACGACGTGCCGCAGGGTGCGCGCGTCGCCACCGCTTTTCCGCGGCTCAGCGCCGAGTACTTCGCGAAGCTCGGGCGCGCCGTCCAGCTCGTTCCTGTCTCCGGCGCCGCGGAGATCGCACCGCATCTCGGGATTGCCGACGTCATCGTCGATCTCGTGTCGTCGGGCTCGACGCTTCGCGTGAACGGACTTCGCGAAGTCGCCACGGTACTCGAGTCCTCGGCGCGTCTCGTGTGTGCGCGCGCGACGGCAGAGTCGCTCGATGGCGCGAGCGACCGCGCGCGCGCCATCGTCGGACTCGTGGCGGCACTCGAGTCGGTGATTCGCGCCAAGGGACAGCGATACGTGATGGCCAACGTTCCGCGCCGGCTTCTCTCCGACGTGCGACGGATTCTCCCTGGCCTCGGTGGGCCAACGGTCGTGGATGTGCTCAATGGTGGAGAATATGTCGCCGTGCACGCCGTCGTGCCGGCGTCCGACATCTACCAGACGATTGGCGACCTGCGCGCGCTGGGCGCAACAGGTGTTCTCGTCACCCGCATCGAACGACTCGTTCCATGAGCGCCGCCGATTTCCTGCGGTTCACGGGATCGCTCGATTTGCTGACGTCGAGCGACCGCAACGCGCTGTACCATCGCGCCCCCGGCGGCGATCCGGCAGTGGCGGCGGAATCGGCGCGCATCATCGCCGACGTCCGCGCGCGTGGCGACGCAGCGTTGCGCGACATGGCGCGCCGCTTCGATCGCGTCGAGCTGGAGGCGCTGGAAATTCCCCGCGCGGCGCTCGGCCGCGCGCTCGACAGCATGCCCAAGCCACTGCGCCAAGCGATGGAACGCGCCGCACGCAACATCGCCACCGTGCACCGTGCCTTTGCACCAACAGCCATGGAAACCTCGCCGGCGCCAGGCATTGTCGTGGGGCGCCGGCCCGATGCGCTGCGGAGCGTCGGTGTGTACGCGCCCGGCGGCCGGGCCAGCTATCCGAGCAGCGTGTTGATGGGCGCGATTCCCGCGCGCGTGGCAGGGGTGAGCGAGATCATTCTGTGCTCACCTCCGGATCGCGCGGGGAGTCCGCCCGCGGCCGTCCTCGCCGCCGCGGCGATCGCGGAAGTCGATCGCGTGTTCGCGGTGGGCGGCGCAGGTGCGATCGCCGCGATGGCGCTCGGCACAGAATCCATTCCGCGTGTCGATCGGATCGTCGGCCCCGGGAACGCGTTCGTCGCGTCGGCCAAGCTGCAGCTCGTCGACAGCGTGGCGATCGATTCGCCCGCCGGTCCGAGCGAGCTGGTCGTCGTCGCCGACGAGCATGCCGATCCGAGCGCCGTCGCGAGCGAGATGGTGGCGCAGGCGGAGCACGACCCGAGCGCTTGCGTAGTCGCGGTAGTATTGAGCGAGTCTGCCGCCGGCCGCCTCGAGCAGGCCCTGAGAGCCGCTGCCGCGAGCGCGCAGCGGCAACAGGTAGTCTGTGCAGCGTTGGCCGCGCAGGGCGGAATCCTCGTGGCAGCGACACTCCGCGCGGCGATCGAATTCGCCAACGCATACGCGCCGGAACACCTGCTGCTCGCGGTCTGCGACCCCGACGCGTTGCTTCCTCTCGTGCGAAACGCGGGCACCGTCTTCCTCGGCGAGACGTCTTCGGTCACATTCGGCGACTACATGACGGGCGCCAACCATGTCTTGCCGACCGGCGGCTCCGCTCGCGCCTATTCGGGGCTCTCACCGCTCGACTTCGTTCGCTGGACCACGTATCAACGCATTGATCCACACGCCGCACGAAGCCTCGCCGACGACGTCGGCCGGTTCGCCGACGCGGAATCTCTTCCCGCACACGCCGCGGCCGCGCGCCGCTTGGGAGTCACAGCATGACAACGAACGCCGTCACGATCGATTCGAACAGCGGCGCGCAGACACGCGCCGCATTCCGCGACGTTCAGCTGTACACGCCGGATCGCGGCGCTGTCGCGATCGATCTGAGCGACAACACTAACCGATGGGGAGCGCCGCCGGCGGCGCTCCGCGAGTTGCGCGCAAGTCCGGAGTCGGCCTTGGCCCGGTATCCGGACGTGTACGCGGCTTCGCTCAAGGAGGCGCTCGCCGCGTACGTGCGAGCGGACTGTCCCACCGTTAGTCCGGCGATGATCGTCACGGACTGCGGCTCCGACGACGTGCTCGACTCGGCGATCCGCGCGTTCGCCGAGTCCGGCGACCGTCTCGCGATGCTGCAGCCGTCCTTTCCAATGGTTCCGCTCTTCGCGCGAATGAACGGACTCAGTGTCGATCCAATTCCATTGAACGCGTCGTACGACCTCGACGTCGATCGCCTGCTCGCCGGAGATCCGGCCATCGTATATCTCTGCTCGCCGAACAATCCAACCGGCACGATCGTTCCGCGCGCGACGATCGAAGCGGTGATTGCACGCGCGCGAGGCGTGGTGATCGTCGACGAAGCGTACGTCGAGTTCAGTGGTGCGAGCGTCGTCGATCTGGTCGCGCGCTCGCCGCGGCTCCTCGTAGTACGAACGCTGTCGAAGGCGTTTGGACTCGCGGGGCTGCGCGTCGGATACGGAATCGGCAATGCGACGCTGATCGCCGAGGTGGAAAAGTCCCGCGGGCCCTACAAGGTGAGCGCCGCATCCGAACGCGCGGCTGTCGCGGCGCTCACCGAGGATCTCGATTGGGTGCGAGCGCGGGTCGCTGACGCAGTCACCAACCGCGCCACGCTCGTTACGGCGCTCCGCGAACGCGGACTCGACGTCCTGCCGTCGGCCAGCAACTTTCTCCTCGCTCCAATGAAGGATGCCCGCGGAATCGCGCGAGGCATGCGCGACCGCGGCGTCGCCGTTCGCGCGTTCAGCGACCTGCACTGCGACATTCCCGCGCTACAGTTCACGAACGGCTCCGCGCTGCGCATCTCCGTAGGTCCGTGGCCCGAGCTCGAAGCGGCGCTCGCCGCGTTCGACGAGGCGAGAGCGGCATGCGGGTGACGATCTTCGACTACGGCGCCGGCAACCTGCACTCGCTCGAGAAGGCGCTCGTGCTCGCGGGCGCAACGGTCCGCGCCGAGTCCGATCCGCTTCGGTGCCTCGACACCGACGTGCTCGTGCTGCCCGGCGTCGGAGCATTCGGGCACGCGGCTACGCGACTGGCGCCCGCGCGTTCGGCGATGGCGGCGGCGCTGGAGGGAGGCCTGCCGGCAATCGGCATCTGTCTGGGCATGCAGCTTCTCTTCGAGAGCAGTGACGAGGGCGCCGGTTGCGGCCTCGGCGTGATTGGCGGCCGTGTAGAGCGCCTGGTGGCGACACGCGTTCCGCAGATCGGCTGGAACACGCTGGAGGAGGGAGTCGATCCGCTATTGAACGTTGCGCCGCTGTCCTGGGTGTACTACGCGAACTCGTTCGTCACGCGTCCTGCACGCGCGGAATCGGTCACCGCGTGGTCCACACACGAGGGCGATCGCTTTCCCGCGGTCGTGCGCCATGCGCGCACCATCGGTGTCCAGTTTCATCCGGAGAAGAGCTCGGCGGCGGGCGTTCGATTTCTCGCTGCCGCGCTCGCGGAGTGTTCCGGATGATCGCCATTCCCGCAATCGATCTGCGCGGCGGAGCGTGCGTCCAGCTCGTGGGTGGATCGTACGCACACGAGCGTATTCGGCTGCCCGACGCCGTGCGCGTAGCGCGCGAGTGGCTCGACGTCGGCTTCGAGCGACTGCACGTGGTCGATCTCGACGCCGCGATGGGCTGCGGCACCAACGCGCCGATCATCGACGCGATCTTGCGCGAAGACGGCGCGCGCGTGCAGGTAGGCGGTGGCGTGCGCTCGGCGGAGCGAATCGAGCAGTTGCTCGCCGCCGGCGCCTCGGAGGTCGTCGTCGGCACCCGCGCGCTGGAGGATGAGGAGTGGCTCGCCGACCAGGCGTCGCGCTATCCAGGAACCCTCATGGTCGCGACGGACGTGCGCGCCGGCCAGCTCGCCGTTCGCGGATGGACCGAAACGATCGATCGGGATCTGCTCGACACAGTCGGTTCGCTGAGCGCGCTGCCGCTCGCCGGTCTGCTCGTGACCGCGGTGGACGTGGAAGGACAAATGCGCGGCCCCGCGCTGTCGTTGATCGAGAGCATCGTTCGCGCGTCGTCGGTTCCCGTCATTGCATCGGGAGGAATCACGACGCTCGACGACCTGCGAGCGCTCGCGCGCCTGGGTGTTGCCGCCGCCGTCGTCGGCATGGCGCTGTACACCGGTACCCTGAATCCGCGCGACGTGGCGGAGGAGTTTGGAGCATGACGACCATCGAGCGTGAAACCCGCGAGACGCGCATTCGAGCAACGATCAGCGCCGACGCGGCGACGACGGCGATCGACACGTCGGTTCCCTTCCTCGACCACATGCTTCAGGCCCTGGCGAGATACACGGGACTGGGACTCACCGTCACGGCGCGCGGCGACCTGCGGCATCACGTCATCGAAGACGTCGCGATCTGCCTGGGCAAGGCGTTCGCAGCATACGCGCCGCCCGCCTGCGCGCGCTACGGCGATCGAACCATTCCCATGGACGACGCGCTCGTGCACTGCGCACTCGACATCGGCGGACGGCCATACTATGCCGGACCGTTGCCGAGCAACATGTACGACCACTGGATGCGCTCGTTCGCCGACAACGCCGGCGCCACGATCCATCTGCGCGTCTTGCGCGGACGCGACCGGCATCACGTGGTCGAAGCCGCGTTCAAAGCGCTCGGCCTCGCGCTGCGCGACGCGTTGCGCGAGACCGAAGCGGCCGTGTTCAGCACGAAGGGCGCGGCCACGTTCCGCGCGGAACCATGACGCTCGCGCGGCGAATCATCGCGTGTCTCGACGTTGCCGGAGGCAGAGTCGTCAAGGGAACCGGCTTCGTCGATCTTCGCGACGCCGGCGATCCGATGGAGCTCGCCGCACGGTACGAGCGCGACGGGGCGGACGAGATCGTGTACCTCGACATCTCGGCCGGTCCGGAGCAGCGGGCGACGCTGCTCGAGCTCGTCTCGCGCACCGCTGAGGGTGTGTTCATTCCCCTAACGGTCGGCGGCGGCATCCGCACCTGCGACGACGTGCGCCGCGCGTTGCGCGCCGGAGCGGACAAAGTGGGCATCAACTCGGCCGCGGTCGAACGGCCATCGCTGCTCACCGAGGCCGCCGATCGATTCGGGTCGCAATGCATAGTCGCCAGCATCGACGCCAAGCGGCGCGCCGGTGGCGGCGGCTGGGACGTGTGGGTCGGCGGCGGGCGGCGGAACACGGGTCTCGACGCCGTCGGGTGGGCAGCGCGTTGCGCCGCGGCTGGCGGGGGTGAGATTCTCCTCACGAGCATCGATCGTGACGGCGCCAGAACCGGGTACGACGTCGAGCTGACACGCACCGTCGCCTCGGAGGTCGATATCCCGGTCGTCGCGTCGGGCGGAGCAGGAACGGCCGCGCACGTCGTCGACGTGTTGACGCAGTCGGATGCTGACGCGGCGCTCGTCGCGGGCATCCTGCACGACGGCACGACGTCGGTGTCGGCGATCAAACGCTGCCTCGCGGAAGCGGATGTCCTCACACGAGCGAGCTTGGTATGAACGAAGAGTCTCTCCTGCTGGAAGCGGTCGCCGATCTGGCACGCGCGGCGGGTAACGTCGCCAACCGGCACTTCAAATCGCAGCTCACCGTCGAAATCAAAGCCGACGGATCGCCGGTCACCATCGCCGATCGCGCGGCCGAGTCCGCGGCGCGCAAGTGGCTCGCGCAGCGCTTTCCCGAAGACGACATCATCGGTGAGGAGCTCGGTGCGCTCGACCGCGGCGCGCGCCGGCGCTGGATCATCGATCCGATCGACGGAACGAAGAGCTTCGTCCGCGGCGTTCCCTTGTGGGGAACGTTGGTTGGCGTATCCATCGGCGAAGTGATCGTGGCTGGCGCGGCGTATTTTCCGGTGTTGGATGAGCTGCTGTGCGCGGCACACGGGCAGGGTTGCTGGTGGAACGGCGCACGGGCGCACGTCTCCACCGTCGATCGATTGTCGGCGGCCACCGTGCTGACCACCGACGAGCGGTTCGCGGCCGCTCCAGAACACGCCGAGAGTTGGCGGCGACTGGCGGACCGCGCTGCCCTCAGCCGATCGTGGGGCGACTGCTATGGCTATCTGCTCGTCGCAACGGGACGCGCCGAGGTCATGGTGGACGGCGCGCTCGCCGCCTGGGATGCGGCCGCGTTGATGCCGGCGATCGTCGAGGCGGGCGGCGTGTTCACCGACTGGTCCGGCCGGGCTACTGCGTTCGGCGGCAGCGCGATCGCAACGAATCTCACGATCGCCGCCGAGTCACGGAACGTGCTCGGCAACGCGGAGATGGAAACGAAAAACGGAGGCGGACGATGACTCGCCTGAGCGTAGATACAGACCTCGATCGTCTCGACTTCTCGAAGGCGGGTGGTCTCGTGACCGTGGTGGCTCAGGACTTTCGCACAGGCGCGGTGTTGATGGTCGCGCACGCGGATCGCGAAGCGCTCACGCGCACGATGGCGACCGGCGAGATGCACTATCGATCGCGCACGCGCGGCCTGTGGCACAAGGGCGAGACGAGCGGCAACGTGCAGTGGGTAGTCGCGCTGCACGCCGATTGCGACGGCGATGCGGTGGTTGCGACCGTGGCACCCGCCGGACCGGCGTGCCACACGGGAGCGGTCGGCTGCTTCGGTACGGCGAGCGAAGGTGCAACCCAAAACGCGGCTGACGCACTCGATCGTTTGGATGCCACGATCCACGCGCGCGCAGTCGCGGCGCAGTCCGACAAGCCGAGCTACACGCGGAAGCTGCTCGCCGATCGGAATCTTCGCTTGAAGAAGCTCGGCGAGGAAGCCGCCGAGCTGGTCATGGCCTGCGCCGACGAGAACCGCGAGCGCGCGCTGAGCGAGGCAGCGGACCTCACGTATCACATGCTGGTCGCGCTCCGTGCGCTCGGGCTTGGCATCGGCGATCTTCGCGCGGCGCTCGACGCCCGGGCCTAATTCTCACCCGGTCGTCAGGAGCGGCTTTCGCCAGAGTCCGTACACGACTACGCCGATCAACAGAATTCCCACGCCAATGCCCGCGTTGCGCGGGTACTGCACGATGGTCGTCAGCGACACCGCCCAACACGCCGCGACGAAGACGATCGTCGTAATGGGATGCCAGGGCACGCGAACCAGATCGCCCTCGGCCGCTTCAGTTCCGGCTCGCCGTGCGCGAGCGCGAAAGACCAACAGCGACGCGCCGGTGAGCCCGAAGAACAACACGTCGATCGCGACGACGTAGTTGAGAATTTGATCATACTTGCCGGTGAGCGCGATCACCGCCGCCCACACGCCTTGCAGCACGATGGCGACAACCGGCACGCGAGACCGCGGGTCGAGCGATCCCACGGCCTTGAAGAACACGCCGTCGCGCGCCATGGCGTAGTAGACGCGCGGCGCGGTGAGAATGCTCTGACTGAGAAAGCCCACTGTCGAGATCGCGATGCCGAGCGCGATCAATCGCGCGCCGCGATCGCCGAGCGCGCGCCGCATGACTTCGGATGCGGGCGTCGACGTCTGCGCCAGACCGTCGACACCGAGCACGCGGAGGCAAACGAAGGTCACCGCAAGATAGAGCACGATCACGCCCACGACGCCGATCATCAGCCCGCGCGGCAGATCGCGGCGCGGGTCGCGCATCTCGCCGCTCACGAAGCTCGCCGTCTGCCATCCGCCGTAGGCGAACAACACCGGCACCATCGCGGTGGCAAGGCCGATCGCGCCACCGCTACCGGTGCTCGCCGTGCTCACCGTACTCGCCGCGGACGCCATCGTCGGCGCCGGCGTGGCGAGAATGAAGCCGACGCCGATCAACAGCGCGATCGCCGCGAGCTTGGTGAGCATCAGCGCGCTCTGGAGGTTGCTCCCCGCGCGCACGCCGAGGCAGTTCACGATCGTGAGAATCGCCAGCGTGAGCGCGGCGACCGCCTGTTCCGGTACGCCGAAACCGGTGAGCTCGCGGAAGTAGCGTCCGAAAATGATCGCCGCACCCGCCATGCCGCCCGTCTGCACCACGAGCAGCAGCGTCCACCCATACAGGAACGCGACGACCGGATGATAGGCGTCGCGTAAATAGGCGTATTGTCCTCCGACTCGCGGTCGCAACACCGCAAGCTCGGCGTACACGAAGGCGCCGATCAACGCGATGGCGCCCCCGATGACCCACGCGGCGAGGACGAGGTTAGGCGTATGGACTTGACGCGCGACGACGCTCGGATTGACGAAGATGCCCGCGCCGATGATGCCGCCCATCACGATCATCGTTGCGTCGAACGGTCCCAACCGTCGCGCAAGTGTGGGCTCACCCGCGCTTCCCTGGCCAGTCCCAAGAGTGTTTTCCGAATTGCTCATCGCCGAAGATGGAGCAGACCGGTGGAAGCCTCAACCCAACGCCTCGATTGCGCCTCCACGTGTCCGCGTTAGCTGCCGTTTCAGTCCGACCTGAGCGCCAACGCCGGATCCACCCGCGTCGCGCGCCGGGCCGGAACGATCGTCGCGCAGACGGCGACGACGGCGAGCACCAACGCCACGCTCGCATAGGTCAGCGGGTCGCTCGGCCGCACGCCGTACAGCATCGTCGCGGCGAACCGTCCAAGCGCGAGCGCGCCTCCGACGCCCACGACGATGCCCGCCGCGGCCATCACGCCGCCGTGCCACAGAACGAGCGCCACGAGACTCTTCGGCTCGGCGCCGAGCGCCAGGCGAATGCCCATCTCGCGTGTGCGCTGAGCGACCGAGTAGCTCACCACGCCGTAGATCCCGACAATCGCGAGCAGGAGCGCCGTCAGCGCGAACGCGCCGACGAGGTAGAGCGGGAATCGCCTCATGAACACCGACGCCGACGCGGTGACGAGATCGTCCATCGATGTGACCTGTGACAGCGCGGCGCTCGGATCGAGACTCGCGACTACCTCGCGAATGCCGCGGCTCGGCTGCTCGACCGTCGCGGTCGTGCGAACCACGACCGTCATCACCGGCTCCGCGTTTTGCGCGAACGGGAGATAGAGCGTGGGTGGAATCTTGTCCTCGAGCTTTCCGATCGTCACGTCGCCCACCACGCCGACCACGTGGAAGGAATCGCTGCCCGTCGTCAGCACTTGGCCGATCGGGTCCTGGTTCTTGAAGTACGCGGTGACAAATGCGCGATTGACGACCGCCACGCGTGCCGCGGTGGCGTCGTCGCCCGCGCCGAACGTTCGCCCGCTCGTCACCGGAATTCCGAGTGTCCGAAAGTAGTCCGTGCTCACCTCGCGATAGCTCGCATTTGGGAGCTGCCCCGGCGCAGGCACAGGTTGGCTCGCGATGTAGAAGCCCATCGAGTTGCCGAAGTCGAGCGGCAGCTTGGTCGTCAGACCGACCGATTGCATGCCGGGCGTCTCACGCAGGCGATCGGTAAAGCGCCGGAAGAAGTCGACCTGCGAGGCCGCATCGCGATAGTTGGCGCGAGGCAACACGACGTTCGTCGTGACCACGTGCTCGGCGCGGAATCCCGGATCGATCGCAAGCAGTCGCATGAGGCTGCGGCCGAACAACAGCGCCCCCGACAGAAGAATGACAGTGAGCGCGATCTCGCCCACCACGAGACCGTCGCGCAGCCGGCTGGCGCCGCCGATCGATCCGCGACCGGCGTTCTTGAGCGCGTCGTACAACGCCGGCTTCGTCATGCGCAGGGCCGGAATGATTCCGAACCCGAGCCCCGCGAGCAAAGACAACAGCAACGCGTACGCGACGATGCGCGGGTCGAGCCCCACCGTGGCGAGCTGCGGAATGCCGCGAATCTGCTGCGCCGGAATCAAGCCCACGAGCGCGCGGAGGCCGGCTTGCGCGACGCCCAACCCGAGCAGACCGCCGAACACCGCGAGCAGCAAACTTTCGGTGAGCAGCTGCCGGACGAGACGCGCCTTGCCTGCGCCGAGCGCAACGCGCACCGCGATCTCGCGCTGGCGGTCGGCGCCGCGAATGAGCAACAGGTTCGCCACGTTCACGCACGCCACGAGCAGCACGACGACCACAGCGCCGTACAACAGCAGGAGGATCGGCTTGACCGAGCCCACGAGCTCCTGTTGGAGAGGCACGATGAGCCCATCGCGGCCGGCGTTGGACGGCGGATAGACCTTCGCCAAGTCGCGCATGATCGCCGAGAGGTCCTGAGCCGCCGTGGCGGCGGTGGCGTTGGGCTTTAGCCGCGCAACGACGTTCAGCCAGTGGTTCCCCCGCTGCTCGCGCTGCACTTTGCCGCGGTCGATCGGCACCCAGATCTGAGCCCCGCCCTGGCGCGCAAACTGGAAGCTCTCGGGAAGCACACCGATGATCGTGGCCGCGGTGCCGTCGAGCGTGACCGCGCGGCCGACCACAGCTCGGTCGCCGCCGAACTGCCGCTGCCAGAATCCATAGGAGAGCAGCACCACCTTCGGCGCGCCGATGGCATCCTCGCCGGCGGAGAAGGTGCGGCCCACGAGCGGGCGCACGCCCAAGACGTCGAAGAAATTGGCCGTCGACTTGGCGCCCGAAACTGTGGCGGGCTGGGAGCCGCCGAACAGGAACCCCCCGCCATGATAGCCGGCGAGATCGGTGAACGTCTTCGACCGAGCGCGCCAATCGAGGTAGTCGGGGTACGACGCCTCCGACCGGTTGTCGACGTTGGAGTGGAAGGTCTCCCAGAGATGGACCAGCCGGTCCGGCTGCGTAAAGGGAAGCGGCCGGAGGAGCACCGAGTCGACGACGCTGAAGATCGCCGCATTGGCGCCGACGCCGAGGGCGATGGTAAGCAGCACGGTGGCCGTGAAGCCGGGTCGTGTGCCCAGACCACGGAGCGCGAAGCGTATATCCTGGCCGACGGATGCGAGCGTCTCGCGCCAGGAGGCCTGCCTGGCCGACCGTCTGTCGATTGACGCAAGCTCATGGCGAGCCAGAGAGATGTCGCCATATTCTCGCGTTGCTGTCGCTTTAGCATCCGCTTCTGACTGTCCCTGGCGCATCAGGTCCTCGATTCGCATCTGGATATGGAAGTGCATCTCTTCGTCGACATCGCGCTCGATCGAGCTGCGAGAGGTGCCGACATGCGGCAGTCGGCGGATCCCCGGAATTTGGCGCATGGCGTTTCCCGGTCAGGCGGTTTGGAGGATCTTGAACATCGCGAGCGCGTAGGCCGTGAACTCGGAGGCCTTCGTTTGGAGCTGGCGCCGGCCCGCCGACGTGAGCTCGTAGTACTTGGCTTTCCGGTTGTTCTCCGACAGCCCCCACTGCGATTCGACCCAGCCGCGCTCCTCGAGCCGGTGGAGGGAGACGTACAGTGCCCGGTCCTCGACCGCGATCGTTCCGCTGCTCGTATCCTTGATCCAGCGGGCGACGGCATAGCCGTGCCGCGGTCCCCAGGACAGCGTCTTGAGCACGAGGGTGTCGAGGGTGCCTTGTAAGAGGTCGGTCTGCATGCGTTTCTCTTCCCCGGAAGGGTTCCGGGGAGATTAGACGGGGCAATGCCGAGGAAGGTTTGAACGCCCCGAACGCCCTGAACCCTCGAACCGAACGCTTTCGCCGATCTCCGCATCTAACCAGCAACACGTGACCAGACCAGTCGTTGCCCTTCAGTCCACCTACCGGGTGAGCGAACCCGATTTGATCGCTCGGGTGCTCAACGGAGACCGCATCGCGGCGCGCGAGCTGTATGACGCGCACTCGGCGCGGGTCTTTCGGCTCGCCTTTCGGTTGACCGGGGACGCGGACCTGGCTCGCGAGTTCACGCAGGACACGTTCGTTCGAGCGTTCGGGCAGCTGGCGAAGTTTCGCGGCGACTCGGCGCTTTCCACCTGGCTCCATCGGATCACGGTCACGGTCGTGGCGAACGCGATGCGCAAGGTGAAGCGGTTCAGGGAACGGGAGACGGACCTCGAGGACGTTCACCCGATCAGCTCAGACGGCCCGGCGGTCGACCCCGTGCTGCGCGAGCGCCTCCACCGGGCAATCACGGACCTGCCTGAGATTTATAGGACAACGGTAGTAATGCACGATATCGAGGGATATACCCACACCGAAATCGCAGAAGTCCTCGGCGTGGCGGAAGGAACCTGCAAGAGCCGGCTGTCGCAGGCACGCGCGCAACTCCGCGCCGTGCTCGCCGACCTGGCACCGGAGTTTGACTCATGAACGAAGATCGCTTTGACGAATTGATGCGCGACGCCGCGCAGACGTTCCGGAAGCCACCGGTGGTGGACTTCGACGAGATGTGGAAGGGAATCGACGAGCGCTTGCCGCTCGTCGGTGACCGGTCGGCACGAGACATCGTTGCGCGCAGCGACACCCGGGCCGCCTCGCGGAACCGTCAGTGGCTCGCCATCGCCGCAACGCTTGTCATCGGCATTGGGCTTGGACGCGTCTCCACCTCGCTCGGGAAGCGCGCGGTGCCGGCACAGGCCGCGCCGCCGATTGCAAGCGCGGCGCCCGCACGGCCCGACAGTGCGCTGGCGCTCGCCAACAATCCGTACGAAGTCGAGACGTCGAAGTACCTCGGCCAGACCGCAGCGCTGTTGATCGCGCTGCCATCCGAGGTGAAGAGCGGCCGCGCCAATCAACAGTTCGTGGGGCGCGCCGGCGAGCTGCTCACCACTACACGCCTGCTCATCGATTCACCGGCGTCGAGCGACCCAGACATGCGCAACCTGCTCGAGGATCTCGAGCTCGTGCTCGCGCAGGTCGTTCGGCTGCAGAACAACCATAGCCGCACCGAGCTCGATCTGATCAACCGCGCGCTGGAACAGCGCGACGTCATTACGCGGCTGCGCACAGCGGCCGCCGTCAATACTGCGAACTGAGGAGAGGAGCGATGAAACGCATCACGCTCGCCATGATGCTGGCGGCATTGTCCCTGGTCAGCGCCGCCGGGTCGGTGGCGCATGCCCAGAATCCCCCACCGGCGTCGCCGCCGGTTCCAGCTGCGCCGGCGACACCAGCTGTGCCAGCCACACCAGCCGCGCGTCCGTCCCCGGCTCCGCGCACGGCGAGAATCTTCTATGGACCGGGCGATGGAATCGGCATCATCGACGCCGATCAACTCGATCGGATCCGTGAAGTGGCGCGCGAAGGGCGCGAGATGGCGACCGCGGCGCGCGAGATGTCCCGCGAGGTGATCGTACAGAATCGCGAGATCATGGAAGTGCAGCGCGAGGCGATGCGTGCCGCGTCGATGATCGACAGAGAGCAGTTCGCTCCGCTCGCCGCGCTCGCGCCGATGGGGTCACTCCCCCCGATGCCGGCAATGGCACCAATGGCACCGATGGCGCCAATGGCGCCAATGGCGATCTATCGCGGCGGCGACGTGTCCGTGCGCATGCCGCCGGCGCCGTGGGCACAGGGCGATCCGGCCGACTCGGTCTATCGCGTCGCTCGCAACGCGCTCAACGTGGGCGAGTACGGCCGCGCCGCGCGGATGTTCCAGGACATCCAGCAGAAATATCCGAAATCGGCCTACCAGGCGGACGCGATCTACTACGAAGCGTACGCGCGGTACAAGGTCGGCACGACGGACGAGCTGGAGAAGGCGGCCAAGCTGCTCGAGCCGCTCGCGACCAAGACGATGAACGTCTCGAACTCGAGCTCGAACGACGGGTTCTACGCGGCGCGCCGCGGCGCGAGCGACAGCGAAGTTGCCACGCTGTACAACCGTATCAACGGCGTGCTGGCGCAGCGCGGCAATCGCGACGCAGCCAACAAGGTGGCCAAGGCGGCATCGCAGGGCGGCGCGTCGATCTGCGACAACGAAGACATTCAGGTGCGCGTCGAAGCGATGAACGCGCTGAGTCAGATGGACCCCACCGCCGCGATGCCGCTGCTCCGCAAGGTGCTCGACCGCAAGGACGAGTGCTCGAGCGAGCTGCGCCGCCGCGCGGTGTTCATGCTCGGCCGCCGCGGCGACGCCGAGTCGGCGCAGCTGCTCATCGCCGCGGCGAAATCCGATCCGTCGTATACCGTGCGCTCCGAGGCGATCAGCGCGCTGCCGCGGCTCACCGGCGACGTGGGTCTCAACGCCCTCGAGGACATGCTGCGCACCGAGCAGGACGAGCGCATCCAGCGGTCGATCGTTCGGTCGCTCACGTCGAGCGACAACCAGAAGGCTCGACAGAGCATGCGCGCGCTGATCGACCGCAAGGACGCGCCGATCACCCTGCGCGTGGAGGCGGTGAGCAGCTTCAACAACGATCACGCCACGGCGGACGACGCAGCGTACCTGCGCACCCTCTACGGCAAGGCCGACAATGACCGCTTGAAGGAAGCGATCATCGGCGCGGTGGGCCGCATGGGCGGCGCCGACAACGACAAGTGGGTGCTCGCGATCGCGCAGAATCAGAATGAGCCGAGCCAGCTGCGCGCCGCCGCGATCTCGCGCCTGCTGCGCTCCAACTCGTCGATCGCCGATCTGAACAAGCTCTACGACAGCGCGGACTCGTACAACATCCGCTCGCAAATCGTGAACGTGCTCGCGAACCGCAAGGAGCCGGAAGCGACCGACAAGCTGCTCGACATCGTGAAGAACAGCACCGTCGTGGACCTTCGGAAGCAGGCGATGAACGCGATCACGCGGAAGAACGATCCGCGGTCGACGCAGCTCCTCATGGACATCATCGACAAGGGCCGGCCATGAACCGCCTCTCACGCGTCACACAGCTCACCGTGGCCGCCACGCTCGTCGCGGCGGCCGTCACCCCCGCCGCGGCCCAGTCCCTCGCCGACCGCGTCGCATCGGCGCCCGACGGCCGCGTGCAGTTCAACTTCCCGTCGCGCGCGGGGATCTGCGGCAACGGCCGCACGTACATCCAGACGGGGCCGAACAGCTACAGCGGCAGCTTCTACGGCAACTACAACGACGGCGTACGCACGGAGAACTGCGTGGCCGGACCGGTGCGCGTCGTCATCGACCGCGCCGACAAGGTTCCGCTTTCCGTACAAGCGTACGTGGGCCCGACCGACTCCACGCTGCGCGGCGTCACCGACCTCGGACACGTGCGCGGGCAGGAAGCTGCAGACTATCTGCTTTCGATGGCCGGCAAGATCGACGGCCGCGCCGGCCGCGACGCGATCATGCCGGCGATGCTCGCCGACAGCGCGAACACTGCGAGCACGCTGGTGACGATCGCGCGCAACACGACACTGCCGCGCGAGACGCGGCGCAGCGCATTGAACTACATGGGCCGCTCGACCGACGGCATGCAGACGATTCCGTCGAGCGTCACCGATCCGATTCTACAGATCGCGCGCGACGAGAACGACAACCAGACCGTTCGACAAGGCGCGCTGTCGGTGCTCGGCCGCCTCGACCACGGCTCGGGTATTCCGCCGCTCATCGAGCTGTCGAAGCAGACGCAGAGCAATTGGCTGGCGAAGGAGTCGATGTCCACGCTCGCGCGCTCGGGCGACCCGCGCGCTCGCCAGTATCTGCGCACCGCGGTTCGCCGCACCGACTTACCCGACGAAGTGCTCACCGTGGCCCTTCGCGCACTCGGCCAGGACTACGCCACGGCGCAGGATGCAGCGCTCCTTCGCGAGCTGTATCCGAGCCTTAAGAGCGACCGCTCGCGTGAAGCCGTATTCCAGGCGCTCACCGACATCGGCGGCTCGGAGAACACGAAGTGGCTCGTCAACATGGCGCAAGACGGGAACGAGCCGCTGCAAATGCGCCGTCGCGCCATCGACGCGGCGAGCCGCGCCGGCGCGTCGATCGGCGACATGATCAAGCTGTACGACACGACCACCGATCCGAGCATGAAGCAGACGTTGATCGGGATCTACGTACGCAACGGCGAGCGGTCCGCGGTGGACAAGCTGTTGGCGATCGTGAAGGGCGAGGAGAACTTGAGCGTCCGGCGGAGTGCCATCTCGCAGCTGTCGCGGTCGGAAGATCCGAGGGTAAAAGCCGCATTGTCTGAGCTCATTACCCGCTGAATCGCATCAATCGCGATGGTCGCGGAGTAAGCACTCTAGCTCTCTGTGCTCTGGGATGAGGATAGAGGGGTCGAGTTCGGATTGGGTCGGGCTCACGCCCGACCCTTTCTGTATTCCCCTATCATCCTCATCCCCGCGCCCAGTGAACAGGAGTGGTCAGATCAACACAATTAGCGATTAGGCGAGCCACCGCTTGACGATTGTACTAATCTACTAGTACAATCATACGTGCTCGCCATAAACCGATCCGACCCCACGCCGCTCTACGCCCAGATCGAGCGCGCCATTCGCGCCGCGATCGCGGGCGGGCGGCTGCGGAGCGGCGACCGGTTGCCGACGGTGCGACAGCTCGCCGTCGATTTACGCGTCAACGCGAACACCGTCGCAAAGGTGTACGCGGGGCTCGAGCGAGCCGGAGTGCTCACCACGCGGCGCGGCATCGGTACGTTCGTTCGCGACATCCCCACCCAGCCGACCGCTCCGGCGACGCGTCGCGATCGCGAACGTGAACTGCGGCCGCTCGTCGACCGGTTACTCGCCGATGCGTCGGCACTCGGCATCTCCTTTCCGGAAATCGCGGCGTACGTCAAGGCGATCGAAGGGCGACATGCCAAGGAGAAGAGCTGACATGCCCAGGGCGCGAACCGCACGGACGAGATCGCGCATCTGTTCCACGACGCCGCCAAGTCGTATCATGACAGCCCGGCCGCGCTGCACCTGCGCGCGACGAACATCCTATTAAAAAGGATTGAAAGAGAAAAGGCGCAAGCTGAGCTCCGGACAAGGCGCCTGACGTTCGCTCCCCCTTCCCCTTCTCTCTCGAATGGCAACCATCTCCGCACCCGCAAAGTCGCCCGGTTTCTGGGAAGACGTCATCGACATCTTCTTCCAACCGACCGACGTATTCCGGCGCCGCCAGGACAAGAGCGTGTGGCCGCCGATGCTGTTCGTGGCGATCTCGATCGCGGTGATCTTCTACGCGACGTTCAACACCCTCGAGCCGCTGTTCGACGCCGAGTTCGCGCGGAACTCCGCGAAGGTGATGGCGAAGAATCCGCAGATGACCGCGGAGATGATGGACAAGATGCGCGGCATGACCACGGCGAGCACGAAGTACGGCATTGGCGTCGTCATGCTGATCACGATGTTCCTGCTCGGCTCCGTCGCATGGCTCGTGGGCAAACTGTTCGGCTCGAAGCAGGCGTATCACGCCGCGCTCGTCGTGGCCGCGTGGGCCTACATGCCGCGCGTGGTTGGGACGGTGATCAACGGCGTGCAGGGATTGATGATGGATCCCGCCAAGCTGAACGGAGCGCTGGCCGTGTCACTGAGTCCGGCGCGCTTCATGGATCCCGATACGGCCAATCCAATAGTGTATCAGTTGATGGGGCGACTCGATTTGATAACTCTTTGGGTAACAGTGTTGTTGGGGATTGGCTTTTATGTGACGGGGAAAGTGTCGAAGGAGAAGGCGGTTGCGTTTGCGATCGTGATGTTCGTGCTTGGAGCGCTGCCGGCGTTGAGGCAGGCGTATCTCGCGATGTAAGGGCTGTCTCGGAAGACGGCTCCGTCATTTTCACACGGATGACGCGGAAATAGCCGCGGAAACGGCCGGATCGCTCCGAGTGAATTGACAGCTCCATGCCCAACGAGCCCGGACGAACTCTCTTTCTTTGGAACAGACGCTCGGGAAGCAATTAGTGGCAGCCCGAGCGTCTGTTCCAAAGAAAAAGTCGTCCGGGCTCGTTGCGAGAGAATCCATCGCTCCTCACGGAGCGATCCGGCTTTTTCCGCGGCTGTTTCCGCATCATCCGCGAACAAAATGACGGAGTCGTCCCAGCAGAGCGGCCAGTCGCGGCGCAACGTAGTTATGAGCTCTCGAGGCAATTACTTTCTGGGTGCCTTCCGAGCTCCGCGCGGCGTGATGCGTCCCAGCCCATCACCACGTCACGCACCGTGCTCCCGGTAGCACGGCAGCGATCAATATGCACGCCATCGCGCGCGGCGAAAGACCCGCTTAGAGTGTCGTGGAGATTCCCGTCCATGGCGGTGTGGCGTTCGAGCGGATGCCCGGCGCCCACATCACCGCGCGGTTTCTTCCGAGTCGCTTCGCGACGTACAACGCCTCGTCGGCGCGTGCGCGCAGCGCGCCGGTCATGTGCGCGTCGATGATCTGCTCCGACGCGATGCCGAGGCTCACGCTCACCTGCTGGCGGCCGCGCGCGGTGCGGAACGTGTGGCCGCGCACGTTCGCCATCACACGCTCGGCGACCACGCCCGCGTCTTCGCTATCGGCGCCGGGAAGGAGCACGACGAACTCTTCGCCGCCGACGCGCGCGACGACGTCGCCGGGGCGCGACGACTGCGAGAGCAGCTCGGCGAGCTCGCGAAGAATCGCGTCGCCGGCGAGATGTCCCACGGTGTCGTTGATCGCCTTGAAGTGGTCGATGTCGATCGCCAACAGCGTGAGCTCGCCGCCGCGCCGCATCGACAGTGACACCGTCTGGTTCAACACCTGCTCGAAGCCGCGGCGGTTGAGGCAGCCGGTGAGCGTGTCGGTCAACACCATCGTCGCGAGCTCTGAGCGAAGATGGTTGTACGCGCGGCCGAGGAGGGTGATGCCGTCGGGCTCGCGGTCGCGCTCTTCGACGAAGGTTCGCGAAAAATCACCGCGTTGGGCGGCGGCGAAGAGATCGACGAGCGCAGCGAGCCGCCGGTTCGCGCTCGCCTGCAACGCCATACCGTTGAGCGCGACGAGCAGGTAGAGCGCGAGCAGCCAGCCCTGCTCGATCCAGTTGACGTTCATCCCGAGCTCCCACGCGCCGATCATGAGCCCGATGTAGGCGAGCGCCGACGTCACGACGACGGTGAGCGCCGGCGAACGTCCGAAGAACATTTGAGTGAATTGGAGCGCCAAGAGGCTGAGGAGCAATGCGCGCAGGTAGAACGCCGGCGGCGTCACCAATGCGACGGTCGCGAAAATTGCGGCGACGTCGGTCAACGCGAGCACGACGAGCGCGGCGCGCGTCACTTGATGCCGCCGCTCGATCGACACCGTCAACAGCGCGACGACGCCGATGTAGACCGGAACCACGGCCAGAAAGGGCCAGCTCGGCCCCTTCGCGATGCCGAACAGGTGCAGCAGCACGCCGATCGTCCCGATGGCCAGCGCGATGACCAGACGCCGCGACGACTGCCATACCACGATCTCGGCGTTGTTGAGCAACCCGGCGCTCGTGGCGTGCGGTGTGTGCCCGAGAATCCGCCCCAGCGTCGCCAGAGCTGGATCGGTGAATGGGCGATGCGGCTCGGGAGGAGAGGGGCGTGTCGTCGAGGTAGGCAATCGCTTCCTGTGGTGGGAAGACTTTGCAAACCTACACGCAAAACACACACCGGCAGTGGAATAGGTCACATCGGGACGCGATCAGGCGATTGGGAACCTCGATGCAGGTCGGAAGATTCGTCCTAGCGATTTCGTCGGATGCGGTTCGCGGAATGCATCGTCTGTCGCGATATGCGAGAACTCATAATTCTTCGCGCGAGTGGCCGCTCTATCGGGATAGCTCCGTCATTTTCGCACGGATGACGCGGAAACAGGGGCGTGGGGCGTAGGGCGTGGGGCGTGGGGCGTGGGGCGTGGGGCGTGGGGCGTGGGGCGTGGGGCGTGGGGCGTGGGGCGTGGGGCGTGGGGCGTGGAGATC